>JAQVCG010000009.1 GCA_028689875.1 Candidatus Rifleibacteriota bacterium | reverse complement strand
CCGGTTTCTACGACAAATTCGTATCCCTGGTATTCACAGCCCTCTAACAGTAAGTCTTTTGCCTTTTTAACCGAAAAAAGGAATACTGCCGGGCCCGAAAACTTATCGCTTTCGCTGTTAAAGAAAACGCTTCTTTCGCATCCTTCGAGATTGTTTTTAAGGCACACAGCCACTTCATTAACATTGACGACGGTTTTGCCGCCCTCGAGTTCTTGTTGAAACAGTGTGACAGAATTAGTCATTTCAAAATTCCTTATATTGATTTATACAGAATTCCCTGAATTGATTTTTCCGAATCGGAATTATCATACTCAATAATAATTAGGTATTGGTTGTTTCGTCTGAAAGTATTAATTCTTTCGTCTTTAAACTCCCATTCACCACTCTCTTCCCGGCCAACAATTTTGCCTTTGCCTACGTGCGCCATTTCGGGCAGTTCAACAATATAAGCCGAAGCACTTGTTATCCAATCTTCGGGCCTGTTTACATACGCCTCAATGATAAGACTGCTGATTTCTCTTTCAGCATCTTCATCGGCACCTTCATCAGGGTTCTTCCTGTCTTTTAACTCTTTTGACACCCTTTTAAGCTCGCCTCTTTTGAGTCTTATGCTCAAAGCAGTCGGCGCCGAAAAAACATTTCTGATGAATTGCTGTGATTCGTGCTGCACTATGCTTGTATTCTCTTCTAAGTCTTTATTCATAACGTAACCGGCCAGCAGCGAACCTAATCTTTCGAGCTGCATTGGGGTTAAATCGTTTTTGCCGGCAAGATTTATAAGATTTTCGATCATATCGTCTGCAATCGCAGCATTTGTATAAAACAAGCATTCAGCTTCATACAAAAGCGCTGCACTTCGATTGGCCCGGCTCATCGCACCGCGTTCAGACAGAGCTGCAAAGATTTTTCGCGCTTCTTCGAAGTTTTTATCATAAAACTTGATTACGCCTTCAAAAAATTTTATATCTCCGAACATGGGTTTAGGGAAAAGGTGAGCGGAAGTTACATATGATTCGCTTGAAAGCGGGCCTTCAAGTTTTTCTATCATACTTGCTACCAAGCCTGCTTCTAATTCGTATTTTTTGTCTTTAGTTACTTCGGCAAGTTTTTCATAAATGCCCTGAAGATAATAAAGCGCCTCGTCTACCTGCATATAATCGGTTGGAGATACGATTTTAAATCGTTCTAACGCTTCGGCTGCTTCTTTATACATGCCCATAGTTGCAAGCACAAACCCTTTGGTGTGATGCCATGCATAATCGCTCGAATCTGTTGCACCCGCAAACGGTATTATAGGCTTAAAAGTAAACTCTGAAATTATTGCGTAAGCATCAGCTTGCCGGCCGCCAAACGCAAGAGCTTCGGCCAATTTTAGTCTCACTTCTCTGTTGGTTTGAACTTTTGTAAACAGCCTAAAATCAGATTTGTAGTCGGGCGCCTGCCCCAAACATTTTCTAAATGCCGACACAGCTTCATTCAAATACTCTTTGCGCTCCCGATTATGAACTGTAAGCATTTTTTGCATATAATAGATGCCGCGCACATAATTCATGTCTGCCGCCAACGATGCGGTTTTAAACTGCGAATCGCACATTCTCAGCCATTTTTTGGCAGTTCGCAAAGTTTCTTTAACTTCTTTTGTATTTACAACATAAAAAGGCTCGGGATTATTCGAAATATAATCCCCCTTAACGGTTAAATCCCTATATTTTTTTCGCGCCAGCAAAGAATTTGCAAGCACAAGATACATTCTTGCCCTGTCTATCGTCTCGGTCTTTTTTCCATCTTTTTCGGCGTTTTCTAAGACTCTTATAACTTCTTCTAGATCACGAACTTCGTAGTCGCGTTCTTCGATTGTTTCGAGCTGTTCCTTTGCAGAAGCCAAATATTGCTCGGGCGTTATGGACAAAAGCGTCGTTTGCCCGCCCCCCGCCGAACAACCGCCCAAATTTACCGCAACAAAGCTGCTTAGCACTACAAATGCAAGCAGCGCAACAATTCTTTTAGAAATCTGAATCAAAACTGTCTCCCTCAATCAGAAGTTTTTAAGCTGTATAGTAGCACGTCCCCTTGTGCCTGTATCTTTCGGTTTATCGAAGAAAATAATAAAGTTCTGTGCAATAAGCCTGTCAATGAGCTCTTCAATCTTACCGAATCTATATCTGTCGTCATCGAATTTCGGCCCCAATTCTACGAATTTATTGTCTTCGATGAAAAACAAATATTGAATAACCGAAAAAATGCCCTCAGGAGCATCGCGGTTTTTATCCAAAAACAAATTGACCACATCGACCTTTGGAATACGCGTTGGATCTTTTCCAAGTTGTTCAGCTCTTTGCTGAAGCTGCTCATAAAGTTCTTTAGTGTCGCCCCAGTCTTTTGCCTGAATCATAGCACAGTCAAGGTCGTATTCCAAGTCTCCCGAACCTTTGCAGTGATACATGGTCGGTCGTTCTTCGCTTTCGGTGGCATCAATAAGACAGCCTTCTTTAGACAGCGAGCTTATTGTCATGATCGGGTTATTCAATTCGATACTCAAAGCTTTAAGTTCGGTTGATATTTCTTCAATTTTAAATTTTTCGTCGTTATAATTTCGTGAAAGCGGCATTTTTTGAATGTAATCCACAAAAATCATTAAGTTTTCAGTGTTAAAGTCTTGCATTGCGTTATATGCATAAGACCTGATTCTGTCGACGGTATCTTCTTTTGTTGCCTCGACGATATAGAAGTAGTCCATGTATTCCTGCATTCTTTTCCAACCGCCCGAGAACTTTGCTTCTGCGATAATATCAGAATAAATCTTTTTGCGCTGCAAGCTATCAGGGTTTAAACGGCTTTCTTTAGCCAACAAGCGATAGGTCAGGTTTTTCTTGGTTTGTTCGTAAGTAAAAAAGAGCACAGGGATTCTATTTAAAGTCGCGACCCTTGTGGCGAGTTCAAGAGTAAAGGTAGTTTTACCGCGTCTTGGTGCCCCTGCAATAGCATACATAAATCCTTTTCTAAAACCTGAAATAGCCTGGCAAAGGTAATGCATCGGCTCACAGCTGTAACCGATAATTTCAACTTCGCCTTCCCTTTCTCGGCGCTCTATGTCTTCCATGATGTCGTGCATTTCTTCTTTTACAAGGTTTATTCTTTTTGTTGTGCGCGCCTTTTGAATATTTCTGACATCGTGAATAATCTTATTTGTAAAGGTTTCAATATTGTAATTCTTGTGGTCTTCGGGCTTATCGATATATTTCACAATATCGAAAGACACTTCCTTAAGTTTTCGCTTAAGCGCCTGATCCTTCATCAATTCGAGGTAATGAATTGCTTGGTCAAGATTTGGAGGAATTTCTGCAATAATTTTATCTATTAAGGTTTGAGCCCCCGAATCAAGCAAATTCATCTGACGCATTTTATTGCGCAAAACGATTTTATCTAGGGCAGAAAGCTCGGGGCTTTCTTCGCGCAATGAAAGGATACTTTGATAAATGGCTCGTGAAAACCGCGTTGAAAAGAGCCCTGCCATAAGGCCTTTTCCCTTTAAGGATTCCAAAATATAAGAGTCCTTCATAACTCCTGACAGAATAGCCACTTCGAGGTCTTCATCGCCATAGCCCGTAACATCAGAAGTAAAAACTTTTTTCTCGATTTCCTTTTGCTCGGTGCCCGAAGTCTGCGCAATTGGCTTCTTGACAGACTGCTGATTTTGCGACAACGAAAATTCGTTAGCCGGTGCTGCCGGTGTTTCAGGCGCCTCGGCTGAAGGTTTTGCAGAAGGCATTTGGGGCGCTTGAGAAGCTCGTGCAGTGGGAGGCGTTTGAGGCATCGCCGAAGGCATTATAGGAGCGGAAGGGGCCGAAGGTGTCGGGTGCGGTGTATTGGGAGTCTGTGCGGCTGAAGACGCCGGTGAAGCCGTTCTAGGACCTGGAGTTTGCACGGATGCAGGTTGCGATGCAGAAGATTGCGCGGGCGTTTGATATTGTGAAAGGCCCTGGAATACTGACGGTGCGGGAGCTTGAACAGGCTGCCGAGCGGGAGGATGAATCGGAGGCTGAGCTGTTCTTTGCTGCGGATGCGGCACTTGAGGTTGCTGAGGTTGCGGCTGAGCCTGTTGTACTGCCGGTTTAATCTGGTCAAGCGAGGGGATCATATTAATAACAGTTCTGCCTGAAGCATCGCTGGTATAAGGCGTGACGGTTTTTGCGGGTTCCGGAGCTTTTGGAGGTTCGACCGGTTTTGCGGGCGTTTCGTTTTGAGGCGGCGTTTTGCTAAGCAAACCCGAAAGTGAAAATGCCTTATTTTCCATCTTAATTTGTCTCCCTTTTGCTTTTACTCGGACAAGTATACATTAGGAGGAGGCAAATTTAAACACAAAATGTGAAATTTATCCGGAGCTTGAATTACATTCGCTTTCAGAAACACTATGATACCGGCATCGCGGCGGGTGGATGAATATAGCAGAGAGGTGATAGCAACAGCGGTGAACTTCGAGTTAGGCACACAACGCTCATAAAATCGCTCGGCCTCATAACATTTGCCGCGTCTCTCGCCTCGCACGGCCGGAAACCCCCCGTAACGTGCCTCAGGCACGTGACGGAGGCCTTTTGCCATCCAGGCAAAAGTTCCGGCCTTAGCGGACTCGTTCGCAGAATGTTATGGCCCTCGCTCCAATATTCGCTTTTGTGCGCCATACTCGTGCGTTCCCCGCGATTAAACAGCGAAGCAGGCCGTTATCGCAAGTTGCAAGGTTATTAGAAAGTTTTTTGGAAAGCGAGAAATTCAGCGCCGGCTTTCAGCGAGACTGGTAATATAACAGAGGGTTGATAGCAACAGCGAAAACGGCAGAGGTTAAAAATAATTTTTGGCTTATGCTATTTTAATTGACCTAAAAATGAGTTTGTGGTATTTTGCTGCGCATGAGACTGTTCACGACAAAATTAAAGGTTTTTTGTGCGACCTTTATTCTGGGGATCCTTTTAGCATGGATGATCGCTTTCCCTCTGCATTTTGCACTTGAGAAGCCTTCAAGTCATGAGCAGCTTAATGACAAAAAAACGAACTGCCATTCCTGTTGCATTTATCGTTTTGACAAACACGACAGCGACAGATACACAATAGACAATCATGAGTATGAAACCGATTTCTGCAGTCTTTGCGATTTGGCTTCGCAGTTTTACACCAACGGCCTCGCAAGAATTATCGACGTTTCATTCTCAGCGAATGTTTCAATTCTTAACAACTTCTTAACAGGCACTTATTCACAAGGAATAATCTTAACGATTTTTCCAAGAGGGCCTCCGGATCTAATTTGCTGATTTGAATATTTCTTAAATTTTTAAAAACTCCCTAAAATCAACAATTAGAGGTTAAACTATGTATTCTTTTCGTACATTATTTTTATATTCTATTTTTTTATTTAACTTTTTGCTTTTTTTGCCTAACACATGCACCGCTAATAACGCAACAGAAGCCCGTCTAAAAGCATTTGAAAAGAAAATTGAACAAATGCAACGGCAATATGAACTTCAAATTGCCTCACTGACTGCTCAAATAAACGAACTTTCTGCACGCATCATCTCAAAGCCGGAATTTTCAGAAGATGCTGAACTTATGGCTCTTAGACAGAGCGCCATTGAAGCAAGCGCAGATTCTGCCAATTCAGCAACAAGCACCGTCAACAGCGACTCAGACAGAAAATTCATTGCCGGTGAATTAAGCCGACAAGCCGAGAACCCCGAATTAAGCGTAGTCGGCGATTTCTTATATCGCCTACAAAGTATTAAGGGTAACAGAAACTACGCAGATGCCGCACTTAGAAATCTCGGGGTTCACTACGAAACATATCTCGACCCAAATACCAGATTCAAGGGAGCTGTGCCGGTCAAAGAAAACATATCGCTCCTTGGTGAAGCCTACATAACCAGATATGGAGTTAGCAAGAATCTCAATCTTACAATAGGTAAGTTCAGACAACAGTTCGGGATTGTCCATCGCTGGCACCAGGCCGCCCTTGATCAAACAGAATTTCCGCTTGCAATGCGCCGCATTCTTGGTGACGGCGGCCTTGTGCAAAATGGTGTTTCGTTTGAATGGCATCTTGGCGGCTCTAATAGGACAACCAACGAACTGACCATGCAACTGACCGAAGCAACCAATGAGCGCCTCTTTGCCGGAAACACTAAGGGTGTACCCTCAATGCTTCTGCATCTTAAATCTTTCAAAGACATCAGCAAAAACACATATAATGAAATTGGCTTAACTGCACTTGCCGGAGTTAACGACCTATGGACAATCAAAAAAGGCATCGCCGATACAACCATAGATTCAACCAGACCTGTTCTGGGATTTGGCCTGGATTTTACCCATTTGTGGGAACCGGCCGACAACATGAAATATCGCAACTTCATGTGGAGAACTGAATTCTACGGCGTAAAAAAAGATATTCTGACACCTGACCTCGGCAACAAAGACTCTATCTTTGCTTGGGGCGGCTATACCAACCTTCAATGGAAACTTGATCGCCAGCTGGAATCAGGATTCAGGATCGACTACTACGAACCGGACACTCAAAACTATGCCGCTGTTCCGGGATTTTCTCTCTCCCCGCTGGCCGTTACAGGCCATAACGCCCATGAATGGCAGATTTGCCCATATATGACATGGCAACAAAGCCCATGGGTTAAATATCGCCTTGAATTTGACTACAAATCAGGGCACAACATGGGACCCGATGAAAAGCGCCTGATGCTACAGTGCATATGGGCAGCCGGTCCTCACAAACACGATCGTTACTGATAAACGGGAGATTATAAATGAAAAAATTTAGCATAATATCATTGATTCTATTTGTTCAATTATTTGCCGCATCACTTCTTCAAGCAGCTCCTCTAAAGGTTGTAACCACACTTCCCGACTACGCTTATCTAGCCCGAGTAATAGGCCAAGACGCCGTTGAAGTGCGCTCTATAGTAGAAGGTACCCAAGACGCTCATTTCGTTAGACCAAAGCCATCCTTCGTAGAAATTCTTAGAAGCGCCGACCTTTTAATTGCAACCGGTCTTGATTTGGAAATGTGGCTCCCTTCAGCTGTCGATAAATCAGGCAATCGTCGTATAAGAAGCGGAGAAATCGGCTACGTCGCGGCAGCGACAGGCATGAACCTTAAAGATAAACCGGTAGCTTATTCGCATATTGAAGGCGGACTACACCTTTATGGGAATCCGCATGTAACCGTCAGCCCGCTAAATATCATACAAGCGGCCGACAACATCAGAATCGGATTGAGCCGCAACAGACCCCAACAAAAAGATCAGTTTGATCGCAATACTGCCGCATTTGTTGCAAACATCTGCCAAATGCTCTATGGCAGTGAACTGATTAGCATTATGCGCCAACAGACTCTTCTCGACCTGCACAAAAGCGGAAAGCTGCTCAATTTTCTTGCAGAAAAACACTATAAAGGCAAACCTCTCTCAGATTATGCAGGCGGTTGGCTTGGCAGTCTTTGGCCCCTACGCGGCACCAAAATCGTTTCGTATCATAAAAACTGGCTATATCTGTTTGATGATTTCGGCCTAATCGAAGGCGGCTTCATAGAACCCAAACCAGGAATTCCGCCCTCGCCAAGACATCTTGCCGCGCTTAGAGAAGCCATGAGACAGAACAACATTAAGCTGGTCATTTCTGCTGACTATTTCGATGAAAAAACGGTCAATCGTGTCGCTTCAAATGCCGATGCCCAAGCAATCTTGCTGCCTTATTACGTGAGCAGCCGCCCCGAGCTTGACACCTGGGAAAAACTCATGAATTTCTGGGTAGAGCAACTTTGCGCCGCAGCACATCGAGCCGGTCTTTTGGAGAATAAAAATGCAGTCAGATGACAACAATCTAATAATTTGCAAAAATCTAACGATCGGCTACGATAACGAAGCCGTAGTCAACCAAATAAACCTAAAAATCAAAAGAGGCGAATTTTTGCCCTTCGTCGGCCCAAACGGGTCAGGCAAAACAACGCTTCTGCGAACAATTCTCGGCCTTTTGCCGCCTTTAGACGGCGAGCTTCTCCATCCCTTCGATTCACAGCCGCCCGGCTATGTGCCGCAAGTTTCTACCCTCGACCGCATCTACCCCGTTACTGCACGAGAAGTAATAACAATGGGGCTCTACCCCAAATTAGGTCTCTGGAAAAAGCCTGACCACAAGATGCGTGAGCAAATCGACAGTTATCTTGAACGCTTCAACCTGATTAGGCATTCAGAACGCACCCTCAACGAACTCTCCGGTGGCATGCGCCAGAAAGTAATGATTGCGAGGGCTCTGGTCAGTGGCGCCGAAGTCCTGATAATGGACGAACCTGCCGCCGGACTTGATGAGCAGTCAGAATTCGACCTTGTTAAGCTGCTTTACAGCCTTGCAAAAGAAGAACAAAAAACCGTTCTATTTGCGCAGCACAGTCTCGACCCAATCATCGGGCTGACTGACGAAGTTTTTCGCATTTATCAGGGCCAGTCGGCACGTGTGCCTATTAATGCACTACTGGCAAGCAGAAATTACAAACAAATCAACAAGGAAAACAAAAATGTTCGATCTCAGCAGTCTTAAAGCTATAGCCGGCATCTATGGGGGCGCTTTACCTGCAGCGTTCCTCATGGCGGCGACATTCTCAATATTCGGCATCTTCGTCGTTCTCAAGCGCATGGTATTTATCGGGGTAACCCTTTCGGAAGTCGCAGCTTTTGGGGTTGCTTTCGCCCTCGTGTATGAGCTGCCCCCATTTGCCGGCGCAGCGCTCCTGTGCCTGCTCGTCGTGGCAATTCTCGCCTACCCCTACGAATTTACGCGTCTGCCGCGCGACACAATTCTAGGCGCAATCTTCATTTTTGCTTCCGGCATGAGCATTCTTTTGGTGGCACACAGCGGCTTCGGGCTCGAAAAAGTAAAAGCAATTCTTTATGGCAACCTTCTATTTGCCTCAAACGCCGACCTGATAACCATCTGCGCAGTTATGCTTCCGGCCTTGCTGGTCTTGTGGCTCTTCTACCGGCCGATTCTTTATTCATTTCTCGACCGCGAATCGGCCATCACTCTCGGAATAAAAGCCTGGCGCTATGAACTGCTATTTTTCGTTTTTCTTGGTCTGACCGTTGCAGCAGCCTCAAGAATAGCCGGTGTAATGCTGGTCTTCTGCTATCTCGTAGTGCCTGCTGCCACCGCCCTTTTGCTGGCAAGACATCTGTTACAGGGAATGTTGCTGGCAGTGCTTAGTGCATCATTCGCCACTATTATGGGCATCGCTACTTCCTATCAAGCTGATCTGCCGCCGAATCAGTTGATTGCAGTAATCTCGTGCGTATTTCTGCTATTAGCGTTTTTATATCGGCAACTTCGCAACTACCTAAGTCGAAAGCTTTCGGCAGGAATAACAATTATTGCACTTGCCTGCATAGCCTGTTTTATTGCAAGTCTGAATGCACCACAAATCGCAGTAGCACCAACAGCAGTAAGCACCGAAATTATTACAAACACAGCAACGAAAGAAGCAAACTCAAATCTCACACTGTCAGGCACAAACAACGCCACGCCTGACTGGGCGACACTTACAGAAAGCTTCGAGGCAAAAATGGCTGTTGACCCGGAAAACGCACAAATGATTGCTATAGAATTGTTGCTAAAAGACCCGCCCCCATTTTTCGGAGAAACCATCATAATGGCGCTAGAAAAGCATTTAAAACAAAAGCTCTTCTGGGATTTCAGTCTGCCGGCAGCTGCTCCACAAAATCAAAAGACTGTCGACTTACTTCGGAAAAAGCCTTAAAAATTGGCTTCTTGTTTAAAATTGGCTGTCATGGTAACATCTTGCCATGTCTTTGCAGATTAACAATTTATCAAAATCATTTTCGACTCGAAATCTTTTTTCGAGCGTGACTTTTTCTGTCAATCCGGGCGAATGTGTCGCTCTGGTTGGCAGCAATGGCTGCGGCAAGTCGACCATGATGAAAATCATTTTAGGTGAAGAACACAGCGACACAGGCACTGTTGTGAGGGCTAAAGACAGCCGCATAGGCTATTTACCGCAAGAGATATTCTTATTAGAAACTGAAAAAGAAACGCTCACTCTCTGGGAACTCGCCACTCAAGCATTTACAAAGCTCAAAGAGATAAAAGCCCGCATCGATTTTATCGAAAACGAGATGGCGAACGGCAATCATACGGCCCAGCTTCAAACCGAATACGATTCACTGTTAGGCAAATACGAAAAGTCAGGCGGTTATACTTGGCAGGCCAAGACTATAAGGCTTTTAAAGGGCTTTGGCTTTGCCGAAGACCGCTTTCACGATTTACTGAAAACATTTTCGGGCGGCTGGCAAATGCGCGCATATTTTGTAAGGCTCTTGCTTACAGAACCCGACTTTTTGCTTCTTGACGAACCGACAAACTATCTCGATATTTCTTCTATATCCTTTTTGGAAGACTACTTATCAAATTATACCGGCGGCATACTAATAGTTTCGCACGACCGTTATTTCTTAGACGAGCTGGCAGACTCTGTTGTGGCGATTTTACCCGAAGGCTCAAGAACCTTTAGGGGCAATTACTCGGGCTTTTTAGAAGCACGCGAGGTCTGGGCATCAGAAGCAGAAGCTCAAGCCGAGCGTTTAGATCGCGAAAAAAAACGAGTCGAAAAGTTTATCGAAAGATTCAGATATAAGGCCACAAAAGCGTCTCAGGTGCAGAGCCGCATAAAACAGCTTGCAAAAATCGAAGACGTTGAACAAATCAGGGCTTTTCCAAAGCTGAGATTTAAGTTTCCCGAATGCGAGAGCAGCGGCGAAGTTGTTATGCGCGGCGAAAACATCAGCAAATCATTCGGACAAAAACACGTTTTAAAAGACGTTTCATTCGTATTAGAACGGGGCGACCGGTTAGCCATAATTGGGGAGAACGGTGCGGGAAAAACCACACTCATGCGCATTTTGGCGGGCGAAGACAGCTCGTGGGGCGGAACCCTCGAAACAGGCTATCGCGTGCATTTTGGCTATTTTGCCCAAGACGAAGAAATTAGTTTTACCGGTGACGAAACTGTTTATGATCGTATGACAAGGGAATCCCCATTCGATGCTATTCCCGAAATTCGAAACATTTTAGGTGCATTTTTGTTTTCGGGCGACGATGCAAATAAAAAAGTCAGAGTATTGTCAGGCGGTGAAAAAAGCCGTCTCGGACTGGCGCGCATGATGCTTAGGCCGAGCAATTTACTGTTACTCGACGAACCCACAAACCATTTAGACATAAACAGCAGAGAAGCTCTTTTAAATGCATTAGAAGAGTTTCCCGGCACAATAATAATTGTATCTCACGACAGATTTTTCTTAGACAGCCTTGCTACCAAAGTTTTGGGAATAGAAAACGGCCGGGCACGAACATATAAGGGTAACTACAGTCAATACATGCACTCAAAAGCCCTGAGAGATAACGATCAAACGATTGATTCGACAACAAATGAATCTGATTATGAGCAGCAAACAGACGATAAAAAGCAAAAACAACGCGAACTGAACAAGCAGCAAAAGCAGCTTTCCAATAAACTTCAAAAACTTAAGAGAGAAATTGAAGAAAAAGAAGAGTATGTTTCTATGGCCGAGTTACGAATTGCTCAGATCGAGGAAACCCTGGCAAACCCACCGGCAACCTTTACTGCCATGCAAATAGCAAAAGAAGCGGAACAACATGCGCAAGCCCAAACAGAGTTAGAAAAGGCCATAAGCGACTGGGAGTCTTTGTGTATCGAAAACGAAGAGACAGCAACAGCACTTGAACGTCTTAGAAACACCTGAGGGGAAGAGAAAAACATGACAAATATAGGTACAGACTCAAAAAGTGATGTTCTCGAAAGAACAAAAAACAAAACCACTAAACCACCCATGTTTAAAGTCTATTTGTTGAATGACGATTACACGACCATGGATTTTGTAGTAGAAATTTTAGAAGTAGTTTTCAGGCATTCGCCGATAACCGCCACTTCTATTATGCTTAGCATACATAAAAGCGGCAAAGGACTGGCGGGTGTATATACTAAGGAAATCGCCGAAACAAAAGTGGCGCAAGTTCATTCTGCAGCTGCGCGAAGCGGTTTTCCCTTAAAAAGTATAATGGAGAAAGAATGATCAGCAAAAATCTCGAACAAATTCTTACAAAGGTCATAGAAGAAGCTACTTCTCAGTTTCATGAGTATCTTACGGTAGAACATCTTTTGCTTGGAGTTGTAAACGACGGCGAAGGAAAATCTATACTTGATGCGTGCGGTTGTGATGTTCGTGAAATGAAAGAAGGGCTCGAAGAGCACATAAAAGAAAATGTTCCTGTTTTACCAAGAAGTTCTGTTAGAGAACCTGTAGCCACCTTAAGTTTTCAACGAGTAATGGACAGGCTGATACAGCACATTCAGTTTTCGGGCAAAACTTCAGCCGGCCCCGGCGATTTGCTGATTTCGATTTTAGAAGAAAAAGAATCATACGCTGCTTATTATTTTAATTCAAAGGGCATCACTAAGCTTGACGTAATGAGCTATGTATCGCACGGTATGCCCGGAAGCGATGAAGATGGTAATGAGGGACAAGAATATTACGAGGGCGAAGAAGATGATGAGCCACCTGTAAAAGGCGATGTATTGGTTAAATTTGCCACTTGCCTCAACGACAAGGCGGCAAAAGGCGAAATAGACCCTCTTATAGGTCGTCGTGCAGAGGTTTCTCGGGCCATTGTCATCATGAACAGGCGTCGCAAAAACAATTTAATTTTTGTTGGCGAGCCCGGTGTAGGTAAAACCGCTATAGTTGAAGGTATTGCTTTAAGAATTCATCAGGGGCGGGTGCCCGAATGTTTAAAAGACGCGAAGATTTATTCAATCGATATTAGCGCCATGCTTGCGGGAACACGCTACAGGGGTGATTTTGAAGCGCGATTAAAAGCCACCGTAAAAAGTTTAGAAGCCATACCCAATGTAATAATGTTTTTAGATGAAATTCACAATATAATTGGCGCGGGTTCCGGCTCAAAAAGTGGCCCCGATGCGGCTAATATGCTCAAACCGGCTCTTAGTTCGGGCAAATTGCGCTGTATTGGCACCACTACCTTTGAAGAGTTTAAGAACATCGAATCAGACAGGGCACTATTGCGAAGGTTTGAAAAAGTTGATTTATATGAACCTGACATAGCAGAAACATATAGAATATTACGCGGGCTAAGGAAAGTTTACGAAGATTTTCATGGAATCAAATATTCGAAGTCTGCACTAAAAGCGGCCGTAGAACTTTCAGCAAAATATATCGACGAAAAATTTCTGCCTGACAAGGCCATAGATGTGTTAGACGAAGCGGCTGCCATACAAAAGCTCAGAAAAAGTTCACATAAAATTGTTTTAAAACGCCATATAGAAACGGCTGTGGCTAAAATTGCCAAGATTCCGGCGAAGCGCATAACTTCGTCTGAAAGCGAAAAGCTGCAATATATCGACAGAGATCTCAAGAAGGTAGTGTTTGGGCAAGATAGCGCTATAGACTCAATCGTAAGGTCTATAAAAATAGCTCGTGCAGGCATGAAAAGTAATGACAAGCCGGTAGGTTCGTTCTTATTTACAGGCCCCACCGGAGTAGGCAAAACCGAAGTAGCAAAACAATTAGCCACACTACTGGGGGTAAACTTTTTGCGTTTTGACATGAGCGAATACATGGAAAAGCACGCAGTATCGCGCTTTATTGGCGCACCTCCGGGTTATGTAGGGTTTGAACAGGGCGGGGCTTTAACAGATTCAATAAAAAAGCACCCCTACTCTGTTTTGCTGTTAGACGAAATAGAAAAAGCTCACGAAGATATTTTTAACATATTGCTTCAAATAATGGATCACGCGACTTTAACAGATAACACGGGTAAAAAAGCCGATTTCAAGAATGTTATTCTGATTATGACTTCAAATGCCGGCGCACGCGAAATGGCGAAAGGCGGTATCGGCTTTACTCACAGCATAAAAGACGTAGAATGGAAAGGCAAAGAAGCGATAGAAAAACTCTTCACGCCGGAATTCAGAAACAGATTAGATTCAATAATTCCATTTAATGCGCTTGGGCTCGAAAGCATTAAGCTTGTGGTAAATAAATTTATCAATGAAATGAATGAGCAGTTGAAAGAACGCAAAGTTATCTTAGACATAAGCGATTCGGCCCTAACATTGCTTGCTGAGAAGGGTTACGACCCTGTATTGGGAGCAAGACCAATTTCGCGGCTTATCCAAAGAGAAATTAAAGATAAACTTGCACATGAAATTTTGTTTGGAAGCCTTAAAAAGGGTGGAATAGCAAAAATTGGTAAGGCAGATAATTCCGAAAATCTTGAAATAAATGCAATAGCAAACGTAAACAATACGCCGACCTCTGCCGATTAGTTTAAAGACTCGGCAGTTTGTCGGCGTTGTGTTACAACTAACAAAAGAGGCTTATTATGCGCAACAAAGCGATTAAAACGCTTGTTTTACTATTTTTTGTTCTAAATTATGTTTTTGCTTTTGCCCTTGATTCAAATGAAATGTTCGAAAACGGCAAAAGAGCATTTGATTTATCGCGATTTAAAGAATGCGTCGAAATATTTGACCGACTGCTATATATATGGCCCGACTTTGAAGATAAACCTGAAGCCTTGTATTACAGGTCAATCGCCGCCATAAGGGACACAGAAGACAAAGTTAATGCGTACAAAGCAGAATTGGTTGACAAAATTGCGAGTGATTGCGAAACAGTCTTTTTGGAACTTCCAGAAAACGACTTGTCTGAGCTAAAAGCAGCAATAGCAATAGGAAAAATGGAATCTGAACCTCTTGATTGGTCACAATTTGATAAAATAAAACCGGCAGAGCTCAAACATGTTTTGCTAAGAAGGCACCACCCTTCTGTGCAAAGGTTTCCGGTACAGACTTTGATTTGGTTAAACGGTTACAAAAACAAAAATAGCGTTTTAACACCTGATGTTGAGGCATTAACCGAATTATTAAAACTTAAAGCGCTGTGGCAGCTATTATTATCGCCTTTAAATGCAAAAGCAGAAGAAGAAACCTTAAAACAAAACAATGTTTGGCCCTTGGCAAAAACCTTTGAACAAACATTAGATAACGGCTTCAAAAAGGCTTTACCATCGTTAAAAAGAGAGTTTGCTTTAATGGGCTATCATTATGATTATTTGCGTTCTAATGAATTTGGCAAAGAAACAAAAAAAGAATTTTCCAGTATTTGGCTTAAATATTTAAAGGAACGGGGATTAAACCTCAAAGAAGCTGTATGTCCTTATTAAGCACCACCGAAGGATTTTCTAAAAAGAAAAAAATATCGATAGCTCTGCTAAGCATATTTTCTATTATACTGATTCTGGGTTTGATATATTTAGCACGTGCTGTTCCCACTGCTACTAATATAGATTTCACTTCTATACGAAAAAATCTAAGCACTCAAGGAATCACGGCCAAATCAAAACCTGAAGCAGAAATGAAATCGCTTTTTACAAAAGGGTTTGAACAAACTGCTCACGAAAAACAGGTGTCGCAGGAGCGTGCCGCTTATGTAAAAGAAAGCCGTGCGCGCATATACGTAGAAAACGCAACAAATGACTATTACAGGGAAAACTACAGTGAAGCTTTCAGGCGCCTCGAACGAGCCCAATCTTACGACCCCGGAAATTATTTGGCTGCGCGGTTAAGCGCTCAAATAAATTTGGAATTAAGAAGATATAAAAGAGCATATGATGACTTGGAAAGAGCGCGACAAATACCTAATGAAGATGATACGGTTGCAAGAGATTTAGACGTTTTAAGAAAAATAATGAGATACACAAGGTCAGAAATAGATATTCTGCAAAGGCATGTTCACAAAAATCCCGGGGATGCATTAGCAAGTGCCAGACTTGAAGAATTATACGACCAAATGAAAGATTGAATCAGTTAATTATATTGAAAAAATTGAAGCTTTTTGTAAGATTTGGGCATCTGCATGCTTTAAAAACACTATCAAATCTTCACCATTTTTTTGATAAAGAACAAAAGCCGGAGCACAAACGCTTTTTAACGTATCGGGATTAAAGCTTGCAAAATCAACATTTCTTTTATAAACAACTTTGCAAATTCCGTCACATTTGTATAGTCCACTTTCTTCAAGTATAGGTGGAATATTTGCAGCCACAGCCCACTCTTTATTGTATTCAGGGCGCATTAAACCGGCATCGGCAGAAATAAGAACCGGCAGACTTTTATTAATAGCAAACGAAAATCTTACCGGCACTGCCAAATTTTCACAATAGGGCTTAAATTTATCTATTATATCTTTTATGTCTTTTGCAATTTTAGCCGGTACACTTATGGGAAAAGCCCTCCAAGAGTGTTTTAATATAATCGATTTTTCTAAGCTTATTTGAGAAAACATTCGTATTTTGCCTTTTAGACAACACACTTCAATTTTTGGTTTTCCTTCTATAAACTCTTCAACTATTACAATGTTTTTAGCTTTAGCTTTAATTAAGTCAAAGCATTCCGGCAGTTCTCTGAAAGCCTTGAGCAAGTAAGAGTTTTCTTCATTGATACTGTCCTCTTCTGCTTTAATCGCCATTGGGAATTTATTATGTTTTATTGCCCAAGCGCTGATCTTAGCAAAATCTTCAGAAACAAAAAACTCAGGGCATGCGACTTTGTTTTTAATGCAGAATTCTCTTAAGGCTTTTCTGCTTTTAAAAACATCATCTGATTGTGTTGGTAATTCTTTATTCATTGTCGAAATTATCGACACAAAGACCAAAATTTTACATATTTAAACGAGAGATTTTATTCTGTTGTAAAATGAGGTATATCATATTATTATTAACGCATGAAAATTTTAATCATAGGGCTGAATTGGCTTGGCGACGTCATAATGTCGCTTCCGGCCATTGCGGCAGTGTCTAAAAAGGCCGAGACTCACATAGTTACAAGGCCTCATTTAAAAGAAGTATACGACCTTTCCGGGCTTTCTTTGCACATACACTGTGTTCAAAGCAAAAAAGGCTTATTTAAAACTATAAAAGAAACCCGAAAACTACGCGTATTAAATGCTGACTGTGTTCTTGTTTTTCCTGATTCCTTGCGTGCCGCTATGTTAAGCAAGATGTGTGGTGCAAAACACACAATCGGCTATAAGAGTCAGTTCAGAAACATTTTTTTAGATAATAATGTGGTTAAACCTGAAAATTATAAAGAGATTCACGAATCTAAGTTATATTGCGGGCTAGCAAAAGAAATCGGCATTACCGATTTTGATTATACTTTTAACCCGACAAAGTTTGAGAAAGATTTTTTTGAAAAAACCTGTGAAAAAGTTGGAATATTGCCCCAAAAACCTTATGTAATAATAGCACCGGGTGCCGCTTTTGGAGCAGCAAAGAGATGGCAGCCAGAAAAATTTGCAGAAGTTGCCAGACTAATACAAAAGCACGAACCCGAAAAGCAAATCATTATTACCGCCGGCAAAAACGAAGAGGCAATTGCAGACGAGATTTCAAAGCACTTACCTGAAAACTCTATTGTTAACGCCGTTGGAAAAACTTCCATAACTGAACTAGGTTGCCTGCTAAGCCAATGCAGTCTGCTTTTAGCAAATGATTCCGGCACAATGCATCTTGCCGCGCTATATAAAACACCGACAGTGGTACCGGTAGGACCTACTGACATGACCAGAACGGGGGCTTTAAACATAAATTTCAGACCTGTAATTTCTGATGCCTGCGAAAAAATTCCTTGCCGGCAGCGTGTTTGTCCTTTAAAGACACACACCTGCATGCAAAGTATTTCTGCATCAGATGTTTACAAGGTTTCTGCTGAATTAAGAAAAATTTCTAAACCATTATAAGAGGTTAACGTGAATATACTTGTATTGGGTGCAGGAGCTAGAGAACACGCTTTTGTAGCAGCGCTTGCGAAATCGCCCGCTGTTCATAAAATTTTTGCGTGTCCCGGAAACCCCGGCATGGACGACATTTCAATTTGCAAACGTGTTTTAATGCGAGAAAACAGCGAACTAGTGGCCTATTTTAAAGACAAAGTCGAATTGGCAGTTATTGGCTCTGCTAAATTTGTAAAAGATGGAACCGTTGACGCTCTCGCATTAGCAGGGATTCCGGTTATAGGCCCTGCAGCAGATGCTGGGGTAATAGAAAACAGCAAAGCCTTTGCCTATTCATTTATGGCAGCTCATTCTATTCCATCACCCGTAACAAAAATCGTTGCAAACTACTCAGAAGCAATAGCGGCATTAGACGAAAACCACAATTTAACAGTTGTTAAATGCGACGGGTTTGCCCACGGAACAGGCGTAGCAGTCTGCAAGTCCGCAGAAGATGCTAAAGATGCGGCGGCAAAATTCTTTAAAATTCATGGTCCGCCATTAATTTTACAAGAAAGAATTGAAGGCACCGAATGCTCTTACAGCATACTGACTGATGGAAACCAGTGGGTTTCTTTCAGTTCTTGCCGCGACTACAAGCTTTCGGGCGACGGCGACACCGGCACTACTACGGGCGGAATGGGCGCTATAAGCCCATCCCCGGATCTTACACCCGAGTTAGAAAAAGAAATAATCAGCACAATAGTACAGCCGGTTGTAAATGGAATGAAAAAAGACAATTTACTTTACAGAGGCTTTTTGTCTATTCAGCTAATGCTGACCAAAGACGGCCCGAAGGTATTAGAGTTTAACGCAAGACTCGGCGACCCCGAGGCGCAGACAATACTCTCAAGATTTAGAGGCGATTTGGCCGATTTGTTGAAAGACTGTTCAATGGGCTGCTTAACGAACTTTGGGGCAGAAGTAGCATTCGGAAACCACTCGACGGTCTCTGTAATATTAGCGCGAGCCGGTTACCCTGAAAGAGAGGATTCAGAGCCAATCATCAAAGGTCTCGACAGTATAAAAAATAATTCTGTTTTTTTCTCAAATTGTAAAAAGTATGATAACAAAGACAACATCTCTTATAAAAGCGGGCGCCTTTTATGCATAACAGCTATAGCAAAGGATTTAAGCGAGGCGCGCGAAAAATGTTACGATTCAATTACTCAATTACAACTTGAAAACGTATTTTATCGAAGTGATATAGGATTAAAGTAATAAACGTTTATCTGCAAGGAATATTTGTGAAAGATAACATAAAAACATTACGTGAAAACTGGGGCTCTAACCTTGGATTTATTATGGCTGCCGCGGGTTCTGCCGTCGGCTTAGGTAATTTATGGAAGTTTCCGTATCTGGCGGGAAAAAACGGCGGTGCAGCATTTGTTTTTGTCTATATGATTTTAGCTTTAACTGTCGGTTCCTCTTTGATTTTGGCAGAAGTAGCCATTGGCAGATACACCGGCCTTAATCCTGTAGGAGCTTATCAAAAAATAAATAAAAAATGGGGCATTGGCGGTAAAATACAGGTTTTAGCATCTTTTTTAATGCTTTCGTATTATTGTGTTGTTGGCGGTTGGATAGTTAAGTATATGGTCGTTTCTTTTTCAAGACTATTTATTAATTCAAGCTCAAGTTCACTTGAATATAAGGCAGTTTTTGAAAACTTTATTTCGTCTCCAATTGAACCGGTTGTTTATTTGGGCATTTATATATCATTAAACCTAATTATTGTTGGAGCCGGTGTCAAAAATGGCATAGAAAAAGCATCAAAGATACTAATGCCCGCTCTTATGTGTATTTTATTAGTTATTTTAGCCCGTTCACTTACTTTAGAAGGTGCTCAAAAAGGCGTAAGTTTTTTTCTTAAGCCCGATTTTTCTAAAATCACTTTTGATGTAATTTTAGCGGCAATGGGTCAGGTTTTCTTGTCTCTCAGCATCGGGCTAGGCTCTATGACCACCTACGGAAGTTATCTATCAAAAAAAGAAAACATACTTAAAAGTGCTGCGATTGTTCCTGTAATAGACACAATATTTGCAATCGTTGCAGGACTTTGCATATTGCCTGCAGTATTTGCTCTTGGTTTTTCTCCTTCAGAGGGCCCGGGTTTAATTTTTATCACTCTTCCTGCTGTATTTGAAAAAATGTCTTTCGGACATTTTTTTTCTATTGCATTTTTTATGCTTGCTCTTTTCGCAGCAGTAACTTCATCTATATCTATACTTGAAACCTGCGTTTGTTATCTGGTTGATGATAAAAAGATAAGCAGACTAAAAGGCTCTATAAGCTGTGTTTTAACAGCTTTTTTGGTTGGTTTACCTTGTTCTTTAAGCTTTGGACCCATGTCAACATACGAAATAATCGGAAGCAGAAATATATTTAACTCAATGGACTTTCTAGTTTGTAACATGATGCTCCCTATGGGCGGAATATTAATATGCATTTTGGCCGGCTGGGTATGGGATAAGCAAAAACACATAGAAAATGGTCATAGCCCGATTGAAGAAGTAACAAACAATGGTAAGATAAGATTTCCACTTGGAAAACTATGGTTATTTTTTATTAGGTGGATAGCTCCCGGAGCCATAATTTTTGTTTTTATAAGCAGTGCAATGAAGTGACAATTTTTAACATATATCCCGACTCATTTATTTTGACAACTGTGGTTAAGTGTAATAAAATCAAACTTGCTGTACAAAATTAAGTTTTTATAGTTATATCTTGGAATGAATTATTGAAAGCGTTTAGGAGGTTTTTGTGAACACAGAATTCTTATTCTGGCTGGCTCCTGCAGGTTCTCTGCTCGCATTGGTGTTTGCGTATTACTTTTACGCAGAAATGAAAAAAGCAGATGAAGGTAGTGAGAAGTCTAAGGAAATCGCAGGTTACGTAAAAGAAGGTGCGATGTCATATCTTTGGTCTCAATACAAAGTCGTTGGCATCTTTTTCGTCATAGCTTTTGCATTTTTTGCATTTTTAGCTTTTGTATTGAAAATTCAGAGTCCTTGGACTCCATTCGCATTTTTAACCGGCGGTCTTTTCTCAGGCCTCTCAGGTTATCTTGGAATGAAAACAGCCACTAATGCCAGTAACAGAACTGCTGCCGCCGCTGCCGCATCTCTTAATAAAGGGCTGCAAATAGCATTTAGAAGTGGTGCAGTTATGGGCTTTGTTGTTGTAGGTCTTGGTCTGTTTGATATTTCGATTTGGTGGAAGATACTCAATTGGGTTATGTCTACCAAAGAAACCATATTCAAAGACAGCATTTTTGCAGTTCACAACTACCTGGAAATAACCACTATCATGCTTACCTTCGGGATGGGTGCAAGTTCACAAGCATTGTTTGCCCGTGTTGGCGGCGGAATTTTCACTAAAGCTGCCGACGTTGGCGCCGACTTGGTTGGAAAAACTGAAGCAGGAATTCCTGAAGACGACCCCAGAAACCCCGCTGTTATAGCCGATAACGTAGGCGATAACGTAGGAGACGTGGCAGGTATGGGCGCCGACCTTTATGAATCATACTGTGGTTCAATCCTGGCAACAGCCGCCCTCGGAGCAGCTGCTTTCAGTGATCCAACCATGGTTGCTTCAGGACTTCAGCTTAGCTCAATATTGCTTCCAATGGCAATTGCCGGTTCAGGCATCATATTCTCATTGTTAGGCGTATATTTCGTAAAAACTGACGAAAATGCCAGCCAAAAACATTTGATGGCCGCCCTTGGAAAAGGTGTCAGAGTTGCTTCGATATTAACAGCAGTCTGTGCCATTTTCCTTGTAAAATATATGCTTCCCGGGCACTTGGGAATATTAGGCTCAATCGTAACCGGCTTAATGGCAGGGATCTTAATTGGTGCAGCCACTGAGTATTACACTTCTTCAGATTATCCGCCGACCAAAGAAGTAGCAAATCAATCATCTACCGGCCCGGCTACCGTAATCATCGAAGGTTTTGCAACCGGTATGGAATCGACCGGTATACCCGTATTGACCGTTTGTATCGCCATTGTCTTGGCATACGGTTTTGCCGGTGGTTTCACTAATGCTTCTCTCGGCCTATACGGTATTGGTATAGCCGCAGTTGGTATGCTTTCAACCCTTGGCATAACATTAGCTACCGACGCTTACGGCCCCATCGCCGACAACGCAGGCGGCAATGCTGAAATGTCAGGAATGGGCCCCGAAGTTCGCAAAAGAACTGATGCTCTCGACTCATTAGGCAATACTACCGCCGCGACAGGCAAAGGCTTTGCAATCGGCTCAGCTGCTTTGACCGCAATGGCTCTGTTAGGCGCCTACATTGAAGAAATCAGAATTGCCCTGATCAGAATTGCTAATACCACCGGCGAAGTAATAGATAAATATGTTTATACAAGCGGCGAGAATGCGGTTCCCATAGAATTTGCATCCATGTCAGACTTTATGAGTTATTATGGCGTAAACTTGATGAATCCGATGGTATTAGTCGGAGTATTCATCGGTTCTATGCTTGTTTTCGTGTTCTGCGCCATGACAATGAAAGCTGTTGGACGCGCTGCCCACAGCATGGTTGAAGAAGTCAGAAGACAATTTAAAGAAATTCCCGGCCTTCTCGAAGGCAAAGAAGGTGCTAAAGCCGATTACGCTTCTTGTGTTGCCATTTCTACTAAGGGCGCTCAAAGAGAAATGCTCGCTCCCAGCCTTCTTGCAATCATAGTTCCGATTCTCGTTGGTTTGATATTTGGCGTAGGCGGGGTTCTCGGTATGTTAGTGGGCGGCTTAGCAACAGGTTTTGCCGTAGCCATTCTGATGTCTAACGCAGGCGGCGCCTGGGACAACGCAAAAAAATACGTTGAATCGGGTCAATTAGGCGGAAAAGGTTCAGATTGCCACAAAGCTACTGTTGTTGGCGATACCGTCGGAGATCCTTTCAAAGACACATCCGGACCTTCTCTCAACATTCTTATCAAGCTCATGAGCATGGTAGCTGTTGTTGTTGCAGGTTTAACCGTAAGCTATTCACCGGTCATTCAAAGAAACCTCGGATTCGCTCCTACAGAATTAAAATATCGTAACGAATTCTTAAGAGGCGTTGAAAAAGGCAAACTGAATTACCCGAGCCTAGAAAGAGTTCAAGAAGCAAGTGCAGTTGATTCTTTGTTCGAAGACGATCCCCTCATGGGAACAGAAGACATAATCACCTCACCCAATGATGCTGCAAACAAAAGTTTGGTTAAACCCCAAAAAGCCGTTTACACCCCCGGCACCGTAAAGCCACTAGCTCCGGCAACCGAAGCAAAAACACCGGCAGCGACCAGCTTCAGCGAAGGTTTTGACAGCAAAACCGACTCTGCAAAAACTGAAACTAAAACAGAAGCACAAGGCGGATTTGATTCTGCTTTCGGTTCAAACGAAGCAACAAGTTCTGACAACACAACAAATACTGACGAAAAAACTGAATCAAGCAGTGGGTTTTCAGGCTTTGATGCGTTCTAATTAGTTCTAACAATTTAAACGGGTGATATTTTCATGTATCACCCGTTTTTATGCAATGAGAGAGAGGATTTTATGAAAAAAACTAATTATATCTTATTGATAATAATTTTAATTTTTTCACAGTTAGGATGCACTTCAGATAAAAAACCTGCAACATCAGAAACAAAAACTGCAGGTATAAAACAATTAAATATCGCTACAAACAAAGTAACTATTGACCCAAGTTTAAAAAAGCACTCCTCTCCTGAATCTTTGCAGACATTACCCGATTATTACCCGACGAATGATGTTCCTCTTGCGATTGATGCCAAATTTTTTGACATCAAAGAAGTTTATGCCAGCAAAGTTCTTTCTATTATGTATGCGACAGACAACGACATTGACACCATATGCGATTTTTATGAAGATGCTTTTAAAAGCTTTCAGAAAACACCAACGACACGAAACGAATGGGCCGATATAACGTTAATTGCCAAGAACAACGGTGCCACTTATAAAATCTACCTTTGGAAACCGGGTATGATGCAGAATGTTCCGGAATTGGTAGAAAAAACTATAGTAATTATGGAACTGCGCGATTTAAAGAATTTTCCCGACGCAAAGAATTAAATTAATCGCCAAAGTGCTTAATTATTGTCTCTGCGGCCGGTGTCATGGGAATAGTCTGCATGCACCCATTATGCGGGCATTTAGAGCATTTGCCATTGCACTGAGGTAAATCAGGTTTAAACACTATCGACTCTGCGCCTCTTGGTCCCCATCTGTTAGGAGTCATTGCTTTTACCGGCGGAAAAAAGCTGACGCAAAACATGTTAAGAGCCGCAGCCAAATGAAGGGGACCGGTAGAACCGCCCACAAAAACAGACTTTAATTTGAACAATTTTGCCAGTTCATAAAAATCGGGCACATTTTGAATATAATTTATTTTATCTTTTAAAGTTTTATTAAAAACTTCTTTTAAATATTCTTCACCCGGGCCCAGACTTACATACACACTGATTTTATGATTTACCAAAATTTCAGCCAACAAAAGATACTTTTGCACAGGTATATTGTATGCAGACCCGCCACTACCGGGATGAATCACAACTGATTTTGAATCAAGCGGCTTAATATCGTTAAAACTATTAATTTTATATGGCAAGGGGTTAATGTTATCGATTAAGCCCGCCAACAAATCAAGATTATACTCAAATTCATGCTTTACATTCTTTGATCTATGCTGAACTTTTCTGACATTTAAAAATGGCATAAAAAGGTTTGAAGCTCTTCCTATACGTTTTGGTATTTTAGCTAGAAAAGCAGACATTATTGCCCTCGGCGAGGGATGCACCAAAACAGCAGCATCAAATTCTTCGTTTTTAAGTTTTTCGATCAGAGGCTGCGAGATAATACCCGGCGCATAGTCGTCATCAATAATAAGCGCATCGACTTCGGGGCACATTTTAAGCAAAGAAGCCGTATATTTACGCACATGAGCTGTAATACGACAGTTTGGAAAAGCAGTCTTTAGTTCGCGGAAAATAGGCATAGTAAGCAGCAAATCGCCTGCGCGGTCGGTTCTAGAAACCAAAACGTTCAAAACTTTCATAAAAGACCTTTATTTTAATTTTGTCTTACTCAGCGCTGTGATTATAGTATGTTCAGATTCATAAATCAAACCTTACTTGCTTAAAGATCAGATGCATTTTGTTGGTAGCAACTGCGGTGAACTTTGAGGCGGCACCTGTGGCGGCGGTGAACAATGAGAAGGGCGCACAAAAGCAAATATTGGAGCGAGGGCCATAACATTCTGCGAAGGAGGCCGCTAAGGCCGGAACTTTTGCCACGACGGCAAAAGGCATCCGTCACGCGCATGAAGCGCGTTACGGGGGTTCTCCGGCCGTGCGAGCCGAAAGACGCAGCGAATGTTATGAGACCGAGCGATTTTATGAGCGTTGTGCGCCCGCCTCACCGTTCACCGCGTATACAACAGCCTAAGAATCTCCTTAGTGCTAGTCAGAGATTACTCGCAGGTTAGAAGCAAAAGATGATGGTTATATCGACAGCGAATTTCAGCTGACAGAAAATGTGGTTCGCAGAGTGTATTTTTTTTGACTATTGTGATAATTTATATGCAATCACAAGGAGACAAACAATGAGTATAAAACAGCTTGAAAAGACACTAAAACTTGACATTAAAGCGGCATTAGGCTGCACTGAACCAATTGCAATAGCATTAGGCGCATGCAAAGCAAAAAGCTTGGTATCAGGCGAATTGCAGCAAATTATACTCAAACTGTCTACCAATCTAATTAAAAACGCGCTTGAAGTTGGAATTCCCAACACAAACGGCCAACACGGCATAGCATTAGCAGCAGCCTTAGGTGCACTCGTCACACCGAAAGCAATGGATTTAACCCTATTAGAAAATTTAGACGATGAAATTCTTGCAAAAGCTAAGGCAATAGTAAAAAAAGGCATTATAAAAATAGAACCGGCATCAAAACGGCACGGTCTATACATGGATATAATAGTAACAGATGACAAAAACAACACGGGGCGCTGCATAATATCGGGCACACATGAAAATGTTACATTGTTGGAACAAAATGGCAAAGTAATCTTTGAATCAGGTTCAACAGAAAAGTCAAATTCCGGCGAGCTTTTAAACGAGCGAAAAGCATTAGCGGATTCTTCTTTTTCAGATATTTGGCATAAAATCGAAGATTTATCTGCCGATGTGCGTGAACTTTTACTTAAAGGCATCGAAATAAATTTAAAAGTGGCAAAAGCAGGGCTCACCCATGAAGGAAAGCTCAATATCGGCAACATTTATAATAAGCTTATACAAGACGGCTGGATGGGCAACGACGTTACTAACAGAGCAAAATCGCTCACTTCGGCGGCGGTAGATGCAAGAATGTCGGGCTGCAACCTTCCCGTAATGACTTCAGCAGGTTCGGGCAATCAAGGGCTCACTATTTCTCTTCCCTTGCATGTGTTGAGCGAACATTTGAAATGCGGCGAAAAAAAGCTGGGTGAAGCATTAGCGATAAGCCACGGCATCACAAGTATTTTAAAACATCATTCTGGAACCCTGTCGGCCATGTGCGGCTGCGTTGTTTGTTCGGGAATCGGGCTAACTGCGGGTATCACATACCTGATGGGCGGCAACATTGATGACGCAACAGCGGCAATAAACAATATGGTCGGCGGAATTACAGGAATAATCTGTGATGGAGCCAAAGTTGGCTGTGCCATAAAGCTGACATGTGCCGTAGACTCTGCGTTTCAAGCAGCAATGATGGCCATGAACGGTTTAAAATTGCCGGTTTCAAATGGCGTATTAGGCAAAACCATAGAAGAAAGTCTTGCTAATATTGGTCTTATTGCCGCGCCGGGTATGGTGCAAACTGACGATCAAATTCTTTCGATAATGTTGGGCAAGCCACAAACCGAATAAATGCAGATATTTCAAAAGCCTGCAAATAAAGTTGGCGGTGAGTTCAGTTTCGATGGCGATAAATCAATATCACACCGACTTGTACTAATATCGGTTTTGCTTAGGTATGAAATCTGTCTAAGCAATTTATCGCGCTGCGAAGACGTAAAAACTTCTCTAAAAGCAGTTCAAAAGCTTGGTGTCAGGGTAAGAGAAATCGGTGACTTTACTTATCTCGACGGCAGTGAAGTAAAGGAACACTCAACCGACAGCGAACCCATAGAGCTATATTGCGGCAATTCAGGCACAACAGCGCGCTTATTATGCGGTATTTTAGCCTGTCTAAAAGGTAATTACATTTTAACGGGCGATGAATCCTTAAGCAAAAGGCCCATGGAACGCGTTGCACAACCTCTAAGACGCATGGGTGTCGACATAACCTGCAGCAATAACGATTGTTTTCCGGTAATAATAAAGTCGACAGGAAAAACCAAATCTATTATTTTTGAAAACATTACGAATTCTGCACAGGTTAAATCTGCGGTTGAACTCGCATCATTAGCTCTTT
The DNA here is from genome assembly GCA_028689875.1 of Candidatus Rifleibacteriota bacterium. Lineage (GTDB taxonomy): Bacteria > Muiribacteriota > Ozemobacteria > Ozemobacterales > Ozemobacteraceae > MWDD01. Next base: position 15,354 of record JAQVCG010000009.1, on the reverse strand, counting down.
GCAAAGGCGAGCCGCCGACACAAATAATTGAAACGAATCCCGGCAGAGACCATACCGCAAGATTATTAAAGCAAATAAACCTTAAACAGCCGGTTATCAAAAGCTTCACAATTCCGGGTGATCCAAGCAGCGCCGCATACTTTGCGGGTGCAGCAGCATTATTTAATAACAGCTCGGTAAACTTAAAAAACATATTATTAAATAAATCACGCATCGGTTTTTACGAAATTTTACAAAAGATGGGCGCAGAAGTAGAAATAATTAGCAATAATTCAACATACGAGCCATACGGCGATATTGTTGTTAAAGGGAAAAAATTACGCGGTATAACAATAACAGGTGATCAGATTCCCACAATGATAGATGAAGTAGTTTTATTAGGCATAATTATGAGCTTTGCCGACGGTATATCAGAAGTGAGCGGCGCACGTGAGTTGCGAGTAAAAGAAAGCGACCGCATTGCAGCCTTAATTATTGGCTTAAAGCAGTTAAATATAATTTGCGAAGAAAGAGAAGATGGTTTTGTCATCAAAGGTCAAAATATTTTAAATGGCTCTTTAAAAAGCAACGAAAATATTTTATTAAAATGCTTTAACGACCACAGACTTTGCATGAGTTTTGCAATATTAGCCTTAAAGAGCTCAAACGGGCTGTTAATAAGCGATTCGGAATGCGTAAACATTTCATTTCCGGGATATTTTGAAAGGCTGAAAAATTTTATTTTAGAGTAAAAACTATTTTTCACAAAGTTATTGCAATTTCAAATATCTTATTGTACAATAGTGCGCATCAGGTGCCGGAATAGTTTTGGCATCTATTTTACAGGAGTCTCTTAAACGTTGCAGACACAAAGTCATTTTAACTCTCGCGATATAATCGCCATTGATGGTCCCGCAGGGGCCGGCAAAAGCACGGTAGCAAAAAAAGTTGCAGACAAACTTGGTTATGGCTATCTTGACACAGGCGCCATGTACCGTGGAGTAACGCTCAAAGCTCTCAAAGAGGGCATAAGCATTTCTGATGACAAAGCCATGCGCAAATGCGCACTTGAATGCGGGCTAAGATTTGAAACCCGCGAAGGTTCATCTCAACCTCTGGTATTTTTAAAAGATGTTGATGTAACCAAAGAAATCAGAGACCCCGAAGTTGCCCGCAATGTATCTGCAGTAGCCGCAAGCCGCGGAGTTCGTGAGTGCATGACCGAACTTCAACGCAGCATCGGTTCTAAAGGCAAATGGGTAGTAGATGGGCGTGATATCGGTTCTGTCGTGTTTCCTGACGCACCGGTAAAAATATACATGAGCGCTTCAATTGAAGAACGCGCTATGCGCCGCTTAAAAGACCTTCATGAAAAAGGGTTTGAAGCAAATCTCGAAGAACTCAAAAAAGAAATTGAAAATCGCGACAAACTGGATTCGAGTCGCGAGTTTGCACCGTTAGTGCAGGCAAAAGGATCCATATTTTTGGATACAACCGCAATGACCATTGATGAAGTCGTTGATCGGATTATCATAATTGTAACTAATACTCGGGACGCATTGATCCCAACGGAGGAAAGTATGACAGATGTAGAAATGAACAAACAGGAACCGGCCGGCGCCGTAGAAATGACCATGGAAGAGGCGCTTAGCGGTAAGGAGTTCCAAACAATCTCCCGAGGGGCAATCGTAACAGGTACTGTTATCGAGAAGAACCAGAGTGGTGTCTATGTTGATTTGGGCTACAAATCAGACGGCATTATTCCAATAGAAGAATTTAGCGATGAAACCGCTAATTTCGAAGTTGGCGATGAAATTAAAGTATTCGTCACCAGAATCGACGATGGTCACGGCCAAGTTCAGCTTTCATTCAAAAAAGCTAAAGAACGCGGTTCATGGGAAGACATTGAAGATGCCTACAAGAACAAAACTCCTATCGAAGGCACGATCACCGAACGCATTAAAGGCGGCTACAATGTAACCGCTCTCGGCATCAGAGCCTTTTTGCCCCAAAGCCAGCTTTCACACGGCAAAAACGCAAAAGAAAGCATTGGCAAATCTTTCAAAATGATGGTCACCGAATTTGACCGCCGCCGCAAAAACGTTGTAGTTTCTGAACGCGCCATTCTTGACAAAGTAAGAGACGCAAAGAAGAATGAAATCTTCTCAAAATTCAACGTTGACGATCTTATCAAAGGCACTGTATCAAGAATCGTTGAATACGGCGCATTTGTAGACTTGGGCGATGGCGTTGAAGGCCTCATTCACCGCAACGATTTGAGCTGGTCAGTTATATCTAACCCCCGCGAAGTCGTTCAACCCGGTGATGAAGTCGAAGCTAAAATTTTGAAAATGGATGCTGAAAAAGGCAAAATCAGCCTTGGCCTCAAACAGAAAAAAGAAAATCCGTGGGAAACCGTTGACACACGCTATAAAGTTGGTCAAAAATACCACGGCAAAGTTAAAAATCTTATGGACTTCGGCGCTTTCGTTGAATTAGAAGAAGGCGTAGAAGGTTTGGTTCACATATCTGACCTTTCTTGGGCACGCAACATTGATCATCCGAATCAGGTAGTAAATACCGGTGACGAAATTGATGTAATCGTAAAAGAAATCGATAAAGAAAAGAAACGCATTTCTCTTTCTTATAAAGAAGTTCTTCCTCACCCCTGGGAACAAGTTGCCTCTCAATATGCTATCGGCGACATCGTAACCGGTAAAGTAAATAACATGACCGATTTCGGTGCCTTCATAGGCATTGCCGAAGGTGTTGAAGGCTTGTTGCACATCTCTGACATGGATTGGGTGAAAAAAGTTAATCATCCTAAAGAAATCCTTGAAAAAGGTCAGGAAGTCAGCGTAAAAATTCTCAATATCGATGTTGCTAACCACAGACTGTCACTTGGTTTGAAACAAACCACAGTTGACCCCTGGGAAAGAATCGAATACGAATACAAAATTGGCGAACAGGTAACAGGCGTTGTTAAGAACATCGTTTCTTACGGTGCATTTGTTCAGCTTGCCAATGGTATCGAAGGTTTGTTGCACGTTTCTGAACTTTCTTGGCAGAACGATGTTGAAAATCCGGAACAAACCCTTAAAGTCGGCGATCAAGTCACAGTTGTTGTATACGAAATCGACAAAAACAAACAAAAAATTGGTTTGTCATTACGCCGCTTGCAGGACGACCCCTGGAAAGACGTTGAGAACAAATTCAGACGCGACAGCATTCATCAGGGCACCATTTCTAACCTTCTTGACAATGGCGCAGAAATAGAAGTTGCCGAAGGTGTTATCGGATTCGTACACGTATCTCAGCTTGCAGCTCAGCGCGTGAATAATCCCTCTGAAGTAGTTAAAGTAGGCGATGTGGTAACTTACAAAGTTCTCGAACTCGACCGCAAAAACCGCAGACTCAAACTCTCAATCAGAGAAGCTAACATGGACAGCGACGCAAAAGAACTCAAAAAATATCAGGCAGAATCTGAATCAGGTTTCTCTGACACAATCGGCGATATGCTTAAAGCTCAGCTCGAATCAATTAAATCGAAACTTGAAAACTAAAAAAACGACGGCTCTACTTAAACGGAGGTCTCTTAAATGACAAAAAAAGTTGGTATTAACGGTTTTGGACGCATCGGCAGAATGGTTTTCAGAGCAATGCTCGAAACATCTGAACTTGAAGTTGTTGCAATCAACGACATTACAGATGCAAAAACCTTAGCTCATCTTCTCAAATACGATTCAATACACAGAAAATTGAACAACCATATCGAAGCTAAAGACGATACTCTCGTCGTTGACGGCAAAGTAATCAAAATTTATGCCGAACGTGATCCTGGTAACATCCCCTGGAAAAATCACGGCATCGAATATGTTGTTGAATCAACCGGTCTCTTTGTAGACAAAGAAAAAGCTGAAGTTCATATTACCAAAGGCGGCGCCAAAAAAGTTATCATCTCTGCTCCCGCAAAGAACGAAGACATTACAATCGTAATGGGCGTTAACGAAGATAAATATGATCCCGCAAATCACCACGTAATCAGCAATGCAAGCTGCACCACCAACTGTCTTGCTCCTGTAGCCAAAGTTCTTAATGACAAATTCGGCATCGAAAAAGGTCTCATGACCACAATTCACGCCTACACAGGCGACCAAAGAATTCACGATGCTCCTCACAAAGACCTTCGCCGCGCCCGCGCCGGCTGCATGTCAATGATTCCAACCTCTACCGGTGCTGCTAAAGCGATTTCTCTTGTTATCCCCGAATTAAAGGGCAAACTCGACGGTTTCGCTATCCGCGTTCCAACCCCTGACGTATCGGTCGTTGACCTTGTTTGCACCGTAAGCAAACCAACCACCGCTCAAGAAATTAACGCCGCTATCAAAGAAGCTTCAGAAACCGCCCGCAATCAAGGCATTCTCGGCTACACTGAAGAACCTCTCGTAAGCGTCGATTTCACCACAGACCCCCACAGCTCTTACTTCGATGCTCTCTCAACTAAAGTTATCGACGGCACCCTAGTAAAAGTTCTCTCTTGGTATGACAACGAATGGGGCTACAGCAGCCGCGTTCGCGATCTTATCATCTATATCTCAAAGAAGTAATTACTTTTTAACTGTTGACTCAAAAGGGAAGCTGACGTAACATTGTTCAGGTTCCCTTTTATCTTTTTTGTCCTTTAAAAAAAACAGGAGAAAGCATGTTTAGAACAATCAAAGACATTGATTTCGCAGGCAAAAAGGTTTTAATTCGCGTAGATTTTAACGTTCCCCTTGATGCAGACCTCAAAATCACCGACGACACACGCATCAGAATGGCCATTCCCACCATCAAGCACATCATTGATAACAAGGGCCGCGCCATAATTATGAGCCACCTCGGCCGCCCCAAAGGCGAAAGAGTTGATAAATATTCGTTAAAGTCAGTTGTTGCACGCTTAAGCGAGCTTCTCGATAAACCTGTAGCCTTTGCCGAAGACTGTATCGGGGAAAAGGCGAACGCAGCCGTCAGCAAAATGAAAGATGGCGATGTAACGCTTCTTGAAAATCTAAGATTCCACAAAGAAGAAGAAAAGAACAACCCTGAATTTTCTAAGGCTCTTGCTTCTCTTGGCGATATTTTTGTTAGCGACGCATTCGGCACAGCTCACCGCGCACACGCATCAACTGCCGGCATCGCCGACACCCTTCCGGCATATGCCGGTTTCTTAATGGAAAAAGAAGTAAAATATCTGAGCAAAGTTTTGACATCTCCGGAACGACCGTTTGTAGCCATTATGGGCGGCGCAAAAGTCAGCGACAAAATCACTGTCATTGAAAACCTTCTCGAAAAGGTCGACACCCTATTGGTCGGCGGCGGAATGGCTTACACTTTCCATAAAGCTCTCGGGCACAAAATCGGCAATTCGCTCTGCGAAAACGATAAGCTCGATTTAGCTTTAAAGGTAATAGAAAAAGCCAAAGCTCTCGGCAAAAAGTTCTTGTTTACACAAGACGTAATCGCAGCCTCTGAAATTAAAGAAGGCATTGCAACCGAAGCTATCGCGTCTGATAACATACCCGACGACAAAATGGGCTTAGATATAGGCCCCAAAACCATAAAAGAATTTTCTGACGAGCTTAAAAAGGCTAAAACCGTTCTATGGAACGGACCCATGGGCGTTTTCGAAGTTAAGCCCTTTGATAACGGAACCAGAGTCATAGCCGAACTTCTCGCAACTCTTGATGCAACTACCGTTGTAGGCGGCGGCGATTCTGTAGCAGCCATAGAACAAATGGGTGCTGCCGACAAAGTCACTCACGTTTCGACCGGCGGCGGCGCTTGCTTAGAGTTTCTTGAAGGCAAAACACTGCCCGGTATCGAAATATTTTCAAAGCCCATTAAGTAACACCACAGGAGATCAACAATGAAACGAAGACCAATCATAGCAGCAAACTGGAAAATGCACAAAGTAACCGCAGAAGCAAAAAGCTTCATGGCCGAACTTTTGCCCAAAATTTCTGATTTGCGCGATGTAGATGTTTTAATATGCCCGCCTTTTCCGCTAATTTCAACCGTAGACCAGGCACGTGAAGGAACCAATATTTTATTGGGCGCCCAGAACATGCACTTTGAAGAAAAAGGTGCTTTTACCGGCGAAGTAGCCCCGGCAATGCTCAAAGATCTGAACTGTGAGTTTGTTATATTAGGCCACAGTGAACGCAGATGGGTATTTGGCGAATGCGATACATTCATTAACAAAAAAGTGCTTTCTGCTTTTGAACACGACCTTATTCCTGTTCTTTGCGTAGGCGAACGACTTGAAGACCGCGAAAAAAATCAAACCGACCAAATCATTTTGAATCAGCTTGAAAACGGCCTCAAAGGTGTTTCTGAACAGTTGTTAGGCAACATAGTAATCGCTTACGAACCCGTATGGGCCATCGGAACCGGAAAAAATGCAACCGCAAAAGACGCAAAAGATGCAATTGCATTGATTCGCGAGTTCATTCACAGCAGATTCGGAACAGCCACAGCTGAAAAAGTCAGAATACTATACGGAGGCTCGGTCAAACCCGAAAACATCAAAACCTACATGGAACAAGACGGCATCGACGGCGCACTCGTTGGTGGAGCCAGTCTAGAAGCAGATTCTTTTGCAAAACTTACCGTTTTTTAATTAGTTAAAAATATAAGGGGCAGACTTTAAATCAAAGTCTGCCCTTTTTTATTTTTGCTCTTTAATAAGCTCTTTTTGCAAGAAATCTAAGTTTGTTCCTGCCTCAGAGAAATAGATTCTTAAGGCACGTTTTTGCCCGAGTTCCATATAAGGCTTGTTGTCGGGGCATATAAGCAAAGTCACACCAATAGCGCAATTTGCGTATTTTTCGTCAAATGCTTTTGCATAATGCTTAAAGTTTGTCGGCTTAGTTTCGGGCGGAAACACTCGAAGCATCTCTTTTTCTCTTACAAGAACGTTCTTTTTAGGAAAGTTTACTCCGCAAGCAGCGATGGCAAGGGTTTTAATCCAAGTTGCGGGCAGATATTCTGTGTCTAACACTATTGGCTGTTGTGCATAGGTCGGTTTGTTTTCAAAATCCGGACACTTCAAACCATGCTTTTCAAGCCATTCTTCCCAGCTAAGTTTTAGTTTGTGCAAATAGAGATCGCGAATAAGATATGCACCATTTTCTATTACCTCATGGCCATTCCGGTCTCGTTGAAGCATAAATTCGCATCTTGCTCCGTCAAGTTCTTTTATCATAGCGGGCGTAAGCCAACCTTTTTTGTTAGGGACCCTAATTTTAATCTGCGGCTTTCGCCCTTCTATTTTTGCCCCGGTTATATTGCCGTCTTCCTTCAAAAGCCCGCAAACTCCGCTCGCCCATCTAACAGGGTCTATTTCGACATCTTTGGTTTCATAGGGCCTGTTTTTCATATTTTCGATTCTGCGATTTATTTCTGCAATTTCTTTACGAGTAGCCGGCGGAATCACCCCCGGCGGCAGCACATCATAAATCGTTTCGATTCTTCTGGTAGGCGGTTTTTCTTTTCTTTGTTTTCTTGCCTTTTCTTTATCTTTTTCTCTTTGCTTTTTGTCTGATTCGCGTTTGCTTTCGTCTATTCCGCGCGAATATATAATGTTTTTAAGAGCATCGGGGTCTTCGTAGGCAGGTTTATTTGAAACCGAAAATTTATAGCCGAGTTTGCTCAAAAAACCTGTATATGTCATTTTAAGGTCTTTTAAATAAACGTCTGAAGCGTACAGCATTCCGCCCTGCTTTTTAGGGCGCCCGATACCGTCGTGATAAAGATTAAAAATAGCTTCTTGTTTTTGAATTCCATTTTTCAACTCAAGCTGAAGCTGTTCCATATCGACCTTAGAGGTAAATTCGATCGTCGGCAGACAAACCTTTTCGTTCTGCTTATTTATTGTTGCCTGTATTACCTGGAAAGAGTTAAGCGCATCCCAGGTGCCGCTTTCTTTGATTGTAGCGGGCATTGCTGCAAATGCTGATACTACGCTTACAAATAAAAGCATTGCAGATAAAACAATAATTTTTTTCATAACCTCTAACCTCCGATATAAAGATTATACCATATCCTTTCAAAAGATTAAGTGCGAAATTTGTGGCATTTTTTGGCTTTAAGAGTTATTATAAGCGGTCTAAAATATCATAAAAGGAGGAGCGCGAAATGAAACAGGACAGTGATGATCATGACCCTGATGAGAAAAACATTTTTAACAGATTTAATCGGCGCTCCAATATACGATAAGGCCGGCAGCAAAGTCGGCAGAATCGTTGATTTTACTTTAGCTCTAAGTAACGAACAGCCCTGTTTAGACCAAACAATAATTTATGATTTTAAATCAGGCTCGGAAAAAGTAGCAAAATCCTACAATTTTGAGCAGTTCACATTAAAAAAATTTGTATTAAAAGTTGATTTAAAGAATCTTGCTGTTTACGGCAAACAGGCAGACCGCCCAGAAGCTACCGAGTTATGGGACAAGTCGGTTATCGATACAGCTAACATTCGCACCGTAGAAATTAACGATCTGATTCTTGAAGAATCAAACGGTATTATACGGGTTTCCGGTGTTGATATCGGCATGCGTTCTGCTTTAATGCGCCTTAGCAACACACTCGTTTTAGGCTCTGTATTTAAAAAAATCGGCAAATTGTTTGAATCAGAGCAGGTCGACTGGGACAAAATCGTAGGCTGCGATGAAGAATTTGAAACAATTACCAGTAAACTGAGCAATGAGAACTTTCAAAACCTGCACCCTGCCGACTTAGCAGATATTTTAAGAGATCTTGACGACGAAGACAGAATCTCGTTGATAGAAAACTTAGACGAAGAGCTGGCTGCAGATACTATTGCAGAAGTCGATACCGAAACACAGTTAAACATTATCGACAAGCTTGATGCCAAAACCGCTTCAGATATTATCGAAGAAATGGATCCTGACGAAGCGGCCGACCTTTTGCAAGAGATTGATAAAGAAAAAGCCGACGAGATTCTTAAACATATGGATCTCGATGAAGCCAGCGACGTTAAAAAGCTCTTAGCGCACGATGAATATACCGCCGGCGGTATTATGACCACCGAGTATATCGCCATATTTGAAGATTTTACTATCGAAAACACCATTTCTCACTTAAGATTGGTAGCTGCCGATATCGAAAATATTTACTACATGTATGTAATAGACACCGAAGAACGCTTAAAAGGTGTTATATCAATTCGCGATATTTTTTCATCAAATGTAAGGCAAACCGTTAGCGAGGTCATGGATGACGACGTTGTAAGCGTTCATGTCAATATGCCCCAGGAAGAAGTCGCCGCTGTTGTTGCAAAATACGACTACATGTCTGTACCTGTTGTGAACGACAATGACCAATTAATCGGTGTAATCACTGTTGACGACGTAATGGACGTATTAGAAGAAGAAGCCACCGAAGACATATTTAAGTTAGCAGGTACTTCAGACGACGAATTAGACGACGATTCTGCATGGCAAGCCTGTAAATCACGCCTTCCCTGGCTTTTAATAACATTATGTACCGGCTTTATCACCAGCACCATTTTAAAGTTTTTCATGGCAAAGTTCGACGGTATGATTGCGTTAGTCTTTTTTGTTCCGGTAGTTACGGCTATGGGCGGCAATACCGGCGTTCAGTCATCAACTCTTGCTATACGCGGCTTGGCCGTTAATCCTTACGCCCGCGACAATTTATTTAAGCGTGTATTCAAAGAAATAATTGCGGGAGCTGTTATGGGCGGCGTCTGCGGCTTTGTGGTCGGCGCTTGGGCCGAATACTTAATAAGAACCGGCAATAGTATGGCATCGGGGCAAATAACTTCACTTTATTTGTCTATGACGGTAGGTATAGCCATGATGGCCGCCATGACCTTTGCAGCGGCCTTCGGTGCAGTAATTCCCCTATTATTCGATAAGTTCAAAATAGACCCCGCTGTTGCTTCGGGGCCTTTTGTAACTTCATTCAACGATATTTTTGCTTTGATTATATACTACGCTGTCTCAACTGCTTTCTTAGCGGCTTACGTTTAAAAACGGCTTAAAGGATTATCTGTGGCGCCCTTTAATGATTGCGCTAAGCTGTTCGGGTTTTATAGCCTGCGAACCGTCTGATTTTGAGTCTTCGGGGTGTTCGTGAACTTCGATCATAACACCGTCGGCACCGGCCGCCAAACCTGCTCTGGTCAAAGGAGCCACAAGAGAGCTTCTTCCTGAAGCGTGGCTCGGGTCAATAATAACAGGCAGATGCGAAAGCTCTTTTATAGCCGGCACGGCACTAATATCAAGAGTAAATCTGGTATAGGTTTCAAAAGTTCTTATTCCCCGTTCGCACAAAATGACGTCCTGGTTTCCTTGGGCCAAAATGTATTCGGCTGCACAAAGCAGCTCTTCTATTGTAGAACCCATGCCCCTTTTAAGAATAACCGGCTTATTTAAAGAGCCCACATGTTTAAGCAAATTAAAGTTCGACATGTTTCTTGTGCCTATTTGAAAAATGTCGGTGTAACCGAATGCCGCATCGGCTTCGTGGGCTTCTCTGACTTCTGTCAGCAAAATCATACCCGTTTTGCTTTTTAACATCTTTAAAACGGGAATTCCGGCCGTATCAAGCCCCTGAAAAGAGTATGGCGAAGTTCGGGGTTTAAAAATCATTGCCCTGAATATTTTTACCCCGAACTGTTTGAGCTTTAAAGCCAGCTGCAGGGCAGACTCTTCGTCTTCTATCGAACATGGGCCGGCGATAAAAACAGGTTCATCGCCGCCTATATTTACTTCGAAACCGTCTACTGAGCCGACGTTTATGACGGTATTTTGATTTTTATATTCGCGCGAGGCAAGAAAGTATGGGTGCATATCGGTTTATTCGCTGTAAACCGGAACGCCGTCGATTATCAAATCATACAAAAGATTCTGCCCGATTTTGTAGCCGATTTCTCTGAATGATTTAATATCAAACAATGCGATATCCATGCTTTTACCAACTTCGATGGCTCCGGTTTCGTCGCCTAACCCGACTGCAAAAGCTGCGTGTGCTGTTCCGGCAATAAGCGCCTCTGACGCGCTCATTCTAAGCTGCAGCATTGCAAGCGATTGTATCATGTTTGCTCCCAAGAATTGGCAGCTGCCCGGGTTGTGGTCTGATGCAATTGCCACCGGAAGCCCCGCTTCGATCATTTTCTTTGCGGGTGCGTGGTGCGATTCCATCAAATATGTAGAAGTGCCCGGCAAAACCGTTGGTATTACGCCGCTGTTCACCAGTTTTTTGATTTCGTCGTCGTTTGTCATCAGCAAATGGTCGGCGCTTACAGCGCCCAGCTCAACTGCTAAATCAATTCCGCCCAGAACATTTATTTCGTCGGCGTGAATTTTAGGTTTCATTCCATATTTAAGACCGGCCTGCAGCACTCTTCGCGACTGCTCAACCGTAAAAGCTTTCTTTTCGGTGAACACGTCGTTGAACTGCGCCAGCCCGGTTTTTGCCACTTCCGGTATCCAGACTTCGCAAATTTCATCAACGAACTTGTCGGGGTCGTTCAGCCTGTCAGCCGGTATGGCGTGCGCGCCCATAAAAGTTGATACAATTTTTATGGGGTATTCTTCTTTAAGCATCGCCACGACTCTTAGCATTTTAAGCTCGTTTTCGAGGTCTAAGCCATATCCGCTTTTGATTTCGATAGTGCTTACGCCGCTTTCCATGGCCTGTTCAAGTCTATAAGCTGATTCTGCAAAAAGCTCGCCTTCGCTCATTTCTCTTACCGCATTTGTTGTTCGCAGTATTCCACCGCCCGCTTCAAGAATTTCGAGATAGGTTTTGCCCTGCACGCGCATTTCAAATTCGGCGGCGCGATTACCCCCATAAACCAAGTGTGTATGAGAATCTACGAATCCCGGTACCGCCGTTAAGCCTTCTCCGTTATAAAATCTTGTGTCGGGAAGTATTTCTACGTTAGCTGTCAATTCAGCCGCATCTCCGACCCAAACGATTTTTCCTTCTTTTGAAGCTACAGAAGCGCTTTTAAGTTCATTAATGTTCCAGCCGGCCTTTGTGCCTTTACCCTTATAAAGATTTGTAAAAAGCACTGCACAATCGAGATTATGCAATACAAAATCAGCTATTTGCTTCATTTTAAACCAGTTTTACCTTTCTTTCTACGTGCTCAAAAAGGCTATTGTTCCATAGCAGGTCTCTCGCTACTCTCAAATCGGGTGCAAGAATTCTGTCTTCTTCAAGAGCGGGCACCGATTTTCTTAGCAGCTCATAAGCAGCGCCTGTGCCTTTCCCCATTTTAAGGGGCTTAACGAATTCATAGGCTTGAGCGGCACTTAACCATTCGATTGCAAGCACCTGAGCTGTATGTTCAATGATTTTGCCCGCTTTTCTTGCGGCTATGCTGCCCATGCTCACGTGGTCTTCTTGGTAAGCTGATGTCGGTATTGAATCGACAGATGCGGGATGTGCCAACACTTTATTTTCGCTGACCAGCGCTGCAGCAGTGTATTGAATAATCATAAGGCCCGAATTAACACCCGGGTTAACGGACAAGAACGGCTTAGTTTCGTTAATCAACGGGTTCAGAAGTCTGTCAATACGCCTTTCGCTGATATTTGCAAGCTCTGACATAATGATGCCGAGGTAGTCTGCGGCAAAGGCTATTGGCTGACCGTGAAAGTGGCCGCCCGAAATGATTTTGTCTTCGCTCAAAATAATCGGGTTGTCAGTTACAGCGTTAATTTCGATTGTCAACTGATCTACAAGGTGGTTCAGGTTTTCGCGGGTTGCGCCGTGCACTTGCGGAATGCAGCGCAGGCTGTAAGCGTCTTGCACCTTAGTGCAGCCTATGTGGCTGTCGCGAACTTCAGAGCCGTCAATACATGAAAGCACGTTTTCAGCAACTTGGGCCATTCCCGGATACGGACGCAGTGCGATAAAATCAGGATCAAAAGGCTTTGTTGAACCTTTAACCATTTCGAGGGTCATACTCGCAATAATGTCGGCAGACTTAGATATATGCATTGCGCGGTATAGAGCTAATGATGTAACCCCTGCCATAACAGCAGTTCCGTTAATTAAGGCAAGCCCTTCTTTTGCTTCGAGACAAATCGGTTTCAGATTTGCTTTTTCGAGAGCCGGCAGTGCGGGACAAATCGTGTGGCCGTCTTCGCACAAGACTTCGCCTTCACCCATAAGAACAAGCATGATGTGCGATAAAGGTGCTAAATCGCCTGAGCATCCAACCGAACCTTGCTGCGGAACATATGGCACAACATCGCTGTTAAGCAATGCGGTCAAAGCGTCGATCAATTCGGGGCGAACACCGCTTACGCCGTGAAGCAACGAGTTAATTCTGACAACAATCGAAGCTCTGACTGCATCACGTGGATAAGGCTCGCCTACCCCTGTGGCATGGCTTCTGATCAAGTTTACTTGCAATCTTTGTAAATCAGACTTATCAATTCGCGTATTGCAAAGATGTCCAAAACCCGTTGTGATACCGTAAACGACACGTTCTTCTTTGATTATTTTTTCGACTATTTCGCGAGATGCTTTTACTTTCTTCATCGACTCGGGACAAATACTTATTTTTTCGCCCTGAGATATTTTCCATACTTTTTCTATGGTCAAGTTACTGCCGTTAAGTTCAATCATTCTTATGTCCCTCTTAATTATTTTACATTCCCTGTGGTGCTGATGAAACGGGGTCTCCGGGATTATTACCGATATAACGCTTATTTTCGTATATGGCCCAGCCGTTCATTCGGCCTGTCTTTGTTTTATACGGCGCTGTAACCGTTCCGCCCTTAGCATCATATTTGTACTGCCCAAAGAATTGCACTGTGTGACCCAGTTCAAATCTAATGGTTTCAGACGCTTGAATCGGGTAAACAAAGTCAAAGTCTAATTTGCCGTCGCGGGTTTTGACTCTGCAGCTTACAGAATCTGTGGCAATAGCCGGGTAAAGCTGCACTATATTGCCTCCGTCGCGCACATCGACATCTACAAGTTTCTGCTCGTAGGCATCGGCAACAGTCAAATCTCGGCTTAAATAGTTAGCCAGCATAAATATTGTGAATACTACCAAGGGAATGGCAACCAAAATGGCTTTATCTTGCCAAGTAAGTTCTGGTGGTCTTTTAACGCTCAAAACAGCGCCTCCGTATATATAGATTTAGTTTTATTAATATGCTAGTTTAAGGCCTTCTTCTATGGCATCCCACAATGTTTCGACGCCTTCCATACCCACAGAAATTCTGACTAACCCGTTTGTAATGCCGCGTTCAATTCGAGCTGCTTCGGGAACTCCTGCGTGGGTCATAGATGCAGGGTGTTGGAAATATGTTATTACGCTTCCGAGGCTAACTGCCAGTTCTGCCGGAGTAGTATGAGAAGCAAAGTAATCCATAAGTTTTCGTGCCGGTTCAAAGCCGTCTTTAAGCTCAAGCGAAATCATTCCGCCGCCTAGTCGCATTTGTTTTTTAGCCAGCTCGTATTGTGGGTGAGAAGGCATGCCGGGGTAATAAACTCTTTCAACTTTCGGATGATTTTCGAGGCGTTTAGAGAGTTCAAATGCTGTGTCACAGGCTCTTTTCATTCTGAGATGCAGGGTCTGAAGGCCTTGTGCATTCAGCCAGGAATCAAACGGGCTGGGTGTAGGCCCAAAGTCTTTGTAAACGGGGAACACAAAATTGCTCATAAATTCATAGGGTCCGAGAATAACGCCGGCTACGCTTGTAGAGTGGCCGTTCACATATTTTGTAAGGCTTTGCACCACTATATCTGCGCCCAATCTGAAAGGCTGCTGTAAATAAGATGTAGCAAAAGTGTTATCTATAACCAGCGCAATACCCTTAGGCTGTGTAATTCTTGATATAGCTTCTATGTCAGAAACTTTTAGCGTCGGGTTGTCCGGTGTTTCCATAAACATCATGACGATTTTTGGATTATCTTCGATTGTCTTTTTTACTGTTTCAAGGTTTGAAGTATCAATAAAATGGGTTTTGACTCCGAATTTTTCGAGACTTCTGAAGAAGCTGTCAGTGCAGCCGTAAACGCAGCCGCAAAGAATTTCATCTCCGGATTTAACCATTGCCAGTGTGGTGCAAGCTGTGGCTGACATTCCTGAAGAGCACACGAGCGATGCTATTGTGGGCTTTTTTTCGTCTGCTGCAAGAGCAGCATCGATTAAATGCTGACAATCAAGTTGAAAAAGAGTTTTTTCAAGATATTCGGTTGTAGGATTTCCGAGGCGGGTATAAATTCTGGCATAGGGCTTTTCTCCGCTTTGCGATATACCTAAGAATCTGTCTGCTCCGTCTTTTACATTTCTGAAACTAAACGTAGATTTTTGTGA
>JAQVCG010000076.1 GCA_028689875.1 Candidatus Rifleibacteriota bacterium | reverse complement strand
GGGACGATTTAACGCCACAAGAGAAAACAGAGTTCAAACACGCCTTCACGCGTCATAGAAAGGCACTTGCGATGATAAAAGACAGGTTGCCGGAGGAATTCAAGAAAATTGACCGGATGCTGAAAGATAATATAATTGTGATGAAACCGAAAATGCAAGAAATGATAGACAAACGTGCTATATTCGTTGACGATGACCGTCTGAGGGCGATATTAGAAATCATGATCAATGATAACTGTACGGATTGCAAGGTTAAAAACTGGAAGGATTGCCACATATACCAACTTAATGACGATCTTGAAGTGAGTAGCGAATACCAGGAACCGGCAGGGGAATGCCCCTTCTGTTATATGCTAGTGCATGAAAAGGCTAAAAATCCAACGTATGGGACTATTTTTAAGGATAACAAAAAATGAAAGATTTGAAATTGATAATTGTTATTTTGTTGTATCGAGTATTTTTGATTTCAATTACCGCTTATATGTCTGTTAATTACTCATACTGGTGGCTGTTATTGTTGTTGTTAATGGTTGTATACGAGAAAGAAAAATAAATAAAAACTAAGGGGGAAACATGAAAATCTGGGAACTAATCAAGAAGTTATTAGGTAAAAAAGAAGAACCCGAACTGGACAGAGTGACACGGCAAGTAGTGATTGAGAATGGAAAAGTGAAGGAAGTTGTTTATCATAACCTGTACGGTAGTTATTATAAAATAGGTGATGTGGTAAGCGATGAGGTTAAAAATAAATTAACGGAGATGTTTAAATGAGTAAAAAAGCAATGTATTTAATTGCGTTTACAGTAGTGGCAACAATAACTTTACTTATGCTAAAAATAATTTTATTTCAAAGTATGCCGGCGATAGTCGTTGCTATTCCTGTAATAGCATACATATCTTTTGTCGCTATTATGTACACATTAATATTTATTATTTTCTTTAAGTTTAAATGGAAAAATCCAAAAGAATGGGATGCAATTGTTTTACTTAGCAATGCTGCGAAAAAAGAAAGGAAGAAAGAAAGAAATGAACAAAGAAAAAGTAATTAAGTGGGCGGTACTGGTATTAATTGTAATTGATTTTTTTATCAATGCAAGCGACGGGCAAGCGGACTTGTTTGCTTATCTGATAATGACAGTGCTGGCGTTTAGTGGGTGGTTAATGGCGTTTAAGTGGAGAAATGGAGGGAGTAAAGAAAATGATTAAAATTGTGATATGGAAATGCCGGCTTTTTGTGATGAATGTCCAGTAATTGACAATTACGGATATTGCAAATTAATTAAAAGGTGTTTATGTTATGATGAGCGTGAAAATGAAGTTCCAAAAGCGTGCCCATTAATCGAAGAACCTAAAGAAAAATCATGTTTTAATTGCAAATATGAAGAAGGCGAAGATTGGCGCTGCAACACTTGTGAACCACCTGGATATGGTACAAACTGGGAATGGGAGGAATCAGAATGAACCTAATACTATTTGCGATACTATGTTTTATCGCCTTTACTATCATTCAATTGGTGTATTACAACGTGACTGGCAAGCGACCGAAGCTGAGCAAGAATCCGAAGCGGAGGGCGAAACAAGAAGCGGTGTGGGACGAGCGGGACAGGATATTTGCAGAGAAGAAGGAAAAGCGTGAAGCGAGGAAAGTTAAAAAGAAGTGACGCAAGGCCGTAGAAATACGGCTTTTTTCTTTAATTAGTGCGGGTTGTGTGTTATAATGGTGTATAAGTGTTATAGGATGGAGAATTATTATATGAATGGAGTTAATATGATGTATTTAAGCGATATTGTAAAAATATTTAAATATGTAGAAAATGAATATGGATCTGATTCTAAAATTTATTTTGAAACAAAAGGAGACACAAAAGAACCATTAAACAATATGTTAATGTCTATTGATATTTCAAAAGATGGTAGCATCATATTAAAAAATTTTTAAGAAAGGACGTAACAGCATGAGCAAAGAAGAACCGAAAAAAATAGGAAGAGAGCCAACATTTAATGCTGATGATTTAGCAAAACAGTTGCTCAAATACATAACTGAAAGTAACGACCCAATAATACAAGAATTTTGTTTGGATTTTGCTGGATGTTCAAGGGATACGCTTTACAGATTAGCTAAAGAAAACAGATTGTTGTCTGACACTATAAAAAAGTGCCATGCAAAACAAGAGATAAGAACACAAAGGGGAGTTGAAAATGGGACGATTAACCCGACGTTTGGAATATTTAAATTAAAGCAGAAATGTTATGGGTGGAGCGACAAGCAAGAACTTGAGCATTCTGGCTGTGCTTCTATTAAGGTAGACTGGGAATAAAAGATAAATGTAAAGGTAGGTGATGCCACGCCATGAAGTTAAATAAATCATTTAAAGAAGCAAAGATGAGCGATAAAAGATATCGGATACTTTACGGCGGAGCCTAGCCGGATCGGGCAAATCTTTTTTCGTAGCACAAGAAACTATTTTAAATATGGCAAGCGATCCAGATTACAGGTATTTAGTTGTTAGAAAGACCGGGCAGTCAATACGGCATTCAGTGTTTCAATTACTATCCGATATCATTTTAGATAATGACTTATCAGATATTTTTGTGATTAATAAAACAGAAATGGCGATTAGCTGTAAGAATGGGGCTAGGCTCATAACGTCCGGGCTTGATAATGTTGAAAAACTGAAATCAGTTGCCGGTATTAATCGTTGTTGGATAGAAGAAGCGTCCGAGATAACCGAACAAGATTTTAACCAATTGGATTTGCGGTTGCGTGGTAAGAACAAGCTGGGGTATCAATTAACCATGACATTCAACCCGATATCAGAATTGCATTGGCTTAAACGGGTATTTTTTGATATTGGTGACGAAAACGCATTTGTTTTGAAAACAACCTATCAAGATAATGTTCATTTGGATGAAAAGTACCGGGAAACATTGGAACGTCTGAAAGAACAGGATTACCAGTATTACCGGATATATGCGTGAACCTAAAAAACTTAGCGCATGTAAAACCCACTTAATTCGGTGGAACCCCTAACGTAAAGACGAGGGCAATACCGAGCTAGATTAGTATATTAAATTGATTTCCCCTTTATTATATGGTATAATTAAAATAAAAAGGGGTAAATTATGGAACAATGGAAAGAAGTCAAAGGATATGAAGGAAGTTATCAAGTTTCAAATACTGGGTATGTAAAATCTTTTAAAAATGGCAAGGAAAAATTATTAACTTTGCATAGCAGCAAATTAACAAAAAGACATCCGGAGCCTATGTTTCACGTAGAATTATGGAAAAACAATAAAAGAAGAACTTTCAGTATTCACAGATTGGTAGCTCATCACTTCATTGAGAATAAAGACGGAAAGCCGCAAATAAACCACATAGACGGAAATAGAAGAAATAATAATGTTAATAACCTTGAATGGGTTACTGGAAGTGAAAATATGTTACATGCATATAGAACCGGGCTAATAAAGCCTAAGAACAGAAAACCTATTTTAGGGAGAAGCATAAAAACAGGTGATGTTTTGTTTTTTGCAAGTGCTTATGAAGCTTCTAGGGAATTAAATTTAAACGCAGATGCAATAAGGGGAAACCTAAAAGGAAGAACCAAAACATCAGGTGGTTATGTGTGGGAATATACTAATTGAGTGTAACGACTATCGAAAGCGAGATTTTAAATCTAAAGTTAGTAGAGTAAGCCGCAAGTGCGGTTGAAACAGTGGGAATAGCAACAGCTATTAAGATATAGTCTGATCTGCATAGAAATATGCAGAGGTTAAGCGGAAACGGCTTAACCGTAACATAATTGTAGGTGATTGGGGCAGCTTAGGAAATCTAATCTATACCAACTGGGAAAAACAAGAGTTCGACAACAGTTGTTTTGATAACTACTTCAACGGCCTTGATTTTGGTTTTGCAGACGATCCAACAGCGTTTATTCGTTGCCATTACGATAAGAAGCATAAAACAATCTATGTAGTGGATGAATTTTACAGACAGGCAATGTTTATTGACGAAGTGGCAGAGGAATTAAAAACGATTGTAGGCGGTGAATTAGTCACCTGTGATTCATCTGAACCTAGAAGTATAGCCGACCTAAAAAGGCACGGTATACGGGCGTTGGGGGCTAAAAAAGGTGCTGGAAGTATCGAGCATGGCGTGAAGTGGTTACAGTCTCATAAGTTGGTAGTCCATCCACGTTGCATAAATACGATAAAAGAATTAACGTCGTATAAATGGCGTGAGGATAAAGACGGGAATGTTATACCAAAGCCGGTTGACATGAATAATCATTTACTTGATGCGTTGCGGTATGGGTTTGAAATGGAAATGAAGCAAAACAAAATGAAATCAATGAGCAAAAGTATATTAGGAATTTAGGGGGAAAGATGAAGCTTGACATACTAGGAGAGAAATATAAAGTCAAAGAAACAAACGGCGAGCAATACGAGAAATTTGAAGCCGATGGTTTTTGCGAGTGGTGGGCTAAAGAGATACACATAAAAGATGATATTGGGGAACAAAAAGAAGATTGCTTGATGAATATGAAAGAGTATCGGAACAACACGATCAGACATGAAATAGTACACGCTTTTTTATTTGAATCTGGAATGAAGAAATATGAACGCGACGAGGAAATTGTCGAATGGATAGCCCGTAACATTTTAAAGATAAATGAGCAATGTGAAAAGGCTATTAAGGGATTAAGTAATAACAAGGGGGAAAGATGCTAAGTGTAGAACGAATCAGATATGAATTGCAAACGTGGGACACAACACGGCTGAATAAGCTAAGAAATTATTACGACGGGAATCACGATATTTTAAACCGAACAATGGACGAGGGAAAGCCTAACAATAAGCTGGTGCATAACTACCCGTCATATATCGTTGATATGTTCCAGGGGTATTTGTTAGGTAACCCAGTAACTTATTCCAGCACAGACGAAAAATTGATGGAAACATTGCAGGATATCTTTAATTATAATGACGAACAGGACGAGAACAGCGAATTAACCAGACAAGCCGGAACATATGGACGAGGACAAGAGATTATCTATCTGGATGAAGATACGAACATCCGGTTTAATGAAGTCGATCCGCTGGCTATGAAAATAATCTACAATCAAGACATAACCCCTAAGATTATAGGGGCTATTCGTGTTTATAGCATCTTATCAGATGATGGAATGACCGAGACTGAATACGTCGAGTGCTATGATGAACGTGAGGTAGTTACTTATGAACTAACTAACATGAACGAGGTTGACCGGTTTGAACATTTCTTCGGTGACGTTCCAGTTGTCGATTACCTCAATAATTCAAGCGTGAAGGGTGATTTTGAGGACGTTTTGAGTTTGGTTGACGCTTATAACCTAAGCCGATCAAACAAGACAAATGACCTTGAATATTTTACAGATGCTTACTTGTATTTAGTAAACATGAGTGGAACAACAACAGACGATGTAGTAGAAATGAAAAACAATCGGGTGTTATTGCTGGATGAATCGGGAGATGCTGGGTTTTTAGTCAAGCCGTCGAATGTTGAGGACTCAGTGCAGCAGGTTAAGAACCTGAATAACGACATACATAAATTTACAAAGGCTATTGATTTGAGCGACGAGAACTTTCAAACATCTGATAGCGGCGTAGCGATGGGGTATAAATTGGCAGCGATGCGGAACATTGCAGCAAACAAAGAGCGTAAGTTTAAGAAGGGATTGCAGCGACGGATTGAGTTGATATGCAACTATCTTAATTTCAGAGGTGCAAACTTTAACTATCTTGATGTTTCTATGAAATTTGAGTACAACGAGCCGATTAATGAAACGGCACGCATTGACGGGGCTTTAAAATTGAATGGGTTTACCTCAAAAGAAACAGCTTTAAGCTATTTGCCCTCTTCAATTGTCAGTGATATAACGGCTGAAATGAAAGCCATACAATCCGAAACAGATTCATACGCAGATACCACATTTGATGAACCGCAAACAGTAACCACGGAGGTAACAACAAATGCCAACGATGGAACAAAAGTATAATGAGTTCTTTTCCGCATTAAAAAAGGAACTGTCAAAGATTTATGAAAACGGATGGACTTATGAGGATTTTATGAAGTTTAGTAGGGCTGATAAATTCGATAAGCGGATAGCAAAGCTGATTAAGAAACTATATCAGGACAATAAAGGAATCATCACCGAGGATTTAAGCGATGCTTATCTGAAATCAGCAGAGGACGAATATCAACACATGGAAGAACTGGGAGTGGCGTTATCCGTTGGATTAATCGCCGCGTTGCCCGTTAAAGAAACGGTAGTCGCTCCCATGGGTGGGGTTCCGTGGACTGACCGCCTAAACAAGAACAAAGGCGATCTAGCTTACAATATAAGCACTCAGACACGTGCAGGATTACAGGCTGAATTAAGCTACAAGCAGGCCGTAGAAGCGTTAAAAAATATTAACGATAAAGATTACAAGAAAAATGTAAACATGGCTGAAATCGAAGCTGGCAGGGTTAAAAGCTATGGGCAGACAGATGTTTTAGACGTTGCTAATAAAAAAGTAGCGCTAGAAAAGACATGGAGAACGATGAAAGACGAACGGGTGCGACGATTCAGCAAAGGTGACCCGGCGGACCATGTTAAAATGGAAGGGGTAACAATATCATATGAGCAGGATTTTAAAACGCCAATAGGCAGTTATGGTAAGTGGCCGCGACAAATGAAAGGGCCTAATTCATTTTTGGATAATGCAGGTTGTAGATGTATTGCTACTGTATCAATAAAAGAATAGGCGATTGTGTTGCAAATGCAACGAAATCATGGTAAAATCTAACTGATACGAACTGTTAGGCAGGAACTAACAGGGCAAAGGAGATAATAAAATGTTAAACAAACCATATAAAATGAATTTACAGTTATTCGCAGAGGGTGAAGCAGAACCGGAAGTAACGTCAGAGCCACCAATTGAACAGCCTAAGACGTACACCGAGGATGAAGTCAAGAAAATGGTTCAGGCCGAAGCCGACCGGATGACAACAAAGGGATTGCAAACAGCCCGTGAGAAATGGGAGGCCGAACAAGAACAAAAGCTTCAACAAGCCAAAGAATTAGCAGAACTAAGCGCAGAGGAACGGGCTAAAAAAGAGTTTGAACTTGAGCGTGAATCATTTTTAAAAGAAAAAGCTGAAATCATTAAGGAACGTTTGACATTGCAGACCGAAAAAGATTTAATATCAAAAGGGTTGCCGCCTGATTTTGCAACGATGTTAGTTGCTGAAAATCCAGAGGTGACACTAAAAAATATCAACATGTTTGAGCAGAAGTTCAGAGCAGCATTAGAAGTTGCAATAGATGAACGAGTTAAGGGGAGAACGCCTACTAAAGGAAGCAATGATGGGGACAAACAATTCAACCCGTGGGCGAAAGAATCCTTTAACTTAACAGAGCAAGGGAAAATATTAAAAGAAGATCCGGTTTTAGCTGAAAGGCTAAGAAAATCAGCCGGAAAATAGGAGAAATAAAACATGTATAAAATGGAATTGCAGCTATTTGCTGCCACAAAAATCAGTGATGTGATCGTCCCTGACGTCTTCAATCCATATGTAGTAGAAAGAACCGCAGAAAAATCAGCATTGTATCAATCTGGAATTATTCAAAACGATGCACAATTAAACGCATTAGCGCAGTCGGGCGGTACATTGTTACAAATGCCGTTCTGGTCTGACCTTACAGGCGACGATGAAATTTTAACTGATGCAGCAGCGTTAACAGCGGGGGCAATTACAGCGTCAAAAGACGTAGGACGTTTACTGTTAAGAGGTAGAGCATGGGGAGTCAATGACTTAGCAAAAGCACTGTCTGGCGACGACCCTATGATGGTAGTCGGTGATTTGGTAGCTGAATACTGGGCTAGACGCATGCAAGCGGCTTTAGTAAGCACTTTAACAGGCGTATTTGGCGCAGCTTCAATGGCTGGAAACTTACTTGACATCACCGCTTTAGTCGGAGATCTTGCAAAATTCAGTGGCGATAGCTTCATTGATGCCACTCATAAATTGGGGGACGCAGAATCAGGCTTGACAGCTATGATGATTCATTCCGCTACCTATGCCAGCATGAGAAAGCAAAACTTAATTGAGTTTATCCCCAATTCGCAGGGTTTTTATGATATCCCAACATATATGGGCAAACGGGTTATTGCAGATGATGGTTGCCCAGTAGCGGACGGTAATTACACCACTTATCTATTTGGTTCAGGGGCAATTGGTTACGGCGAAGGTGCGCCACCAGTACCAACAGAAACCGATCGGGATTCATTGGCTGGGGAAGATTATTTAATCACTCGTAAACATTTTCTATTGCATCCACGTGGTGTTAAATGGACTGAGACTGCAGTGGTTGGTGCTTCTCCCACAAATGCAGAGTTGGCAACCGCAGCAAACTGGTTAAGAGTTTACGAAAACAAGAACGTGAAAATAGTTAAATTTTTACACAAACTTTAATAATTGAATATAGGGGATGGCCTAGGCTTATCCCCTTGTTTTTTAGAAAGGAGCTTAAATGGCTGCTATTACCGTAACAGATATAAAAACTAAGATTGACGCTCAAAAAGCAGAGATTTTAGCAGAAAAAGGGAAAGAAAATATCCGCGTTGAAGAACTGGATCGGCTATATACTTACATCGACTTGAACGAAGAAAAGACATACGCATCAACCGTTGCGAAAGTATTTAACATCGAAGTGCCAAACGGAACACTTGAAGCCGCTGCAATCGCATTAATTGACGATGAAGTTAATGTATTAAATACATTGGCACAAACAGGAACAGCAACAGTGGCATGGACTATTGCGGCGTATAATGCAGCGGTTGCGGGAGATTATACCGCAACCGGCGTGGTAACATTGCCTGTTAATTGGGTTGGTGCAGTTGCTAACTTAACGGCGACCGTTACAGTATTGGCGGCATAATATGGGATTATCAGGATTTAATAAAGCAAGGCGTGAGGCTGGCGAAACCGGCGTGGCAATCGGCCATGCAACAGAAATGGAAATATCCATTGAAGAATTAACAAAAGCAGAAATAATCAATCAACTAGAAGAAAAAGGAATTAAATTTGACGCTAGAAAGAGCAAGGAATCATTAATTGAATTGTTGAAAGCTGGTGAATAAGTATGACAGACCGGGAGAAATTACTAGAATGGTGCAAGCTATATTGTAACAATTCCACGTTAGTCGATGAATCCGGGTTCTCGTATGTATTGGATAACTTAACAACTGAAATGGAA
>JAQVCG010000075.1:4714-9546 GCA_028689875.1 Candidatus Rifleibacteriota bacterium | reverse complement strand
CTTGAATTAGACAGGATTCTTGGATATGAATTGTCATATGCAGGCGGTTCTTTTGTTGGTTTGAACGATTTTGGTAAATTAAGATATGGTAGCGAAAAGCTTAATGTCAGCGCTTATGGCAAAATTGAGAACTCGCCGGGGACATTCGGGTTCGACGACGAAGGAACGCCCGAAAGAGACTATTTGCTGATCGAAAAGGGAATTCTAAAAGACGCACTTACGTCGAGAGCCATGATTGCTGAAGCAAACGCAAAGGCGCAAAAAGATGTATTTAAAGAAAGCGGCGGATGCTCGAGGGCAACGGCGTTTTACAGAGCTCCGATCGACCGCATGAGCAACGTTAGCATACTTCCCGGAAATGACGGAGATTTAGACGATATAATTAAAAACACCGAAGACGGAATAATTGTTGACACACCGCTGTCTTGGTCTATCGGCTCAAACAGAGAACATTTCCACTTTGCAACAGAAATGGCCTGGGAAGTCAAAAACGGCAAAAAGACCGGTGTTGTGAGAAATGCAACTTATCAGGGGCACACTCTTGATTTTTATAACAACCTTTCTGCTGTAGGCGATGAGCGAACTTGGAGACTATGTCAGGTTGAGAATTGCGGCAAAGGCGAACCTAACCAGTCGATGGAAATCGGCCACGGCGTGCCTGTTTTAAAGTTCGACAACGTAATTACAGGTGAAAGGAGCTAATGATGAACAGAAACGAAATAGAAAAAATTATTTGCGAAGTAAGAGATTTAGCGACACAAAGAGGCATAAACGCTTCTTTTGTTATGCACAAAGAAATTAGCCATTTGATGAGAATCGGAAACAATTCTGTTTCACTTAACACTTCTGAATCGCTGGTAAGACTTGATGTTGAAGTGTTTAAAGGCAGAAGAAGCGGAAAACACACACAAATGGGCGAAATTACCAGTGCTGATTACGTCGAAAAGGCTCTTGAAATCGCTGTAAACAAAGCGAATAACTCTGCTGAAAACAGCTTTGAAATTCCTGTTCCCGAAGTTAAAGCAAACATCA
The DNA here is from genome assembly GCA_028689875.1 of Candidatus Rifleibacteriota bacterium. GTDB lineage: Bacteria > Muiribacteriota > Ozemobacteria > Ozemobacterales > Ozemobacteraceae > MWDD01. The sequence continues at coordinate 8,514 of JAQVCG010000075.1, read as the reverse complement.
GGCATTCTTCGCAGTATGACGAAGCACTAGAAAAAGTTTCACCACAGTTTAAAGCTGATGCATACAAAGAAATCATCGATAAAGTCGGCAATAAATACAATTATTCCGGGGCATGGTCAAGCGGTTCTGTTGAGCTATTTATTACCAGCACAAAGAACAAAAATACTGCCTGGCAATTAGGCACAGACATGCAATTTAACTTGGTTTTGAAACACCCGGAAAAAAAATGGGAACTTAAAGAATCACAGACCGGTTGGCGTTTAAGCGATTTTAGCACAGCAAAAGCTGTGGAAAATTTAAAAATGTTGCTTTCTGTTTATGAAAATAACGAAGGAATAAAACTTGAACCCGGATCATATAAAGTTGCGTTTGGTGCCGATGCTTTAGCAGAAATCATGGCGATGGCAGCCGAAACCGGTTTTACCGGTCGTGAATACGAAGAAAAACAGGGCTGGACAACAAACGCTAAAATTGGCGACCAAATACTGAGCGAAAAAATAACAGTTTCAGATTTGCCGGAAAATAATAACACTTTCGGTTACATGTTTGACTTAAGGGGTCATGAAAGAAAACCTTTTGTGTATGTAAAAAATGGCAAATTGCTAAATCTGGCATACGATGCAGCCGCAGCTGCTAAATTCAACAAAACACCGACAGGGCACACAATTGAAACCGTAAGTATAGTAATTGAAGGGGGCAAAGATTCTGATTGCGCAATAGATGCTTCGAAAGAACACGGCAAAATCGTTTATGTGCCTGCTTTGCATTATATGGGTTTACCAAACCCGGGCAAGGGAATATTCACAGGAAGCAGCAGATTTAACGGACTTCTTATAGAAAACGGGAAAATTCTGGGCCCGGTATTTTCAGCGAGAATCACGGATTCCTTTAAAAATGTTTTCAGCAATATTTTAAGAATATCTGCTAATGTGGAATCCTCAAATATTTCTCACACATACCAAAGGCGAACGCCGATGGCTTTGTCTGTGCCAACTCTGATTGTTGCAGATAACATTAAAATTACGGACTCAGCCAATTCGTTCTAATAATGCTTCTAAAAAAAATATTGCACATAGCTCTTCCCGCTCTTAGTGGCTTTTTGGGCCTAATTTTATTCGACGTGGTAGACATATACTGGATCGAAAAACTTGGTGGCGACGCCTTATCAGGGGTCGCCGCCGCAGGCTTCATTGTATGGTCACTTTACTCTGTAATGAATATTACAAGCGGCGGAGCAGCATCGTTGATTGCACAATATCACGGTGCCCAAGACAGAGAAAAAGCATGGGATACTGTCATTCAGGCAGTATCCTTTAGTCTTCTTATTAGTTTAATTGTAACTTTGGCAGTTTACCCAAATATGACTCTCATTTTTGAGCTAATGGGCTTAACACCAGAAACAATGTCTCAAGCTATTAGTTATTTTAAATTGCTTATATGCGGTTTTGCAGTAATGTATATCGACATGCTCGGAGGCACGATATTCAATGCCTACAGCGACAACAAAATCAGCAATGCAATAATGTTTTTATGCCTTATTATAAACGGTGTTTTAGACCCAATTTTAATGTTTGGCTGGCTTGGGTTTCCAAAAATGGGAATCGAAGGCGCTGCGTGGGCGACGCTAATTGGACATTTTGTTTCTCTGGTTTTAAGATACGCAATTTTAAGAAAAAGGGCTTACATTCCGCCTTTTAAAGATTTTTTCTGTGCTCGACACAATTTGTATAAGAAAATAGCGGCAATAGGTTTTCCAAACGCCGCGACCTCTTGGGTTTGGTCAATCATTTATCCCATTCTTACCAGACTTATTGCTCCGTATGGAATGGTGCATGTTTCGGCAGTGGGTGTGTGCCATAGAATAGAAAGCTTCCCCTACTATACTGCAACCGCGCTCGGCATCGCTATGACCACAATTGTTGGCAATGCGGTTGGCAAAAAACAAACTGAAGAAATAGATAGAATTACATACACGGGAATAAGAATCGGAACAATCGTTTCATTGCCTTTCGCAGTGCTTTTTATGTTTTATCCCGAATACCTGATGAAACTCTTAACAACTGATTTCAAGTTGATCAGCGCAGGTGCCGCATACCTAAAAATCATAGGTATATGCGAAATACTTATGGCCTGGGAACTCGTTCTTGGCGGTGTTTTCACCGGGATAGGCGTAACCGGCCCCACATTGTTGATAACATTACCGATAACTCTAGCGCGTATTCCCGCTGCTTGGATACTAGCTCAATACTGCGGGTTCGGCGTTAATGGAATATGGGCTGCAATAAGTTTTTCAACAGCACTTAAAGGCGTTGGACTACTAATTCTTTACAGACACATGCGAAAGAAAAGAAACTTAGCAAATTTTACTTCTGAACGTAAAATTTACGCGTAAAAATTTTTTATTTTTTGCTTATTAAAACCTTTTCAACTCTATGGCTGTCAATTTCTTTTATTGTAAAAGTATATTTATCAAAGAAAATCTTTTCCTTTTCTCTTGGAAAATCTCCTTTTACAAAGGTCAAAAATCCATTTAAGGTATTCACACGTCGAGTAATTTTTACAGGGAACCTGACATTTAGCATTTCACTTAAATCTTGCAGCGTAATGCTTCCATCAACAATTATCTTTCCGTCTTTAAGCAACTTTTCTTCTTCATTTATTAGTGCCTGCGGAACATCTTCATCATATTCATCATTAATAACTCCAAAAACTCGTTCCACAATGTCTTCCATTGTTATAATGCCTTGAGTCGCAGCGTATTCATCTATAACTACCGCCATATGGCTGCAATTCTCGCGCATTCTTTCTAATAATTCACCTATTGCAACATTTTCAGGTACATACAAAGGAACAATCATATTTTTCGCAACACTAAATGTTGAGATATCATTTTTACTTATTTTTAATAATTCTTTAAAGTTAAAAACGCCAATTATCTCATCTATATCGCTTATATAAACAGGAACTCTAGTGTACATATTTTCTTTAAAAATAGCCATCAAGTTGTCAAAATCTATATTTACAGGAATTCCGGTTATTTTATTTCTGGGAACCATGACATTGCGTGCCGCAATGTCGTTGAATTTGCTCGACCGTGCCATAAGTTTTCGTTCCATTGAGTCAATATGCCCGGCTTTTTCACTATATTTTGCCATGGCAAGCATTTCTTGAATTGTAGGTGCACCGGTTCCTTCAGGTTTAAAGGGCAACATTTTAATAACCAATATACTTAATAAATCCATAGCCTTAGTAATAGGCTTTAATAAATAAACTACAGCATAAATCGGATAAGCAATTAAATATATGATTTTTGAAGAGAAAGTGACGCCAATCTGCTTTGGAACGACTTCACCAAAAATAAGAAGAAAAACAATTGTCACAAATGATGCCACTACAGGGCCCATAGATGGACTAAACAATTCATTGCCGGCAAATATCTTGTCAGAAACGACACCCGCATAAACAGCTAAAACTGTATTAAATATATTGTTGCCAACCAATAAAGCACTGATTACCGTACCTTTATTTCGACACATCCATAGGACTATATTGTGCAACCGCCCCGTTCTATTACTCGAAGCCAAAGTTATTTCATTTAACGAAGTAATAGTAGTCTCTGAGCCCGAAAAAAAAGCCGAACACACAAGCAAAAACGCAAAAATCAATATTTCTGACATAACCAGCCTTAACCATTAGTTTTTTTTATATTACTATATCTATCGAATTTAAGCCAACACCACATTACTTTTTTTCGTCCCCTACTCTATAACCCAACTCACGCTTTTCAACGTTTCCAACTC
>JAQVCG010000075.1:0-4614 GCA_028689875.1 Candidatus Rifleibacteriota bacterium | reverse complement strand
CCAACTCGCGATTAACCACAAACGCGCGCATTCGCATTTTTTCATGGTTGATACTACCCAAAATATTATTATAAAAAAATTGTAAAAAAAATTAAAAAAGTTGTTGCATTTTAAATCTAGTTGTTATATAATCACTTCAAGTTCAAGGGCGAGTTAAACAACCCCTTGAAACCGCCTTCCTGGATAGCTCAGTCGGTAGAGCAGATGGCTGTTAACCATCGGGCCGGGGGTTCGAGTCCCTCTCCAGGAGCTCAAAAACCGCTTAAAAGCGGTTTTTTTGTTTTAGTCCATTATTTCTATATTTTTTTATAGATTTATTAAAAAAGATAAATTACAATTAATTCGTGTGCAAAATTTTAATATATTGTGTGCAAATCTAATATAAACAGAGGAAGTTTTGACTAATCAATTTAAATCAGATAAAGCCGAAGAAATTTACCATTTAACAAACAAAATCAGAGAAAAAAACACAGCAGGGTGCCCACAAAAAAATTCCGGATGTGGCTGCAACTGGGTGGGTTTAGGTCTCCTCGCAGGAAGCTTTATAGTTTTCTTCTTGATAGTTTTCGTGGGATTCAGTCTAATTGAAAGTAATTTTCTTGAAAACACCGCAAAACATGAAGAAATGTTTAAAAGCCTTGCAATTAAATATTCTAAGCTAAAAAATAAATCACAAAAACCAAAAGACTCTGTAATTTTTGATAAGGTTTATAATTTTAAACCTTTAATTTGCTATGAAACTCCTGACAGAAATAACAGATGTGTTGCACGAATTAATTACAACATTCCGGAAGCAAGACAACCTAAAACCCCAAATGAAGCCAACCCGATTATAAGACTTACAATTATTAACGAAAGAACGCATAAAACTCGTGATTCTGAAGTCCCAATTTATGACATCATCATTGATTATATAGATGTAAATAAAAATATGATCGTTTTCACTCAAAAAATAAAGGGAGACCCGCAAGACTATACCGATAACAGAATTAAACCGGGAACTATCCCAATAACCCAAGCCCAAAAAGCAATTTCAGATATTATGCGGTACACACCTGATTTTGCCTGGATCGACTCTTATTAAATCCCTCAAAATAGGATAAAAACATGGCCGACCAATTCAGAAACGAAAAACTCGAAGCACTAAAAAACTCTCTTAACGCTGTTAAAGAAAAAAAACAAACTGCCAAACCTAAAAGCGGTTTACACTATGGTCGTATTATCGCATTTTTTGTTTTTTTAATAGTCGCTTATTTCTCCTTTGTGAGTCTTATAGACAACACAGAGAAGAATTTTTTAAACAGAACAGCTCAATATGAAGCGAATTTTAAGAACTTTGCCCAAACTTATATTGAAATAGCTAAGAATGGCAATGCAAAAGGCTCTTCAAACATACTTATCACTGACCCGACCAAAACAAAGCCTTTAATTTGTTATGCAAAACCCGATAAGGACGGCCGCACAATTGCTAGAATACATTACAATATGCCCGAAAACCGCAAGCCTCAAAAAACTGACGAGGCTAATCCGGTTGTCGTTATGACAATAAAACAAGAAAGAACCTATACTTCATTAGGCAAATTCAAAACAAAGTTCCCTATTTACGATATTTACATAGACTACATAGACTCAAAGAAAAATATCATCTTTAAACATGAAGTAATAAAGGGAGATCCAACCGATGAGGAAAGTTCTCAAAACAGAATTGCCCCCGGTACAATTCCTATAATAAATGCACAGACTGCAATAGCAAAAAGTCTGATATATACTCCCTCTTTTGCTTGGCACTCGAGTTATTGACACAAAGTTGCTTTTAATGAAATTCTCAAAAATAAAACTGGTTGCCCTATTGTGCATCATCTTTGCTTTTACATTAAGCAATCTTAAAGCTGATCATTTTTCAAATACTAAATTCTTTTTTGAATGGGACTCATCTTTTAATGGTACACCTGAGGAATTCACTCGAATTCATAACAGTTTCAAGATACAAAATCCAAATTTATCCGGATTGAACGATAATGTCATTGCAAAAAAATCTGAAAAGGATGTTGAAGAAGTTTTCAAAAAAGCTGCAGCAGCAAAAACTCAATACGAAAATACTAGGAATTCAAAGGAAAAATTTGTTGCACAAAAAATTCTAAATAATTGGAACGCACTTTACAGGGTATACAGAATTCTTGTAAAACCTCCAATAAACAATAGCAATCAATCTAAAAGTTCACCGGATGAAGATTTTCGCGTTTACGACAACAATATAAAGCCGTTTAGAAACTTTAAAGTAACTAAATCAGAAATGACGAATGAGGGTTTTATAATTGAATTTGAATACACATACGATATAATTCAGTTTTATTCTTCAATAAAGGGAAAAGAATCAGACATACTTTTTCACAGACAATGGGTGTTTGGAGCAATTCATCCCGAATTTTTGTCTAACGGCAAGGCAGAAGGATTCGTCGGAGGCAGCATTAGACCCGATAAAAGCGGTGCCAGAATCAAAAAATCAACCATCAATATTGATAAATACTATCTTAAAACACATAGGCAAATAACTAATACTTATATTAATTCATATGCAATTGAGTATGCACACAAAGCGAATATTAACTGGCCACCCAACGTAAGTGAAAAATTCACAGTTAACACCTACACAGAAAAATGGCGATGGAAACCAATAGTTAAAACAAACTTTGACAACAAATATTTAATCAAAATTTGCGACATATTTGGCAAAACCCTTCATGAAGAATTGATCAGTCTAAGAACAGGCTCTGACATAAAAGGTGCCAAAGCAGAAAACAAAACAATATTCGACAGTAATAAAATTATCTGGTCCACTTTTGGAGTTCTATCCGGACTCGCTTTAATCGGCTTTATCAAACAAAAATTTCCAAATATATCAAAAAAAAGCATCACAGAAGATACGAAAAAAAAGGCTGACATAGAAGATTCAGAAGAAAAAACACAAGACCACCCTTCAATAATATTTAACACATCAGGATGCAGCCTTGTGGTTAAAGACGGCGGCGCAGAGATTACAAAATTTACTGCTAAAGTTGTTAATTCAAATAAAATTGGTTGGAAAATAATAGCGGAACCTGCTGCTAATAGTAGCTTTTTATCTGTTAACGCATTATCCCAAATTACCCCGGATAAAGCAGAATTCGGGGTAAATACTGTCGGTGCTGTATTAAATGACAACGAATATGTAAAAGATTGTCTTTTAAATGTTTCGGCTGTGCTCGGCGAAGAAAAAATTTGCGCTGCGCACAAAGCCGTGGTGGCGCGAGAAGGCTTATTTGTCATTTCCCAAAAACCTCTTAAAATAATTGCTGACGCCTCGGAAATAGCTGAATTAAAACTTACTGCCACAAGATTTCAAAAGATTTACGTAGAAACAGATCAAGAAGCCCTGACAAACATTAAATTTACTCTTGAACCTGAAGATGATACGGCAAAAAAAGCTTTTGAAACTGCAATAGTTGATTTCAACGCAAGTTCAGAATGGCAGGACACAAGAAAAGCAATCGATTCATACCAAAACAATAATGTTTTCGCGTCTCGCGTATTTAAAATTTGCACAAAGAATGCTTTGCCCTCAGGAAAAAATAGCGATGGCTCACTAAAACTTTACGTTGGAAACCTTACAATTGAAAGCAGCCGTGGATACTCAATAAATCTAAGAGTTGAAATGTGTGCACCGCAAGAACCCACAAGAAGCGAACGGCTTGAACAAGAATATAAAAACTGCAGACTAATAATCGAAAAATTTGTGCCTGCTGAAAGCGGTTATCAAGAGAAATTTTACGAAATGGTCGATAGATACGGGCCATTATTTGGCCCCGATGGTTTATTTAAGCTCAGGCACGATATATGGGCGATTGCGCAAAAACTGTGGGAAGCAAAAGGTCTGCAAGGCTATTGCGAAATGGCCGAAAGGCTTGAGACTTACGACAAGCTAAGAAGCTGGACAGAATGGACAGGCGATATGGCATTGTCAGTGCTGTTAAATCTTAAAACCGGCGGCGGACTCGGTGGCGCACTTTCTCAAACCGGAATAATGCTCGTAAAACAAATGACAGTTTCTGCCATAAACCACTTCAAAGATACAATTGAAATTAAGGGTAGTTTCGATGCTGATGACTGCGAATCTTGGCTAAACAACCAGCTTAAAATGCAGCTTTTTTCAACACCCGATTATATGCTTACAGCCGCATCATTAAAAGGATTCATTACGCCGGGCAGAGCCGCCTCTTTAATGTTTGCAAACGTTTTTTTGAGGGCTTTGATAATGAATTTCGATTGGGCAAAACTTGGAAGCAAATGGGATGAATCAGGCTTCGACAAAGACTCATGCAACGATATTTGTAAAGCGGCATGGATAGCTTCAAAAGAATGCTTCAAAGCCTTGTCGTCTATGCTTTTAACCGGCTGGTTAACCGGTGCAGCCGTAAGATCGGCAATCAAAAACAACACAAAAGTTCATGACGACGTCTTAAAGCAATACGCCCCCGAGGCTCTCAAACAAGCGGAGATACCGGTTAAAAAAGCTGAAATTTATGATCCTGCAAATACTACCGACACCGTAAATACCATGGTTGCAAACATTAAAAA
>JAQVCG010000074.1 GCA_028689875.1 Candidatus Rifleibacteriota bacterium | reverse complement strand
TCTTGAACTCCATAAATAGAAGAAGGAGATACCGGAGCAGAGCTTTGCCATGGTTGTGAACCAACATTCATTGTTTGAACTTGGGGTTGAACAACAGGTGCAGGAGCACTATAATCAGATTTTACAAAATTTGGTGCTGTATATGTTTCTTGGCCATATGTTGGCTGACTTCCCGGAATAACAATAGTTTCGCCTATATTAAGTTTATTTGCATTAATATGAGGATTAGCAACTGCAATATCTCTCCATTTTTGAGATGAACCTAATAGTCGTTTTGCTATCTTCCCGAGGGTGTCTCCACGCTGAATAGTATATGAGCCACCGGGACTATTATAGAACCCAGCATCGGCTGAGACATTTTCATTCCCGACATCTGATTCATCACCATTATCAAGTGCTTCGCTTTCGCCAGAAAGCAAATCAGCTGTTTTGGGCAGCTCAACAGGAGGTCTGACACTGGTAACACCGACCATTGCCGACACTTTTGGCGGCGCTGACAACAACTGCTGCTGAATCGAATAGTCAGCAGGACCAACTTCTTCCCAATCTTTTGCAACCTCAGCTCTTGTCAAAGCCGGCAACGAAACCGCCAACCCAAGAGCAAGTACTGCAGCCAGAACAGGATCTTTGGCCCGGAAATATTTAAAGCTTCTCATCTATGACCTCCAGGTCTACCCAATATAAAATTTTCATAATCTCCAGAACTTTTTGAACTGAGCTTTTAAAAGCTTAGCGTATCCGTACCAATCAGCATAAGAGATTAGTTCGTCTTTGCTCACCTTATCGGCAGGTACTTCTAATTTATTAAGCAATAAATTAATATATTGTGTAACCGACCTGCCCATTAACTGCCCCGGCGTTCCACCTTCTAAAACACCCAATAACCTGCCATTGCATATTTTGTTCGCCATTTCAGTGAACAACTGTAATGTTTGCATTAAACCAGTTTCAGTTAAGCGCAAATGTGATGCCGGGTCTTCGTGAAGCATATTAGTGCCAAAACCTATCAGAAAAAATTCAGGCATGTATTGCCACATAATTTTTTCAATAATCTCTTTTACGCATACGCGATATTCTCTATCGCCATAACCTGAAGCAAATGGAATATTGATATTGTAACCCAAAGCTCCTTTGCCGCCGAGTTCATCATAATATCCTGTTCCTGTAACCCCCGGATATTCATGTATTGAAACAGTCATCACGTCTTTTCGTCCATAAAAAATTTGTTGCGTGCCGCTACCGTGTTCTCCATCAAGATCTATAATAGCAACACGTTTCATTTGAAATTTCTTTGTTAAATAATGTGCGCCCACAGCAATAGGATTTACTAAGCTACCGAACCCTGAAGTCGAAACACCGGCATGATGGCCCGGCATTGCAGTTAAACAAAAAGCTTTCTCAACTTCTCCGCTCATTATTTTATCAACGGCATCCAAGACGCCACCCGCCCCAAAACGCGCTATTTCAAATGATTCTTTTATTAAAGGCGTATTTGAGTCCAATTTATCTAAACCACTATAACTTCTTTTGTGCAAATCGTTTAAGAATTCTTGGTCATGTATATCACGAAGCCGTTTCATTGGCGCAATATCGGCTTCTCTCATAAATTTTTCCCATAAACCGGCTTTTTGCAAATTCATGATAATCATACTTAAACGACCGCCTTCGACCCCCTCTGTCAAAGGATCATGCTCAAGCAATTTCTCGTTAAACATGATTGCTCCGCTCAATTTTGATGTTTTGTTTAATGAATCTGATTCCAAATTTGTTTTCGCCGCTTTCAATAATTCTTTGAGATTTATAAATCAATCTTAATATCAACTATCGGCATATTATTGACTCTGCATTCGTAAACTTTAAAATTTTTACAATCTAAACTAAAAAAACCGCCTTTATGGCGGATTTTTATACATATTTATATTATTTTATTTATTAGAGCTTTCAGCAGTAGCTGCTCTATATGCATCATAACATTCACGATATTCTGCAAAAAGTAAGTTTTTTTCTTCATTTGTGGTGTCTACAGAAGTTATAGCTCTTGTATAAGCAATGTAAGCCTGTTCATACGCTGTTTTTAATTTGGCAATATCTTTCGACCCATTTTCTACCCTGATAGCCTTATCGTTTTGAACTGTAGTCGGTATGTCATCGGCTTTCTTGCCGCTATTTTCTTCATACAAGGTTTCGCCTTTTATCCCCGAGTCTTCTGTTCCAGTTGCATACGCTTCATATCCTTTTTTTAAGGCCTTTCTACCAATCAAACGGCCTATTCCGCGGCCAACAGCAGTGCCAAGTTTGCTGCCTAAGTATCCGGCAGAAAAAGTTCCAAGTAAAGGAATAGCCAGCGGCGATGCCCCCGCAAGCAAAGCAATACCTGCAACCGCACCAAGGCTTCCTCCGATTAGATCGCCAATAACAGCGCCAACAGATTCTGCGCTTAATGAAGCTTTATTAATCTCAGTTATTGTCTCAACAACCGTTCCAAGCGTAACTTCTTCGCCTGTCTCTAATTTTCGCTTTGCAATAGTTTCTCCTACGGCTTTAGCAAAAGTTTTAACAACTATATCGCCAATGCGGTAACCAAACATAGCCCCCATACCGGCAGCTACCGGCCCCCCAAAACTAGCCCCGATAACATAGCCTACGGCGGCCCCCAACAAGCCTCCGGCCTTACCTGCTACAAAGCCGGTAGCCTTTCCAACAGCCTTGGTTATCCACCATTCTCGTTGCTGTAGTTGCTCTACTTTTTCTTGGGTTTTTTCTCTAATTTTACCAAATATCGAAGCTTCTGCAACATCGATAAAAGGAGCAAATATTAAGCAAAAAACCAAAAGCAAGCTTATATTCAAATTACGTCTTTGTATATAATTCATCTAAAACTCCGATTTTTTCGTATACATCTTTTAATTGTATGAAAAAAAATCATTGTACGCAATGCATACAATGATTTTTATGAGAGAGCTTTTAATTATTGGTTTTTATGCCCGACTCGGTCAAATAAAGGGCAAGCAACTAAATGCCCCTCAGATATCTCGCGCATTTGCGGCCTTGACAAAGCGCACTCAGGAGCAGCAATTGGACATCTTGTTCTAAAACCACAGCCGGAAGGTTTTGCTAATGGCGTTGGAACATCTCCCTCCAACATTATGCGTTCCTCTTTCTTAACATTCGGATCAGGATGAGGAATTGCAGAAAGTAAAGCTTTTGTATAAGGGTGACAAGGTTTTGTAAACAACTCTTCAGTTTTTGCAATCTCGACAATATTTCCAAGATACATAACTGCAATTCTGTCTGAAATATGTTCAACTACAGCTAAATCATGGGCAATAAATATATAGGTTAGTCCAAACTCATCTTGCAAATCTTGCATAAGATTTATAACCTGAGCCTGTATAGACACGTCTAGTGCAGATACAGGTTCGTCAGCAATAACCAGCCTCGGGTTTGTTGCCAACGCTCTTGCTATACCAATTCTTTGACGCTGTCCACCGGAAAACTCGTGTGGATATCTGGTCGCCTGCTCTGCAGATAAACCAACCTTTTCCATAAGCCAAGCGACTTTTTTCATTTTTTCATCTCTGGTTAATTCAGGAGAATGAATATTTAAAGGCTCCATAATAATGTCATTGACAGTCATTCTTGGATTCAATGAAGCATATGGGTCTTGAAATATCATTTGAATTTCTGATCTAAATGGCCTCATTTGCTCATTATTAAGCTGTGCAATATCAACAGAAAGTTCTGTAGGAATTGAAAACGCAGGCACTTTTATTGAACTTTCAGCATTTTTAACTGCAACAACAGGAATTTCACCGGTCAGCTTTGAATGAAACAAGATTTGTCCACCTGTTGCGGAGTTTAAGTTAATAATGGTTTTGCCTGTAGTAGACTTTCCACAGCCGGACTCACCTACTAAACCAAGAGTTTCGCCTTCTTTTAGTTCAAAGCTAATACCGTCTACCGCCTTTACATCGGCGACTTTTCTTTTAAGAACGCCGCCATACACCGGGAAATAGACTTTTAGATCTTTAATTTGAAGAAGAGTATTGGATTTTTTTTCTTTTTTACTCATGCTTTTTCCTCCGCTACACCTTTTTCATCAGCCTGCGAAGACTTACTTTTACTAAGACCTTTTGCAAGATGACACCTCACAAAATGGCCGGGACCTACCTCAACCATCTCAGGTGAAACGGTATCACATTTCGCAGTTTTTTGAGTACATCGCGTGCAAAAACTACAACCGGTAGGTAAAGCGAAAAGAGATGGAACCATACCCTCAATAGTGCTTAAGCGTTTAACACGTTGTCCCGGCTTAGGCAAAGAGGCCAATAAACCTTGAGTGTAGGGATGCTGAGGATTATTAAATATGGTCTTTACATCAGCGATTTCTTGTATTTTACCACAATACATAACAACCACTCTATGGCATGTTTCAGCAATTACAGCCATATCATGTGTGATAAGCAAAATCGCAGCATTTGCCGTTTTTTGCTTCACTTCAAGCATTAGCTCAAGTATTTGCGCCTGAATTGTTACGTCTAGTGCAGTTGTCGGTTCGTCGGCTATAAGCAACGAAGGATTACAAGCAAGCGCCATGGCTATCATAACGCGTTGCCTCATTCCACCGGAAAACTGGTGTGGATAATCTTGTAAGCGCTCTTTCGGAGATGGAATACCAACCAAGTCAAGCATGTTAGCGGCGGCTTCGAGGGCCTGTTTTTTTGACATATTTTGATGATGTATCAGAGATTCAGCGACTTGATCACCAACTGTAAAAACAGGATTTAAGCTGGTCATAGGTTCTTGAAAAATCATAGAAATTTTGTTGCCGCGAATTTTTCGAATTGCGTTGTAGTCTTTCTTTTTGTATGCATCAAGAAGATCCTGACCCTCAAACATAATTTCTCCGTCAACTATTTCTCCCGGAGGATTAGGGATAAGCTGCATAATCGAAAGAGAGGTTACAGATTTTCCGGAACCTGACTCACCCACAATACCTAAAACTTCATTTTGGTATATGTTAAAATCAACACCGTCAACGGCCTTAGCAATGCCGGCTTCGGTTTTGAAGTAAGTGCGTAAATTTTTTACGCTTAATAGTTCTTTTGTCATATTGCCGCTCCTTATCTCAAGCGTGAATACTGTTTTGGGTCAAATGCTTCTCTTATCGCTTCACCAATGAATGAAACCAACAACAGGGTAAGAAACATTGCGATGGTTGGAGAAAGAATAAGCCAAGGCTTAGTTAAATTGCCTAAGCCCTGCCCAAGAAGCTCACCCCAAGAAGGAGTCGGAGCTGGTAGCCCGAAGCCCAAAAAGTCAAGAGAAACCAACGACCCGATCCCCGCAATAACGGCAAAAGGAGCGAATGAAATTACAGGTGTTAGGGCATTAGGAAGAATGTGTTTAAAAATTATATTAGAATCAGTGCAGCCAATAGCTTTTGCTGCTGCAACATAATCTTTTGACTTTTCACGCAAAAATTCTGCTCGGATATAGTAAGTCATGCCCATCCAGTTGAACATTACCAAAATACCAACAAGCATCCAGAAGTTCGGTATCATAATTGAGGCAAATATCATTACCGTATATAAAAAGGGCATTGCAGCCCATATTTCGACAAATCTTTGCATTACTATATCGAATTTCCCGCCGTAATAACCTAACAAGGCACCAAAAGAAATACCAATACAATAGCTCAAAAAATTAGTCAACAATGCAAATGCCATAGAAATTCTGAAACCATAAACCATACGCGCAAATACATCACGGCCACGGTCATCTGTACCTAATATATGGTTCCCCTTCGGCGCAATCACCCCTTCTTTTAACGGCAATTTGCCGGCTAGAGCCAAATTTCTGAAAAGCATCGGCGCATCAAGTGAAGCCCAAGTTTCGGGCGCATCGTATTTTTCTTTGAGAGTTTTTGCATCCGGTTTTTCTGAGGGAACCTCAAATAAAGCTTCTTCAAAGTAAGCATCACGCCAGCTTCCTTTATCCCAAGTCGGAGGATGAGGTGGTCTGCAAGGCAATTCATCCAGCAAAGACTCTGTAGGACCGTATGGGTAAAGTGGCATCCAAACCCAGTCGTCACCCCATTCATTACTGTATTTAAGGTCTTCCGGAGTTGCGTTACCAAGTTTCAAACGCTCTGCACGCTCTAAATTTCGCTGTTTGTAAACTTCTTTCATGGCTCGATAATTTGGAGAACCATAACCGGACATACCGAAATCACGAGCTTTTTCATAACTAAACAAAGTAAATTTTATTTTCCCTTGATATTTTACAAAAATTGCTGTGCCATTTATTAGAAACTCAGCAAAAAATGATAAAACAAACAAAGTAATAACAATTACAAATGAATAATAACCACGTTTTAAACTTTTGAACTTTCGCCAGCGCCTCTTAAATATCGGACTCGTAAAAAACATTGAGAACGAGTCACCAATTGAAGCAAAAACAGGAGTGAGATAAACCGCTGCCAGTGCAGCAAAAACAAGAGTAATCAAACCTTCAGCTTGATTATTGCTTGTCAGAGTTTTTTCACCTATTTCAGGGCAAAGCTGATAGAAAATTGCCCAAAATATGAAGAAAGCAATAGTGTCAAATAATCTTTTATTGTTTTCGTATTTTTCTTTCATGAGAATCGTATCCTTGGGTCAATTATGCAGTAGAGCAGATCGGAAATAATGTTTCCGATAAGTCTGAGCATCGATGCAATTACGAGAATCCCAAGAGTAACAGGATAATCTCTTGCAATCAAAGATTCGTAACCTAATAAACCAAAACCGTTTATGTTGAATACCTTTTCAATCAAATATGATCCGGCTAATATAAGCGAGAACATATGCCCCAAACCTGTAGCTAAAGGAATCAATGAATTGCGTAAAGCATGTTTGAAAATAACTGTTTTCTCTGAGAGTCCCTTTGCGAAAGCTGTTCTTACATAATCTTGCCCCAGATTTTCCATTAATGAGTTTTTCATCAAAACAGTCATAGATGCAAAAGAACCCAAAACATAACAGAAAACAGGCAAAAGCATATGCCAGCCTACGTCTAAGAATCTACCAAAAGCAGTTAAGTCACTGTGCTTACCTTGAGGCAACTTTATGACTTTATCTTTTGGCAAAGCTTTAAACGCGGGATGATCAGAGTTAATATAAGCCTTTTCAACGTCTTTAATGTCTTTTAAATCATCGTGTTGTGCAATTTCTGTAGCAGGCAAATCAGATACTTTGCCGCCGTCTTGTATGTATGAATAAAGCTTTGAATCAGGGGTTATTAAAGTGCTTTCAACACCTCCCAATGGTACAATATTGAGAAATGAGCCGCCCCCTAACAACATTAGCAAAAGCACACCGGCAGTCCAACCCGGAATAGAATACGCTATAAAAACCAAAATAGAACTGCCTGTATCAAACCCGGAGCCGTGTTTTACCGCCTTCCAGACTCCAAGCGGAATACATATACTATACGATAGCAAGAAACCGGTCAGACCGAATATAATAGAAATTGGAAACTTTTCTACTATTAGGTCCCAGACGGGACGTGAATAGGTATCAGAACGTCCTAAGTCTAGATGTAATACGCGCCAAAGCCAAATAACATAAGCATGATAAAAAGGTTTATCAAACCCATATATTTCTTTGAGACGAGTCATCATTTCTTCAGAAATCTGACCCTGAGTGTCCATACTTGATGCTGTGCCGCCACCACCTTCGCCGGATTGAGACATTGCCTGTTGATAACGCAATATGGCCTGTTCCACCGGGCCGCCGGGAACAAATCGAGTTACAGTAAAACATAAAAACGTAATACCGATAAAAGTCGGTATCATTAACAAGAACCTTCTGATGAAATAACTATACATTATTTTATTTCCCCCGTAGGCGCTTCATAGTTTTCATCCCACCATTTTACGATTTCTTTGCCTATAGGAAGCTTTGTGCCTTTTTCTCTGGCTTCTTTTAAAGCCGCCTCTTTTTCTTCATCATACCACCACAAAGATAAAAGACTGTTTTCATCACCTGTCTTTGAAAGTATATATTCGGGCATGCCAAATTTATCCCAGAAAAGTAATCTGGTATGTGCAGCAAACCAACCCAAAGCATACAAATGCTCTTCGGTTGCGATTTTATCTATTTCTTTAACTGCCTCGATTCTTTCAGTAGCCTTAAACATTAATGGATACTTTTCACAAATTTCGTCTACACGAGCATTCTTAAAGCCCCAAATATTATTGTTATTATTTTTATCAGCAAATTTAGAATGCATTGAACTTTCGGGATTAGGAAACATAATTCCGCTATACGCTCTTGAGCTTATTTCGAAATTGCGTTCACCGACTTCTTTTATATCTGTTGCCCAAGTGACAAGTTTAAGATTTAGTTTAATACCAACATCTTTAAGGTCTTCCTGCAAAATAGTATAAATTCTTTCTGAAGATTTCTGAGTTAAGTTCAAAGATACTTCAAAACGTTTACCATCTTTTACCAACCATCCCTCAGAATCTCTGTTCTTCTGCAGCCAACCTGCTTCTTCTAGAAGTTCAACAGCTTTGTCTGGGTTATATCGCATTTTCGGATTGTCAGGATTTTCATAAGGAGAATTCGGATAAAAAGAATCTAAGAATTCGTATTCATTAAAAAACAATTTATCCATCATCTTTTCCCTATTGTATAAATATGCGAACGCTTTTCTGACGCGGATATCGTCGAAAGGCGGTTTTCTAATATTAAAAGCAATTCCCGAAGTACCGATCGGACGATGTGTATAAATTTTTCTTCTCTGTATCCAGCCGTTGGCGATAGAAACCATTTTTGCGGCGATGAATTCTTGATGCCATTCTCTGGCTACGTTGACCATCATCCAGTCAACTTCACCTTTTTTGAATTTTTCTTTCACCAGATTTTCGTCTTGAACAAAAACAAAATTAAGCTTGTCAAAATTATAATAACCTGTAGTTCGTTCAAGTTGACTCTGCCACCAATCAGTTCTTCTGACTAATACTACTTCTTCATTAACTTTCGCACTTTCAAAAGCATAAGGTCCAGAACCCGGCAAAAGCTTAAATTGATATTCTTCTAAGTATTTTTTACCGTCAATTTTGCTAATTATATGACCTGGCAAAACAGTCATAAAGCCCATAGACATAAATGCCCGCCAATTAAGCTGCTTTGACTTAACCATAATGATCTTGTCAGTTAAGGCAACAGGGCATTCATATTTATTATAATAATCAACCGTAAACGGATCATCTATCGTGGGGTCTGTGTATAGTTTCCAACTGTAAACAAAATCACTGGCTACTACAGGGTTGCCATCCGACCACTTTGCTCTTTCGTCAAGCTCAAAAAAGAAAGTAACTTTATCATCAGCGATAGCCCATTTCTTTGCCAAATTTGGCGAATAATCATAGGTAATAGGATCTAAATCCAGTAACGTTTCGTAGCAAAATCCACTTAGAGTGCTTGTAAAAACAGAGTTTGCATTTTTCCCCACAGTTCGCAATGTCGGAGGGAATGCGCTTTGAACGCAGGTTAAGGTTCCACCTTTTTTTGCACGCTTGTCACC
>JAQVCG010000073.1 GCA_028689875.1 Candidatus Rifleibacteriota bacterium | reverse complement strand
AAAACGGGTGATAAAAAATATCACCCGTTTTCCGGTTTTAGAGATTACTTAGAGCGTTCGTCTAAGATTGAGAGAATTTCTTTGCAGTAGGTTTCTGCTCTGAGTCTCATTGAGTCAGCTTCTTGCAGGGTTTCGGATTTGAATTTTTCGTCTTTGATATCTTTCATGTTAATTAAAACATTCTGATATGCGCCCCAGATGCCAAGCTCCAATGATCTTGCGCCAACTTGAAGGTCTGACTTTGAAGCTATATTGCAACAGTTTGCGCATTCTTTCATCATATCCCAGGCGCCGTTGCCCAAACGCATGGTGTTTAAAGGTATTCTGATAGCCTTTTTAAGGCCTTCCTGCATCTGTTCAAATCTGCGAGCTTTTTCTGCTTCGGTTTTTTGAGGCAGTCGCATGGCTTCTACATAGTCGTTGAATGCATTTGTATCAGCGTCTATCATAGGAATAAGGCCCATGGTGGTGTTGTGCAGAACGGGTATAATTTTGCGCAAAGTCTTTTCGTGTTCTTCGAATTTTCTGACACCAAATGTTAGCTTAGAAACCATGGCACCCAGACCTGAACCTATTGCTCCAATTGCTGCTGAAGCGCTTCCGCCGCCCGGTGCAGATGAGCGGGCATTTATGGTTTCGATAAACTTGCGTGTGCTCATGTTTGCAAGAGGTTCGTTCGGTTCTTCTTTGATAATATAATCAATAATGCGTTCTTTAGGCTTAAACTGCGAAACAGAATTTAAACCTAAACGATCGATTACCAGTTTAACTTTTTGATCTTCATCTAAAATAAAGAGATTTTCTTTTTCGATGTAGTAGTCAGCCGCTTTAAGCATTGGTTCTAAGGGAATTAGGCCTACAAGCTCTGAGCCTGCAACGCCGACCTGAAGCTGTGCCGCTTCTTCTTTAACCGCTTCAAATACTTCGTGTGGAGCCGTTATATTGTAGTTGTTAAGGTTAAATGAACATTGGGCCATATTATATTCATCAACATACCAGCCTAAGCCTTTTAATTCTTTGAATCGACCGGGTTCTCCGTCGCCTCTGCCGATTTCTCTCAAATTTAGAGCAATTCTATGAGCCTGATTGTTGGTGCCCAAAATGTTTACATTATATGCAACCAAAAAGAATCTTGCACCTGTTACAGTGGCACCCCATTCGGGCACAAATTCGGCAGGACCATAGTCAGGAGCCCATTCGGGCTGTTTGATTTTTTCAGCAAGGCCTTCATACTCGCCTTTGCGAATGTCGGGCAATTTCTTTCTGTAAGCTTTTTCTTGCGAATGTTCATAAAGATACATGGGGATTCCAAGCTCTTCAGATGCTCTGCGTGCAAATTCCTTAGAGATTTCAACGCATTCTTCCATTGTTACGTTAGCTACCGGAACAAAAGGACAAACATCTAAAGCTCCCATGCGGGGGTGTTCGCCGTGTTGGGTGCGCATATCTATTTTTGCCCGTGCTGTTCTGCATCCGGCAAGTGCGCCTTCTATGATTGATTTCGGGTCGCCTACAAAAGTGTATACAGTGCGGTTTGTCGATTTACCGGGGTCTACGTCAAGTAAAGTAACACCTTTAACGCTTCTAATCGAATCGGCTATGGCATTTATAACCTCTTCGTTTCGGCCTTCAGAAAAGTTAGGAACACATTCTACGATTTTTTTCATTACAAGTTCATTCCCTTCATATTATGAATCCTCGGGTTCGTGCTTGCCTATGTAAACAGAACCCGAACGACCGTCTATACTAATGTAATCACCCGATTTTATCCTATGTGACCCCATAAAACAATAAGATTCTGTTTCGTAAACTTTTAATTTATTAAAGCCTACAACACCAACTTTTTTAAGCTGCGGTACCGTAACTGCGGCATGGCTTGTGCGGCCGCCTCTTGCGGTAAGCAGACCTTCAACCTGCAAAAGCAGGTTAACATCTTCGGGAACTGTGTCAGGGCGTATGAGTATGAGCGGGGTGTCTGGCTCAAGAGCTTTATATTGCTCGATTTCCTTTTCGCTGAACACAACTTTGCCCGCCAATGCTCCGCCGCTGATGCCGACGCCGTTTCCGACAGCCTGCTGGTGCAACTCGGGTGTGTTTTTAAACGAGAATTTTAAGCTTTCTTCTTCTTGATACTGATCTCTGGTTTGAAGTATGTAAAGCCCGTCTGAGGTGTTGTTTTCAAAGGTGAATTCAATTTCCTGGTGGCTGAATCCTTTTTGCTTAATTAAATCTGTAGATAACTTAACAAGTCTGTTATAAATTTTGGGAAAATGACTTTCTAACGAAATATCTGAGTTGCGGTGTTCTTTTATGCGCTGTGCCTCAGAAATCGGGTAAGTTTCGATAAGCCCCGAGACAATATCTTCGCCCTGAACACCGAAGAAAAAGTCTCCAAACAGTTTAATTTCGCTGTCCGGGCTATCAGGGTCTCTGGTAAAGGTAACGCCCGAGCCTGATTCTTCATTTAAGTTGCCGAATACCATTTTTTGTATCGTAACAGCTGTTCCCCATTCGTCTGAAATGTTCATCTGGCGTCTGAAAAGTCTCGCTCTTTCTGAGTTCCATGACTTAAAGGTTTGAATTATGGCGTATTTAAGCTGCTCTATAGGATTGTCGGAAACTTTTATCCCATGCTTTTTAATCTCGTCGCAGTAGGTTAAGGCTATTTCTTTCATTTGCATGGGCGTAAATAAGAGCTTTTTTGTAACGCAAAACTTAACTTTGAAATCTTCGATTATGCGGTCAAAAAAGTTTCTGTCTAAGCCTTCATTCATTCCCCAGGTTTGCAGGAAACGGCGGTAGCAGTCCCAGGCTGCCCATTCAAAATCCTTTTGGTGGCTCAAACCTTCGCATATTTCGCGGTTTATGCCAACATTTAAAAAGGTGTCCATCATGCCCGGCATAGAAATGGCGGCTCCACTTCGAACTGAGAGCAAAAGCGGGTTTTGGGGGCTGCCGAACTTTTTGCCGGTAGACCTTTCTAATTTGGAAATTTCATCTAATACGCGTTTATACAGATTCTTTAAGATATTCTTATATCCTAAAATAGCTTCTGTGCAACGATAAACTTCTGTGGTTATTACTAACCCCTTCGGAACAGGGAACCCGAATGAAGATAGGCGTTTGAGCCAGTGGGCTTTGTTACCAAGCATTATTTGGTTATCAATGGCAGGATCTTCATCGTGGAGCTGAGTTACGGTTAAATCAGGATTATAAGTGGTTAATAAATTAAGTATGGCTTTTTTGTTTCTAAAGCGCTCAACTTCTGATTGCAAGGTGTTTATGACCTTAGAAATAAATGTGTCAAAAACTTGTAAGCCAAATGCCGAAGACAGCTGTGCACGCAAAAAGTTTTCAGAAAGCTTGAATAGCAGGGTTTTATCATTCGGGTCGTGATTTTTGAAGTCTTCATGACCGTGTTTTATCATCTGTTTCATAATAATCTGAAAATTGTTGCGGTGTGTGTCAATGTAATACTCTTTAATCAGCCCTTGCACAGCTTTTGACATGTTTAAAAATATGTCGTGATACTGGTCGATCGAGAATAGTTTTATTCCGGTGCCGGTTCTAAGCATGTTAACTTTGCTTGAAAGCTTGTGCGGGGGTATGCCTTCTAATTGCAAAGCTTGTAAAAACAAAGGCATAAACGAGAGTATTCTAATGATTGTGCTCTTTGTAATAAAGTTCAAATCTATGGTTTCAATAAATTGTTCGAACAAAGAAACTCCTAAGCTCTCAAGTCTCATAGAAAGACCTAAGGCATCGAATTTAGTTTCCCTGTATACGCCATACATAGAGGGAATGCCGGCCGCAATGTGACGTTTAAAATAAATATTTTCGGTTGCTACGGTTTTTTCAGGGGACAATATTATTTCTGTGAGCCTGTCTTTAAACTCCACTATCATTTCGAGAGCTTCTTTGAAGTTCTTGTTGTTGACATGCTTGTTTAAGAGTTTTATGCGCTCAAGCTCAAAAAGATTTGAGTTTTCGAGGTCGTACATCAGGTCAATCGGCTGAGGATTATATTTTTTTGTTAATAGTTGAAACATTCGCACCAGACTGAAAGCGCGTATTCTATCGCGTTCGGGGGCATCGCTTTTTTCAATGATCGTTTTGATGGCCTCGGGTTTCATCGATAAGAGCTTTGATGTGTCGCCTTTAATTGCGGCAAAAAGAGCTTTAAAGGCTTTGTTAAGGCCTTTGTAGTAGTCTTCTTCAGGATCTATTTGCGCATAGACTTCGCTAGGCACAAATGATTTTATGGATTCCTTGTTTTCTTCGGCCCAATAGTGAAAAGCGGCTTCTAAAAAGCGGACAAGCATATTGTTGCTTTCGACGTGAGATACTTTGCGTATAAAATGCACAAGTTTGTCCCGGCGAGAACAGAGTTCATCGGCTCTTGTAGAAACTTCGCGCAATTCGCCTTCTGCGCCGATTTCATTAAAGAATACAGGGAAAAGTCTTAGAAGCTGTTTCGACAAATTTTCGCTTTGAGAGAGCCCTGCATTGAGGTAGGCGGATATGTCTCTTTGGAACAAGTCTGTGTCGCGTATTAAAACCCCGC
The DNA here is from genome assembly GCA_028689875.1 of Candidatus Rifleibacteriota bacterium. Taxonomy (GTDB): domain Bacteria; phylum Muiribacteriota; class Ozemobacteria; order Ozemobacterales; family Ozemobacteraceae; genus MWDD01. The sequence continues at coordinate 5,335 of JAQVCG010000073.1, read as the reverse complement.
CCAATTTCAAATTTATGATTAAGGCGGATAATAATTTGCGTGTCCAGGCAGGTTTTAGGGCTATTATTTCCATCCAGACTCTGATATTTTTTATGTGGTCGGGGTTAACCTGAACCTGCCATTCCGAGTTGGCGCCTTTTACTTCAGGGTATTGAAAGCCGCATTCGATTATTTCGTCTGCCAAAATATTCAAAAGGTTTCTATCGTTAAGGGCCACAACTTCTTTGGCCATGGTAAGCATACTGTTTAAAAGCATGCTGCAAAACTTTTTATCACTTGCGCAATCGCGCAAAACTTTGAAAATTTTCTTTATAAAAGAATCTAATTCATCGCGTGATTCTTCTTTGAAGCCTAGGCTCAAAGAGCGGTTTATCTCTTGAAGAGCCGTTGAGTGTATTTCTTGAAGGTCGGTTGAGCTGATTATGTTGAACAAAAAGTCTAACTTAATCAAATACTTCATTTTTGAGAAAGCGTTCTCACGCTCAATTTGGTCGGCAATAACAATATAGGCGTTAAGTATTTGGTTGTAATCGGGTATATCAGAAAGAACCAAAAAGGATTCAACTAAATTTTCGGGCTCAAAACTTAAGCTGTCAATTTTGTTAGCTAAAGTTTTTAAGTTTTTGTGCGATAAGGGTTCTACCAAATCTTTTAAAACTTTAATTCTATCTTGTTCTGATTCTTCGTTTACCGCTGTGGTAAGGCCGGCTCGTGATTCTCGGTCAAACCAGCTTGTAATGTCTTCGCAAGTTAACCAATACTTGTAAGTTTGCTTAAATGCAGATGAAGCAAGTGCTCCAAAGCTTGGCACATCTTTTAAAGACGAGCTTTTCGGATGTGTGAAAAGAGGCTTGATAAATGAAGAGCATTTGCGTAGCAATGAACCGCTTTGTTCGCTTAATTCAAGTAGTTTATTAAAAACCGGCTCAAGAAGTTTGACATTTCTCTCTGACGTGTCACCGCTTTCAGAGAGCATGGTACAGATAAAATCAAACAAAAATCTTAGTGTTTTGTCTTTTATTTCATCTTTAGCTTTTGACTCAACGATGGTAAAATAAATCTTAAAGACTAAATTTATGGCTTCAACAGCTTTTTTGTGGTGATTGAACTTAGTGAAGTCGTTTACAGAAAAAGCTTTGATGTTGTCTGAAACAAAGTTCCAATTCACAAATGGGTGGTTTAATTCAGTTAGCAACTCTTTAACACGCTTGTGAACACCGAAATAGCTTTCGATTGATTCTAAAAGCGGTGTGTATTCGACCGGAATTTCTATAACCGCAGCGGTTTGCTGTAAGTTCGCCTTCAAAGCAAGAGAATCGCTTAATCCTTCGTTTGTTTGCATTGCAGAATTCCTTTCCCTGTCTCTATATGTATCCTAGAATTATATCTGACAACAAAGGTTTTGTAAATTATGTTGTGCTTGTGCTATTATTTTAAAAGTTTCAATATTGGAGTTGACAATGAGTTCAAAAGAAAAACTGTCGCCTAAGGCTTACGAAGTCTTAGACGGCAAAGATTACCCCAGTTTTGTTCCCGCTTCTGAGTCCCCTGCCGAATTTACCACTAAAGCTATAATAATCGGTGTTTTGATCGGTATTGTTTTTGGTGCGGCAAATGCTTATCTCGGCCTAAAGGTTGGGCTTACTGTTTCAGCTTCTATTCCTGCTGCTGTTATGGCAGTTGCTATATTTAAAATATTTTTTAAAGGCGGATCGATTCTCGAAACTAATATGGTGCAAACCATCGGTTCTGCCGGCGAATCATTGGCGGCAGGGGTTATATTCACCATTCCCGCATTCTTTTTGTGGGGGTTAGAGCCTTCAAAGCTTGAAATAACAACTATTGCTTTTGTGGGCGGTGCTATTGGTGTAATCTTTATGATTCCGTTAAGACGCTTTTTAATTGTTAAAGAGCACGGCAAATTGCCTTATCCTGAGGGCACAGCATGCGCTGAAGTTCTTGTTGCAGGGCAGGGCGATATTTCTAAAGCTAAAACTTTGTTTAAAGGAATGGGTATCGGAGCCTTGTATCAAGCTTTGATGCACAACAGACTTTTCGGTCTGTGGAGCAAAGAGCCCTCAACACATATTCCCGGCTTTAAAGGCGCAGAAATCGGCGCTGAAGTTACGCCCGAATTGTTGGGCGTAGGCTACATTATTGGGCCGCAAATCTCGGCTATTATGCTGAGCGGTGGTATGATGGGCTGGCTCGTACTGATTCCTTTAATTTACCTGTTTGGCGAATATGCTAACACTCCGATTTATCCTGAGGCTGTGAGTCTGATCAAGGATATGTCTCCGGGCGAACTCTGGAGCAGATACATCAGATACATAGGCGCCGGCGGTGTTGCTTTTGCGGGGATTTTCTCGCTAATTAAGTCTATTCCGGTAATTTTATCGAGTTTCAAAGCGGGAATCTCTCAAATTGGCAAAAACAAAGCTGAAAACGAAGAAAGAACAGACTTAGATTTATCCATGAATTGGATAGTTGGCGGGGTAGTCGTGTTGGCTATTGGTGCGGCTGCGTATCTCTATATGTCAGTGTTTAAGGGTGCAATTGGTTTGTCTTTGCTGGCAGGGTTTCTTATTGTTTTGTTTGGTTTCTTTTTTGTAACGGTTTCATCGCGAATCGTAGGTTTGTTAGGTTCTTCTTCAAACCCGATTTCGGGAATGACAATCGCTACTCTTCTGCTAACTTGTGTTATCTTTGTTCTAGCCGGTTTGGGCGATATGCCAAATGTTAAGATTGCTGCACTTACTGTTGGTGCATTCGTTTGCATTGCGTCAGCCATAGCCGGAGATACGTCTCAAGACTTAAAAACCGGCTTTTTGATTGGTTCTACTCCAAGATATCAGCAAATAGGCGAGTTTTGTGGTGTGCTTTCGTCGGCACTAACCATGGGAGTCGTCATGTATTTTCTTAAAGATGCTATTGTGGCCGGTGAACTGCCTGCTCCGCAAGCGAATCTAATGAAACTTGTTGTAGACGGTGTTATTGGCGGAAGCCTGCCTTGGGCATTGGTTATTGGCGGCGCCTTAATGGCTCTTTGTGTTGAACTTCTCGGAATCAACTCTTTGGCTTTTGCAGTAGGGCTTTACCTGCCCATGTCGCTTTCAGTGCCGATTATGTTTGGCGGGCTGATCAGATGGGCTCTCGAAAAACGCACAAATGATAAACATCTTGAAGAAAAACGAGAAAATGGCGTTCTGTATTCTTCGGGTTTGATAGCCGGCGCCGCATTAACAGGGGTTTGTATAATGATTTTGGTTGGCTTGTCAGATAAGGCGCCCGGTTTCTTAGAATCAATCAACAGGCCCGGAATTCATATCGAAAGCACTCAGTTCAGCGCTGTAGAAGCTGACGGAGAAGCGATAACCAACGCATATCGAAAAGTTTCGATAACATCTTTCCCTGAAAACGAAAAAACAAAGAAAATCGCATTAAAAGCGACTTATGGAAACAAAATACTCGAAAAGGAAATAGAGCTGAGCCCTTGGGACAAAGCCTACGTCAATGTTAAAGGCGACGAACTTGTTGTGAGTTCTGAGCAATCAGACGCTATGACACGGGCAGTGATAGCTTTCTTGGCTCTGACGGCAACATTAGGATGGTTTGCTTTAAGGAAACCCTGACAAATAAAGCATTTTCTTTAACCGAAATGATGGTGGTGGTATGCATAGTCGCTGTCACCGCCACTTTTGCTATGCCGGCGATAGATAGTTTTATGGCTTCGCAAAAGGTTGCTGCAGAAGCAGAAAACTTTGTGGCAGGGGTGAGATTGGCGCGATATAAGGCTTTGCAAGAGAGTGTTTTGCACAGGTTAGTTTTCGACTTAGATGCGGCAAATTATGTAAATGCCTATAAAATAGAGGCTTGCACGAAATATGACGATGATTTATATGCAGATACTTCAGAGGATTCTACAACCGGATTTGTTGTCGGGTCTACATATGATTCAGCTGATTGGGAGAGCATTCTCGAAACCGACGAAGCGATTGTTGATGGCAGCATAAGCATGATTTATAGCTCGACCAACAAAATTATCTATTTTTACCCGACAGGGTATTTGGTTTCGCCGCCAACATTATCTGCTGCTGGTGCAACGACTCACACCATAAAAGACTATAATCTTAAAAACATAGATGAAGTATATGTGATTTTTGCATACGGAAACGCCAGAGTTAAAGTGTTTATAAACGCTATGGGCATTTTAACCTCTGAATCATATGTGGCAGAAGAAGACGATGCAAGTATATAAACGTGGATTCACACTGACAGAGGTAATTACGGCCATTATAGTTATGTCTATGATGCTGGTGGCGGTTATCGGTTTTGTCGATTACAGCTCAACAATTTGGCAAAAGGGCACCGCAAAAGTAAATGCGCAAAATTACATGAGAATGACTTTTGATTTGCTGAAACAAGATTTGAATAGGGCTACGCTTGTTTATAAGCCTGAGCCTTTGACTGGTCTCTCGGAAATAGTTTATCTAGTTGGAAATGCGACCTGCACAGTTAAAGTTGATGCTGAGAAAGTATTGAAGAAAGAGTCGTTTATTGCAGATGAAACACCTTCTAAAAAAACTAGCGTTATGGCGAGAGGAGTCGAAAAGTTTTATGTGACAAGAATATCGACTTGGACTCTGCAAATCACCTTAGCAACAGAAATCAGCAGTGAGACTATGGTTCTGACTGCCCCGGGGTTGAATTAAATGCTTATGTTTAAATGCGACAAAAGGGCAATGGCCGGAATAATGACAATAATACTTATTCTTGGGCTGCTGATGACAGTTTCTATTTCTTATATTAAAGTAATGGATGTAGAAGGCTTGGTTCAAGAAATGAGCGATTACTCAGATAGAGCCGAGGATGCAGCTTTTTCGGGAGTCAGTTATGCTATGGCAGTGGCTCAAAGTTCGAAAGACATTTTTAGAGGAATAAAAAAAATTAAGAGCTGGCCATATATGGTTGAAAAAGCAATTGTCAATGATTCTTATAAATTTTCTGCTTATAACGGAATTCCCATTACTGACTTAGTAAACATAATAGAATCACAATGGATATACCTAAACGAAAAAATGAAAGTGGTTGATGACGAAGAAGTAACCACTCCGCCTTATAGATTCAGAGTGATTACTTATCCGCATTATACATTCTCTACAACTACATACGATGATACTAAATACATGGTTAAAGCACAGGGTAACTATCTAGTTTATCAGGCCGGCACGACCGACGTTGTTGCCACGCACTCTGCACAGCTGCTTGCCGAGTTAACAATAGACAAAAGCAAGAGACAGATTTTTCTTAAGAAATACAGACGTATGCCTTTTCA
>JAQVCG010000072.1 GCA_028689875.1 Candidatus Rifleibacteriota bacterium | reverse complement strand
AAAGATAGTGTTGAAGTTATATATAAATCATCAATTATTTATATAACCCCTCTCCCTCTTGCTCCCGAAAAAAAACCATTACGCAGATCTTATTCTCCCTACCCCAAAACCTATGATTCACAAAGGCAAGAAGAATACAGACCACGTCCGAAACAAGCCCCTCAGTTTTTTGAAAACGAACCTGATTCTGACGGAGATTATAGTGAGCCAGATCAGGATATAACCGAGGATCAAGAACTTGATCCGCTACCTCCCAAAAAGACAAGTAAAAAAATGTAACATAAAAAAACGCCTTCTGGCGTTTTTTTATGGCATCGCTCCAAAAGCAAACAGAGCAAGCAATGTACCAAAGGCGAGGCCGGTTGCAAATTGCTTTATCCTGATTCTTGTTATGTATGAGATTCGACTTCTAATTTCTTTTTTTACACGAACTGACACTGATGTTCCAGTACCGCAAAACCCACAAAAACGTGCCTTCACAGAATTGGTATGTGCGCATTTTGGACATATCAAACGAAGCACGTAACCGCAATTAACACAAACGCCGTTTGTATCAAGACTTGCATTTTCACATTTAGGACAATACAAATTTCCCATAAAAAACCTTATAAATATATAGTAGTTAATCGACTATATTAGGTATAAAGTTTAAAAATAATCATCTTGAAACTCTATTTTTGGGCCAGAATGTTTATTAATATTAGGTTCTACAAACACACCCGGTTCGCGTATCTCATTTTTTATAGTTTGCTTATTATTTATAGGAGCTATTGGTTGAGAAAGAGATTGAGAAGCCACAAATCCGCTATTGCTGTTATACCAACCTTTTGCAGGAATAAATCCTGAATTCATTACAGGCTTACTTATATTGCCATTTTGATAACTGTCACTGAAAAAATCAACCTCAGGCATAAACCCTTCTCCTGTTGAATTGAGATCTACTTCATCATCATCTTCAGAAGTAACAGGCTTCAAGGCTTGAGCGACATATTGTGCATGCCTGCACTCAATAAGCGGCTGAGACTCAATAGGAAAGACCTGCGTAACAACTTCAATTGCAGGACAGCCTGCTGAAGCCAACTTACCAGAGGTCATACAAACTTTGCATCTAACCGCTCCTTCAGGCACAGGAAAATCACTATTTGGATATTTCGCCAAAACTTTTTCCATAAAACTCTTCCAAACTGGCCCACAAACAGATCCGCCCGCTTTTCCCTTGCCAAGAGTCTTTGGCATATCAAAACCAAACTGAACAATAGTAACTAACTCTGGCGTTATTCCATTAAACCAAGCATCAACATAATTATTTGTTGTACCAGTTTTTCCGCCAATAACCCTACCACGAATTTTTGCTCTTGCTCCTGAACCTCTTTCAACAACATTCTTTAGCAGATCACACATCATAGCAGCGTCAATTACCTTCATCACTTCTCTGGCTTTTGGTAGGTTTTCCTCAATAACATTATTATCACGGTCTACTACTTTTAATATTGATAATGGGTGACAATAAATGCCTCCATTTGCTATGACTCCGAAAGCAGAAGCCATTTCAAGAGGAGTAAACTGCCCAGAACCTAAAGCTAACGAAAGATTAGGTTGCATATGTGACATAATTCCCATGCGCTTAGCAACCCTGATCACTTTTGCAGGCGTTAACTTATCAATAAGTTTTACAGCAGGGATATTGTAACTTTTACAAATAGCTTTCATAATTGTTACTTCGCCGTGGAATTTCAGATCGTAGTTGCGTGGAGACCAAACTTGTTTTGTCCAGGGATTAGTGTAAGAAATCGGTTCGTCTATAATTGTATCAGAAGGTAGAATTCCCTCTTCAAGTGCACACGCATAAACGAACGGCTTAAAAGATGACCCCGGCTGTCTAAGAGCCTGCGTTACTCTATTAAACTGAGAAGCTTGAAAATCTCTACCACCATACATAGCTTTAATATGGCCATTTTTAGGGTCCAAGCAAATTAGCGAACCGTTTAAATCAGGATATTTTTCAATAGGATATTGAGCAAATATTGAGGCAGAAGCCATAGCATCTTCCGCATATTTCTGAAATTCCAAGTCAATTGTTGTATAAATTTTCAAACCACCATTGTAAAGCAAATTCGGACCATATTTGTCTAATAATTGGTCTCTAACATAGGCGGTAAAATAAGGAGCTTTAGTTTCCTGTTCTGCTAGAGACCTTAAAGTAATAACTTCATTTTTTGCATTTTCATATTGTATTGGCGTTATAAATCCAAGCTCCGCCATTTTAGAAAGAACCAATGCTTTTCTTTCAGCGTTTCTTTTAGGATTTTTTATAGGAGAATAGGCAACGGGACTTTTAGGAATTCCTGCAAGAACAGCGCACTCAGCAACTGTGAGGTCTGCCGGATTTTTTCCAAAATATAGTTCAGCTGCTGCTGCCAAACCATAGACCCCGTGTCCAAAATATATCTCATTAAGGTATAAAGTAAGAATTTCATCCTTAGAGTATTTTCTTTCTATCTGAAATGCCATCATTGCTTCAATTACTTTGCGCTTAAGGGTTTTTTCGCTAGATAAAAAAGCATTTTTGACAAGCTGCTGAGTTAAAGTTGAAGCACCCTGTACGATTCTGCCGGCTTTAACATTTGTAACCATAGCCCTCATTATACCAACAATATCAATTCCATAATGGTTGTAAAACCTTTCGTCTTCTATCGCAACCACAGCACCTTTCATAATGTTAGGAATCTCTTGGCTGGATAAAATACGACTTCTGTTTTCTTCAGCATGCAACTTAGCCACAAGTCGTCCTTTAGAATCATAGACAACACTTGTCAAATTTGGACGATAGGAATCATCCGCTATAATTGGTATTTTTTCACTAAAACTTCTGACCAACCCAAATATTATCCCTGTAAGTAAAATGCAGGAAATAATAGTAAGCACAATGCCAAATTTAAAGAAAAACCACAACCAACCAATAACTTTTTGAGTTATTGTTTCATAATCATTTTCATCTTCAAACTCGCTTTCAACGAGCTTTTCAGCTTTTTTTCTGCTAAAAAATTTCATATTGAATCCTATTCATATAGTTACTTATCTTAAAAGATTCGTTTAAAATAATGCAAGGATTATAACACATAAAACCAGAAAGATTAAACTTTGCTCTTGCATTGGATAAACAGAATTTGTTGCGTGAAATATATGCAAATGTTAGAATCCACCCATGAAAATATTTGAAGCAATAAATTGGATTCTTAATCGCGGAACCCGCAAAGGTCCTTACTCCCTATCAAAAATCAAGTATCTGCTTGATGAATTAGATAATCCTCAAAACGATTACGCTTGTATACTAATAGGTGGCACAAATGGAAAAGGCTCTGTAAGCGCAATAACAAATTCTATATTAAATGAATGCGAAGACTATCAAATAGGTTTGTTTACTTCTCCTCATTTGCTTGATTTAAGAGAGAGAATAAAAGTTAATAATAAATATATCTCAGATTCTATATGGATAGAGGGCGTCAATAAAATAAAAGAAATATGCAAAATAATGGACAAAGAACCCTCTATCGGTTCACCTGCTTTTTTCGAGGTTATTACTGCCCTTGCTTTTTGGGCCTATCGAGAGTGTGAAATTGATCTTGCAATACTTGAAGTTGGCTTAGGCGGTAGATTTGACTCAACAAACGCCTGTAGTCCTGAAGTTTCAGTAATAACTAACATTGGAACCGATCATCAAGAATTTTTAGGAATCGATAAATCGGATATAGCAAAGGAAAAACTTGGTATTACAAGAAAAAATCGAACCTTAATTACTTCAGAAAAAGACCCTAAAATATTAGAACTATTTAAAGAACACATAAGAAGCTTAAACGGCAAATTAATATGTAGAAACTTGAATGACGGATATCAGCTTTTAGAAAGCAGACATAACGGGCATATTCTTACGCTTCCATTTTCTGACGAATCTATATTTTTTAAATTACCTGGAAGCCATCAACTTGAAAATTTGTCTTTGTCGTTAGAATTAGTCGAACAGCTAAAAATAAACGGCTTTGAAATTCCAAATGAAGCCATAAAAAAAGGGATTGAAAATACCGAATGGACTGGACGATTACAATGGGTCGGAGAAGACTCTTCAATATTGGTCGATGGAGCACATAATTCCGAAGGCATTGACGCTCTAGCAAAATATTTGTCCGACAATCCCTCTATTTGCCCAATCAATATAATCTATGGAGCTTTAAAAGACAAGCCTGCCGAATATATGGCACTAAAATTGTCTAAATTTGGTAATTTATTGTTTTTTGTTTCACCGAATTCCTCTCGTGCATATACCGAAGAAGAATTTAATAAATCAAGCATGTCTCAAGGTTGGCGTTGGATGCCAAATATTGAATCTGCTATAACTGAATGCAAGGCTGACAACAAACATAAAACGTTAGTATGCGGTTCTCTTTACTTAATAGCCGACACTCTTTCTTACCTCAAAAAATAGGAAAACAGATGTTTAAGCCTGGACTTGAAACTTTTTTTGAATCAGACTTTAAATCTTGCCCTCTTAAAGTTGCTGCCGTAACAAACAATACAGGACGGGATAGAAATGGCATTCATTTAATTCAAAGATTATTAAATGATAAGCGTTTTATTTTAAAAAAGATTTTCACCCCCGAGCATGGTTTTCTGTCTGATGCACCAGACGGAGAATATGTCTCAAATTCTATTGAGAAATCCTCTGGCGCTGAAATAATCAGCCTGTATAATGAGAGCAAAATTCCCTCGGATAATGTGCTCAAAGAAATAGATTTAATAATTTATGACATACAAGATGTCGGCGTAAGATTTTACACATACATATCAACATTGCGAAACATAATAGATTCTGCCTCTAAAAATGGTATTGCTGTTGCGATTTTAGACAGACCTGAGCTTCTTGGCGGAATAAATGTTGAAGGTCCCATGTTAAATCAAAACCTGACTTCTTTTGTTGGACATTTGCCAATTGCTTTGCGATACGGTCTGACTGCCGGTGAGTTAGCACTATTTTGGCGAAACCAGACAAAAATTGAAACCGAAGTAAGAGTCTATAAATGTCAAAATTATTCTTGTCCAATGTCAATTAGAGCTACTAAGTTCCCTTGGTTCAAGCCTTCACCGAGCATGACCGACATTGAAACAGCAAAATTCTATCCAGGCACCTGTCTTTTTGAGGGTACTAACCTTTCAGAAGGACGTGGAACCCTCTCTCCATTCAGAAATCTTGGCGCTCCTTGGGTTGATAATATTAAATGGTATGAAATCTTGCGAACCCTTTTGCCGTCAAATATAACTATTTCAAAAGTTGAATTTATTCCCACATTCAGCAAATACTCCGGGATCTTATGTAAAGGAATACAATTAAGCACTAATGATGATTTTTTAGATAATTCGGTTTATATTGGAGTTTCTGCCTTATACGCTCTAATTCAAAGCCATCCCAACAAAATAGAGTTTACCACCAACCCACGTCTTGAAAACCCCTTCATTGATTATTTATCAGGCACTTCAGAATTAAGAATGGGATTACAAAACAACTTAACTCCATCCCAGATAATTAGCAGTTTTGGTGTACAAACCGATAAATTTCGAGAACTTCGTAAAAGTTTCTTCCTTTATGAGCGTTCAAATACAAAGTGAGCAGTATTGGCTAATAATTTGATTCTTTGCAGGCAAAATAATTGACAGACACATAATCAGGTGTTAAGATTTTCAAAAGCTGTACAGACCGAAAGGAATATATACATGTCTTCAATTGCAAAGATTTTAGTAATAAATCCAGGTTCAACTTCAACTAAAATTGGCTTATTTGAGAATGAAAAACTCGTTGGTGTCAAAAAAATATTACATTCAACAGAAGAACTTGACAAATACCCAAACATAATCGACCAAGTTGTTTTTAGGCGTGCAGCAATAAATGACTTTGTCAATGAAATGAAGTTAGCACCCTCAGAACTGTCTGCCGTAGTTGGTCGTGGAGGTCTTGTAAAACCCTTAGCAGGCGGAACTTATAAAGTTAATGAAGCTCTTAAAGAAGATTTGCGTTCCGGGATTTACGGAGAACACGCAAGCAATCTTGGAGCTCTTATAGCGGACACCTTCACAAAAGAGTATGGTATTCCTTCTTTTATAGTTGATCCTGTGATAGTTGATGAATGGAATGATATTGCAAGATATTCCGGTTTAAAAGAATTGCCAAGAACCTGTGTTTGGCATGCATTGAACATTAGAGCGGTTCTTAGACAAGCCTGTAAAGATTTAAGCTTGGACATGTATAAAGAAAATTTCGTAGCCGTGCATCTTGGCGGCGGAATTACTGTTGCTTCTATAGAAAAGGGTCGTTGCATTGATAATACAAACGGACTCATAGAAGGGCCATTTTCTCCAGAGAGAGCCGGTGATGTCCCCCCCACTCCACTTGTAGATCTTTGTTTTTCAGGAAAACACACTAAGTCTCAAATAAAAAAAATGCTTGTAGGCAAAGGCGGTATGGTTAGCTATTTAGGCACAAGCAATCTAATAGAAGTAGAAGAAAAAGTTCTTAATGGAGATAAAGCTTACATTGATATTTTAAATGCTATGGCTTATCAAGTGGCTAAATCAATCGGGTCTTGCGTTGCAGTATTAAAAGGAAAAGTAAGCAGAATCATCATAACGGGTGGCGGTGCATATTGCAAACCTCTTGTAGATGAAATAGCTTCTTATGTTAGCTGTTTTGCACCAATACACTGTGTTCCGGGCGAAGACGAACTTTCAGCATTAGCATTAGGCGGCCTTCGTGTTCTTCGCGGCGAAGAAAAAGCCATGGACTATAAGTGATTATCGGAGATAAATAATGAGTGAAAGTTTCTTTGCTAATCTTGAAAAAAAAATAAATACAAAAAATAAGTGTCGAGTATCAATACCGCTTGCAAACGATGAAGCTTGTGCTTATGCCGTATGCCGTGGAATCAACTCTGGAATATTAAAAGCAACTTTAATCGGAAATCCTGAAGAAATACGATTGATGTATGGGGACGTTTCAAATTCACCCGACGTATCAATAATAGACATCAGAGATGAAAAAGCCGCTTGTGCCAAAGCAGTTGAAGAAGTTAAAGAAGGTAGAAGCAATATATTAATGAAGGGTCTTGTTTCTACTTCAACTATTCTAAAAGCAGTATTAAATTCACAAACGGGCATAAAGAAAAATCCGTTGTTATCTCATCTTTGTTTTTTTGAGTTACCAAATAAACCTGGCATAAAAATATTAACGGATGCCGCGATGTGCATATCTCCAGATGCAGAAACACTTTTAAAGGAAATAGATAATGCCAGAGAAGCTTTTTGTGCTTTTGAAAAACGTATACCTAATGTTGCTCTGTTAAGTGCAAATGAAAAAATTTCAGATAAAATCCCTTCAACAAAGCTAGCAGAATCAGTATTGAGCATGGTTTCAACTCGAAAAGACATGGTAGTCGAAGGGCCAATGTCTTTCGATTTAGCTTTAAGTGAAGAATCAGTAAGAATTAAAAAATACAAAGGGAAGATCCAGGGTAATGCAGACATTTTTGTTGTTCCTCGAATTGACACAGGGAACGCATTATATAAGTCTCTTCAATACTATGTAAAGGCGTCTATGGGCGGAATGCTTTATGGAGCACGTTGTCCAGTCGTATTAACCTCCCGTGCAGATAGCAATGACACAAAATATAATTCCTTATTATTGGGTATAAGCGTTTGGCAGGACACAAGATAAAATGTTTAAACTTCTTAGAAATGCGAGGGTTTTGTTGCCCGACTTCTCAATTAAAAAGAGCAACATCCTTATTCAAGACGAAAATATCTACGGTGTTTATGCTATAGAAGAAATACCAAATAAGCCTTTTGACAGCGAAATTGAGCTTGAAGGGCATTTAATTTTTCCTGGATTGATTAACTCTCACGATCATTTAATCGACACTTCTTGGAAAGAGCTAGGCAAATGCCCTGTTTCAAGTTGGCCTGAATGGCATACTTCTGTTCATTCAACTGATGAATATAAACGTATGCAACGGCTTTCGGTAGCTGATTTATATACAGTTGGGATGTATAAAAACGTCATTTCTGGAATTACAACAGTAGTAGATCATTTTCCCCCTGAAGTTTCTGGGACCTTTGTCGGGCATAATCTAATAAGTTTAATGGATCATATATATGTGGCTCATTCAGTATCAGAAAACCGCCTTGAGTGGTGTGGCAATCTGCAAGAACACTATAAAAAAACGAATGGCATCTTACCTTTCATCGTTCACATATGCGAAGGAGATACTAAAGAGCTTCATGAGGAAGTAGAAAGCCTAAACAGATTAGGCGCATTAAATTCAAACACCATACTTGTAAACGGAGTATATCTTGAAGAAGCAGATATAAAGCTCATATCAGCAAAAAAAGCATCAATAATTTGGTTGCCAAATTCAAATGCTCGATTATATGGACGTCAGCCGAATATAAAACTAATATCTGATCTAGGTATTTCTATCGCCATTGGCACCGACAGCTCTGACACAGGTTCAACAACTCTTCATTCAGAATTCAAAACAGCCCTAGAATACTCAAAAAATTATCTATCCGACAAAATAACTGCTAAAACGCTTGTTGAAATGACCACAATTAATGCAGCGAAAATATTAGGAATAGATAAAGAAGTGGGTTCAATAGCTCCGGGCAAAGCTGCAAATTTCATTATTTTTGAAGATAACCAGGAACTTGAACCTTTTGATATATTTTTAAATTTAAAGCAAGAGGACTTTAGAATGGTTATCCATAAGGGAAAAATGGTTTTCGGCGATAGTGAATTCAGAAAAATACCTACAGTTGACTTTAGCCAATACACAGAAGTTAGACTTAATGGCAAATCTAAACTTCTTTATGGCCGCCCCTTACAACTTCTTGAAAGAATTCGACACAAACTATCAGAAGATATTGTTTTTCCTTTTTTTAATATTGAATCTGACGAGTAATTTAGCCTATTGAATTTGTAACCTTTCGCTGTTATCATATCCTCATGATTATTGATTACATACAACCAGATGCAAAATTTTTCTTTAGTTTTCAGTGCCCATATTCTTACCTTTCCTGGGAACTCCTTAGAAAAAAGATGGAAAATTGTAGCGGCAAAATAGCTCCCATCGGGCTCTCAGTAATGGGTTCTCCTCTCACGAGTTATCTTGAGTTTTGGAGTGAAATGCGCTGGCAAAAGCTTGCCACATACGGAAAAGAATTAGGCATAATCATTAAAAAGCCAGCGGTTTATTATGACTCTAGCTTAGCAAACAGTTTTGTCAATTTAAACAACTCAAAACATATAGAACCATATATTTCATGCTTATTTAAGGCAGTTTTTGCAGACAATATTAATATTTCTAACAGCCAAACTCTCTTTGACTACCTGAATAAAAACGGTGTCAGCTGTGACTTAAATCACGACAATAATCCAGCGCCTATCGACTCAGTTGTTAAAGAACTTCGCATGTTACCAACTATAAAGGTTTCTAATGACGACCTTATAGGTCTTGTAACCGAATCTGTATTCTCAAGAATGTTAAAACATCATTTGGATTAAATATGGTTTACGAATATGAATATCCCAGACCTTCAGTAACTCTTGATGCAGCTGTTTTAAGGACTCCGGCACTTGAATATCCTGAAATCTTACTTATAAAAAGAGGAAACGATCCTTTTTTAGGCTTTTGGGCTTTGCCCGGTGGTTTTATGGAAATGGACGAAACTCCTCTTTTTGGAGCATCAAGGGAATTAGCTGAAGAAACTGGTCTTACTGACCTGCCGCTCAAGCCGCTGTTTGCTTGTGGTGAGCCGGGAAGAGACCCCAGAGGCAGAACTGTTACTTTTGTTTTTGGCTGTCTTATAAGAGACACAAACATAAAACCGAAATCAGGAGATGATGCTGCTGAAGTTGCTTGGTTTCCCCTAAACAAACTTCCAAAGATGGCATTTGACCATAAAACCGTAATAGCTCAGATTGAGCAAGGTTTGCTTTGGCAAGCAAAACATCTAATTATTGGTCAAGATGT
>JAQVCG010000071.1 GCA_028689875.1 Candidatus Rifleibacteriota bacterium | reverse complement strand
ACAAAAGCCGCCAATAAACGCTTTTTGCTCGGTTCTTCCGGAATTTTTTCAGCCGGCTTTTTATTAGGAATTGTCACAATATCAGAACAATCACCCAGTTTGATACTTTTAGGGCTTTGTATACCCTCTGTGGTGATATTCTTTCCATTTATAATGATAACCGCAATGATTGTGCTTTCATATTTTGGCAATAAGCTTCATATTCCAGAAAAAACAATAGAAAGCCGCGCTTATTCGTGGTCATTAAGGCGCGAAAAAACAGTCTTATTTGCGGGCTTGGTGTTTTTGTGTCTAAATTTTGCCTGGTTAATTTTATCTCTTAAAACACCTTTAATTGCTTTAATAATGTTGTTGCTCCTTTTGAGTATGACTATTGGCGGGTTCTTAAACACTTTTATTCGCAGAAAAAAGTCTTTCGAAGTTTTGCCGAACCGTATTAATATTATGGGAATAAGCGTAGATACTTTGAGCGCCAATCTGGTCGTTGATAAAATAGCTGAGTTTGCTGCCGCCCAAAAATTTGCTCACGTTATTACTGCTGATTCTTTAGCAATTGTGAGAGCTGATGAAGATGAAGCTTTTAAATCGGTGTTTGAAAAAGCAGAGCTTGTGGTTCCGGACGGGGCAGGCATTGTTTGGGCTTCTGATTTTTTGGGGCTTCCATTACCCGGAAGAGTTCCCGGAGTGGCTCTTGTTTCGCAAATATGCGAAAGAGCAGCAAAAGAAAAATTTCGGGTATTTTTTGTGGGAGGAAAGCCCGGTGTTGCAAATAAAGCTGTAGATATCTTGAAAGAAAACAATGATATTGATGTATGCGGTATATATCATGGTTATTTTCAAAAAAATTCATCTGATGAAGATAAAATTATCAGACAAATAATCGAAACTAAAGCTCAAATAGTATTTGTTGCTTTAGGTGTGCCTCGCCAAGAATGGTTTATAACAAAATTGCGCGAATATGGTGCTAATTCTGTGGCAATAGGTGTCGGAGGCAGCTTTGATGTAATTTCAAAAGAGTTGCCAAGAGCTCCGATATTTATGCAAAGGTTTGCATTAGAATGGCTATTCAGACTATATTTAGAACCTTCAAGATTTTCGCGAATGATTAAAATTCCGTTATTTGTTCTTAAAGTATTGAGACAAAAATGGAATATTGATTAAGGGTTTTTAATGAAAAAAATTGTAATATTAGGTCAATTTCAGCATGAGTTGCAGCAACAATCCATAAAAAATATTGTTAATGCCGTAAAAGAAGATGTTAAAACTGATTGTTTGATTTTTTGTAATGCCGGAGGCTTGTTTTCTTCTGCCCCCGAGTTAGAAAATCAAGTAGATAAACTCTTTAATTCAGGAATAGATGTCTTATTTCTTGGAGAACAAGCTATAACACGCTGTGCAGCAAGAAATCTCTTAGATAAGAATAACTTTAATATAGTTAGACCCGCTAATTTATCTGCCTTAGCTCCCGGTAAAGGAGTTAAACGCTATAAATTAGACGGTTATGAATTTTGGGCTATAAGTTTAGTTGACCATAGCGGAAAAGTTCCGGCAAATCCGGCTTATATTGAATTAGATAAATTTTTTGCAAACAAAACTGATGATTTCCCCGTATATATTAACGTGAACGGAACTGATATGCGTTATAAAGAAGCCTTGACCTGGAGAATAAGTGCTTATAACTTTAAAACCATAGTTTTCGGAAGTGGATTAGGTTATTTGATTGCGTCAGAACCATACTCAAATTCTTGCTCATTTATACCCGACGCCGGGGCTATAGTAACTCAAAAAACAATCGGAGGCATAAATCCGGAATCTTGGTGGCGTAAAAATATAGATAAAATACCTATTACTGTTTTCCCCGAATGGGGAACTCTAAAATGTGATTACAGTGTTATTTCTTACAATGATGAAAAATCGCAAAAAATTTTACACAAAACGATAAAAATCTGATAGAATGTCGCTGTTTATTATATTGTTATTAAACATAAGGAGACCACGAAAGTGGCAGACAATCCTATAACAGGCTTTCAGAGCATATTATTTGAGGCTCAGAGGCAAATATTAGCCAATGGTAAAAACATTGATGCCATTTTAAGAATATTGGCCCAAACTTCTTATGATCTTTTTGGCGTAAAAGGATTGGCAGTTATTTTTTACGACCAATCTTCACAATCTACTCGAATTCGCTTTAATGACGGCTTTGAAGTAAATGTTTTGACTGAATATTGTGACTATTTTACTCAAAGTAAAGCAGATAAAAATAAAATAAATAATTCTGTGGTCGAACAGAGTGGCTCTAACAACTATTTTGTTCCCTTAGGAAAAAAAGAAGATCCATTTGGGGCGCTAGTATTAAAGTCTATCGACGAGTCTCTCCGTTCAATAGGATACAGTTTTATTGAATTAGCCTCTACTGCGCTCGGAACCTTCTTAGAATTAGAGCTTGTTCATCTTCGAATGGAAGAAATGAATGCATTGCTTGAAGTTGGCAGAGTTGTCAGTTCAACACTTGACTTAAAAGAACTGCTGACTAAAATAATGAGTACTGCAACTAAGGTTATGCGTTGCGAAACTTCTACCGTTTATTTGGTTGACCAAAATACAAATGAACTTTATTTTCATATTGTTAGCGGTGACTCTAGTGTAAGCGCTAAACTACAAGAAATACGTCTCCCTATGGGAACAGGCCTAGCCGGTTGGTGCGCACAAAATAATGCTCCGGTTATCGTTCCCGATACTTCTAAAGACCCAAGATTCTTTAAAGGTGCCGACAAAAAATCAGGTTTTGTTACAAGATCAATGATTTGTGTTCCTATGTGCCATAAAGACAGCGTAGTCGGTGTTTTGCAGGTTTTAAACAGAACCGGAGACATTCCTTTTAACGATCATGACCTAGAAACTCTTGTAAATGTGGCCAATCAAGCTGTTTCTGCCATAGAAAACGCAAGATTATACGAAAATATACAAAAAATATATCTTTCAACAATTGAAGTATTGGCAACTGCAATAGATGCGAAAGACCCATATACTCAGGGCCATTCACGTAGAGTTACACAGTATTCTGTTGCTATAGCAGAGCAAATGGGGCTCTCACAAACAGAAGTCGAAAATATAAGGTATGCCGGTCTTTTGCATGATGTAGGTAAAATCGGCATTAAAGACAGCATTATACGTAAGCCCGGACGCTTAACAGACGAAGAATATGCAATAATTAAAATGCATCCATCAATAGGTGCAAGAATTTTGAGGCCTGTTGATTTCTTAGCAGATAAAATTCCCGGAGTTCTTCATCATCACGAATATTACGACGGACGCGGCTATCCGGACCATCTGACCGGTACAGATATACCGCTTTCCGGCCGCATAATTTGTGTGGCAGATGCTTTTGACGCAATGACCACAAATCGCCCATACCGAAAAGGTCTTTCGGTAAACACGGTTATTGCAGAACTTAAAAAGTTTTCAGGCAAACAGTTTGATCCGGAATGTGTTCAAGCCTTTTTAAATGCTTTTGATGAAAAAATTTCTCAATACTTCGAACCAATCGAAGACGGCTCAGACATGGTTCTGATTGACGATGAAACTGGTAAAGAATTGCCGGAAGATGAAATGCTTAAAACTGAGGGAACCCCTTCTTCTCAGCCTTATCCGCCTATGGCTCATCCCAATGAAGAGAAAAAAACTGATTCACAGCCTTTTCCCCCTATAGCTCATCCCGATGAAGGAAAAAAAACTTCTTCGCAGCCTTTCCCTCCTATAAAATGTTGAGTTTTTAGCTTCTTCTATTGCAAGCATCTCTATCAAGGGAGTATATTGTAATATTAAACGCATTATGCAGTACATCTTATCAAGGAAACCAATACACCATTCATGGAACTCAATGTAAAATATCGTGACTACACATTAGATGATTTTCAAATTCAAGCTATTACCGAAATAGAAAACGGTCATTCACTCGTTCTATCAGCGCCTACGGGCTCAGGTAAAACCCTTGTGGCCGAATACCTTATTGAAAAAGTTTTAAAATCAGACAAAAGAATTATTTACACTTCTCCGATTAAAGCTTTGTCAAACCAAAAATATCGCGATTTTTCGCGTCTTTACGGTGATAAAGTAGGTATTTTGACCGGCGACGTTGTTATAAATAGAGACGCCCAAGCATTAATTGTTACGACCGAAGTATACAGAAACATGGCCATGGAAGACCCTGAAGCAATAGCTGATGTGTCTTATGTTATCTTTGATGAAATTCACTATTTAGGCGATATTGAACGTGGAACAGTCTGGGAAGAATCTATAATTTTTTCTCCTAAAACTGTTCGTTTTCTTGCTTTATCGGCAACCATACCGAACTGTGACGAATTGGCCGGCTGGATAGAATCGGTTATTGACCACCAGGTTAAGGTAATAAGCCATAATAACCGTGCTGTGCCTCTATCATTCTTGTTCCATTATAAAAAACAGCTAATAACGTTTAAAGAGTTGAAAAAGAAGGTTACCGGTAAGGGCGCTCTTGATGAGGCTTTTGAAGACCATAAAAGAGGAAGAAGAGGCAAAAAGGAAACTGAATTCAGACATTTTGACATAATTAAAAATTTGCGTAATCTCGACAGACTTCCTTTGTTGTATTTTGTCTTTTCTCGCGCATTAGCGGACAAATTCTCGTATGAAACATCCCGAAAAATGGATTTTACTTCGCTCAAAGACAAAGCAGAAATAGAAGAAATTGTCGATGCCTGCTTAGAAAAATATCAATTACAAAACCTTGAAACTGCACAAAGACTGCGTGAAGAACTCTTAAAAGGCGTCGGGCGGCATCACGCAGGTTTGATGCCTCAACTCAAAGAATTGGTTGAAATTCTATTTGCTAAAAAGTATTTAAAAGTTCTTTTTGTTACTGAAACTTTTGCAGTTGGAATTAACATGCCTGCTAGAAGCGTTGGATATGATGCCTTAAAGAAGTATGACGGGCGCTCTTTCAGGCCGATGCAATCGTTGGAGTTTACACAAATATCCGGCAGAGCCGGCAGACGTGGTATCGATACCACCGGTTGGGTCGTTGTTCCTCATATTCCAAGCGACTTATCAATTGTAGAATTACAAAACTTGGTCTACGGTGACATCGAACATCTCGAAAGCCGCTTTGACTTATCATTTAACAGTGTTCTAAACCTTTATTCAGGGCATAAAACCGAGGAAGTGCGAAAAATTCTAAAACGTAATTTTGCTCAGTTTCAGGCAAATAAAAAATTGCCCGAATTAACTTCTAAAGTTAATAAGATTCGTGCTGAAATCGAGGCTATAATGCCGAGATGTCCCGAAAAAAAGAATGATTTCGAAGACTATATGGTGTTTTATAAAAGAAAACAGCAGCAAGAAGACACCATGAATAGGCAGCTGAATAACATCAGATTCGGTATGCGCGGTCGTAATAAAAACAACCATTTCGAAATGGAAGACTTGATGAAAAAGTTTTCTAAAAACAGAGATGAACTTGTGGAAAAAGAAAATGCCTTTATTTGTGGAAAATGTAGATCAAAGAATAAGTGTGTTTCTAAATACCAGCAAACGATAAAATTACAAAAAAAACTTGATTACTGGCGCGAACTGCTTGAAGAACAGGGTGAATTGCAACTGCCGCTATATGAACGAAAACTTGAAATATTACGTTCATTAGGTTACATTGATGCGGACGGTTTATTGCCTAGAGGCGAGTTTGCGAGCCGAATACACACAGAAGAAATAACGGTAACAGAATTAATGTTTCACGGCTATTTTCACGAATGCACCGAACACGAGATAAACGCGATTGCCCTTTCCCTTGTTTATGAATACAGAAGACGAGGTGGGGCAGCAAATAGCGATCAGAGCAGAGTGCTGAGCAAATTGCCGGAAAAACTGAAAAGCGCAAAAGGGTTTGTAAATAGCTTGGCAAGACAGCATTCTTTCGTAAAACCGCTGGAAACCAAAATTTGTCATTTAATGCTTGCATGGAGCGCTGGAGCGACCTTTGAAGAAATAATGGATATGACAGATATTCCTGAAGGCGACATTATCAGAGCATTCAGACAAGTAATTGACCTGCTGAGACAAATAAGAGACGCGGTAAAAGATATGAGCTTGCGCGATAAGCTTTTAACTTGTTTGGCTTGTATAAACAGAGATATTGTTTTAGCAACGGAGCTTAGAGATTAAAATGGGCGAGAAAAATTTTTATCGCAGCATTTCACCGGAAGCTACTGTTGAATTTGCGAAAAAGCTTGCAACTGAGTATCCGAAGGCCTTGGTTTTGCTGCACGGCACTCTGGGGGCCGGTAAGACATTGTTTGCCAAGGGATTTACCTGTGGATTGGGCATTGAGGCAAATGTTTCGAGTCCAAGTTATACTTTGATGAATGAATATAGGGGTAATTCGGCTTCTGTATTTCATTTAGACCTTTATAGGTTAAATTGTTTCGAAGAGGTTGTTGATATAGGTTTATTCGATATTCTTGAGTCAGGTCAGCCATGTTTAATAGAATGGGCCGAGAGGGTAGAAGAACTCGAAAAATTGGCCCACTTGGCTGTTAATATTTCGCAATCTGAAAATGATACTACTGAAGAAAGCTTTGAAAGTCGTGATATAACGTGGGAATGGAAAGAAGCAAAAAAATGAAATATCTTTTTATTGACGCCTCAGAAAGTAAAATGACTTATGCGCAAATAGGCGATGATAGCTCTTTTCAAACACGAATATTTGAGACAGATCGTGATTTTGCTTCAAAAATTACGGCAATATGTGACGAAATGCTTGAAGTCGGCGGTTTTACTGCGCACGAAGCAGATGTGTTCGTTGTTGGTACCGGCCCCGGAAGTCTTACCGGAATTCGAGTTGCCGCATCATTTTTTAGAACTCTGGCAATGGTTAAGTCATGTGAATTAGTGGGTGTAAATTTGTTCGTTTGGGCTCTTAAAACACTTGCACAAGCCGGTGTAACCGGACAAATCAAGCTTGTTTCCCCCACTTTAATTGACAAAGCCTTTGAGGTAGAAGCCACTTTGCCAGCGTTGAGTTTTGAACCGCCCAAGCTTGTAGAGCGAAGCGATATTGGAAAAGACGGCGTAAAAACCTACGGAATAAACTTTTCAGATGGTAATGTTGAAAAAATAGAACTTTCGGGACAAGCGTTGCATGATTTGATAGTGAACGATAAAACTAATGTCGAGCGCGCGAATGATATGGCGGGAATATTTAAAATTTTGCCGTTTTATGTTATTCCGTCTCAGGCTGAACGCAATTTTAAGCAAAATAACAAGGACCGATAATGATTACTTTAGGTGTTGAATCCTCTTGTGACGATACTTCGATTGCCATTATTAAAGATGGAACCACAATTCTTACGAGCATGGTTTCATCACAAATAGAGATTCATAAGCGATTTGGTGGTGTTGTGCCTGAAGTTGCCTCAAGAAAGCATCTTGAAGCTATTTTGCCTTTGTTAAACGAGGCTTTAGGTGCAGCTCAGATTAAATTAAGCGATATAGATCAGATCGCCGTTACTTCGGGGCCGGGGCTGTTAGGGCCATTGCTTATAGGTCTAACAACAGCAAAGGCTTTGGCTTGGTATTTGAAAAAACCGCTGATTCCTGTAAATCATATTGAGGCACATTTAACTGCATCATTTTTGGCAGCATCAAAAAAGCCCGAGTATCCATTTATAGGTTTAATAGTTTCGGGTGGACACTCAAATTTAGTTTATGCCACAGGACCTCGAAAATTTGAATGTCTGGCTAGAACACTTGATGATGCTCCCGGAGAACTCTACGACAAAATCGCAAGACATTTGGGGTTAGGGTATCCCGGTGGCCCGGTTATTCAAAAAGAGGGCGAAAATGGAGACCCGCACAGATACAATTTGCCCATACCCATGCGTAAAAAAGGTTATGTTTTCAGTTTTTCCGGTTTAAAAACAGCTGTAATGAGAATAACTCAGCAAGAAGGCGAAAACTTGAATCGTGCTGATTTGTGCGCCAGTTTGCAATATGTTGTGGCAGAAATATTTGCCGAAAAAATCGAAATGGCTCTAAAAGACAGACCGGCAAAGATTATTGCTATGGCCGGAGGTGTTGCGGCTAACAAAGTTTTGCGTGAACGAATTAAAAAAGTAGCAGATAAATACAAGGTTGAGTTGTTGCTTCCTACGATACATCTTTGCACAGACAATGCGGCAATGGTTGCTGCGCATGGCTATTATGCGGCAGAAACGGTTAGTGGGAACCCACTTGAGGTTAACGCCGTCGCTAACTGGGAAATGGGCGAAGGTTGATAAATTATGCAGAACACAAAAATTAGAGTTTTAGACGATGATGTTATTTGTAGAATTGCCGCAGGTGAAGTTGTAGAAAGACCATCGTCTGTTGTAAAAGAACTCATAGAAAACGCAATCGATGCAAAGGCAACCAGAATCGAAGTTGAAATTAAAGACGGCGGGCAAAAACTTATAGAAGTCACTGACAACGGTGAAGGCATGACAAGAGCCGACGCAGTGCTTGCCTTTACGCCACACGCCACCAGCAAAATATATAGCGATGAACAGCTTGAAAATATTGTAACACTGGGTTTCAGAGGCGAGGCTCTGCCAACAATAGCTGCAGTTTCAAGAGTTTCACTCTTTACTAAGCATAACTCCGAAGAAACCGGCACAAGAGTTAACATAGATGGCGGAGTTATGAGCAATATCGACTCAGACTCCTTTCCGGGCGGAACTCGTATTCAAATTAAAAATCTCTTTTATAACACGCCGGCACGCCGAAAATTTTTAAAAAGCGTGCAAAGCGAAATGGCACAAATATCTGATATAGTATGCCATTACATGATGGGTTACCCTGAAATAGCTTTTAAATTTACAAAATCGAATGTGGCAATAGCAACCACAAATGGGTCGGGTAATTTAAGCGACTCGGTACTCGCTATTTATGGACCCGAAGTGACAAAAGGTTTGATTCCACTAAAAGAACCTTCTTCAATTGCGGGAACAGGCATGTCTTTGCGTGGTTATATATCGCCGCCTAATCAAGCACGACCATCTTCGAGATATATGACAACCCTTATAAACAGAAGAGTTGTTAAAACAAAGTTGCTGGTTCAGGCTATCAATAAAGCTTGTTCAGCCTTTTTTCCTAAAGGAAAATATCCTGTTCTAATTTTAGATCTTAGAATTCCGCCCGATATGATAGATGTGAATGTGCATCCTCAAAAAACCGAAATAAGATTCAAAGATGAACACTGGATTTTCGGACTAATCTGGGAAACAGTGAAAGCAAGTTTGTCGGGTTTAAAAATGATAGCAGACATAGAACCCACAATCGAAAAAGTAGAGTCACAAGCTGACTTTTCTCAAATTCAACCATCAGGTATTTTTTCTGCAAACACACCAAAGTTAGTCAATATACCATCTTTAACCAGAACTCTTTCACCTAATAACTTCGGTATAGACCGTTCATATGTTGTTGGTGAAGAAAAACTGGTCACTGATATAATACCCGATACTGCTAAAAACAATGCAAAAAATCCGTTATCACCGGTAGTACAGTTGAGTAGACCTAAAATTTTGGCACAGCTTAAAAACACATATTTGCTTGGTGAAGACGATGAAGGATTATTTATTATTGATCAACATGTTGCTCACGAACGGGTTTTGTTCGACCAATATCTGCAGACATATAAAGATACGCCAATAACAACGCAAACTTTGCTGTTTCCGGTTCCTTTGAAATTGTTGCCCTCTGAGCGACTTATAATAAAAGATCACTTAGACGACATGAAAAATTTGGGCTTTTCAATACATCAAGAAGAAGATGGGCAATTCTATATAACTGCAATGCCGGTTTCTGAGCAAAAATCAGACCAAAAGAATATTCAGGATATGCTTTCGCAAGTCTTGAACGGCTGGGAAAGTAGAACTCTTGATGAAATTAAAGTTGAATTACTCAAGTCTATGGCATGTAAAGCCGCAGTAAAAGCGGGTGATCCCTTATCTTCATCTGAGTGGAACAGCTTGCTTGCACAGCTTTTAAAAACCGAAAATCCATTTACTTGCCCGCACGGAAGACCGATTGTTGTTAGGCTTTCTGTTCGCCAAATCGAAACCGGATTTTTAAGAACCTAATTTTTTTATAAATTATTATCGAGACAGGCTGAATAAAAAGCGCAGGCAATAGACAAAGTGCTGTCTTTGCCGGG
>JAQVCG010000008.1 GCA_028689875.1 Candidatus Rifleibacteriota bacterium | reverse complement strand
CTTGAATTGTTGAATGAAGCAATTTATAAGACTCCTTAACTAATTGAACATAGTTAGGGGATAAAAAAATATATAGAATCCCAAGCTAAAAACTGATATACTCTTTGCAAGTGAAATTTATCAGAGCCGGAACTATCAGTGATAAAAACCGAACTTTTAACAAAAAAAATTGTTTTAATTTTATTTTTTGTATGCTTTTCAGTAGCCAACACTGTGTGTTTAGCTGAAATAAATACAAGGATAACCGATATTCGTTTCTGGCAAAGTCCTGAAGAAGCCCAGATAGTCCTGGATTTAACAAAGCCCCCAAAAGTCAGCGAAGTTAATTTAATAAAAGACGGAAGCCTGAATTTTAACATTAAAAATTGTTCGTTTAGACCGGGAAGACAACGTTATCCTCTGCAAAATCCTTTTCTTGAAGTTTTAACAGTTCAAGAAGTTGATAAAGACATGAGTGTAAATGTCAATTTTAAAACTCCGACCGGAGTTCAAGCTAAAACATTTGTTTTACCTGCAAATGAGCGAAAAAGTGACAGAATAGTTATCTTCTTACGTGAACCTGCAGCCAAGCAAAAACAAAAACGTGATGCTGAACTTGCTGAAGTTAAACAACTTAAATCCGAAAATGTAAAAATAGTAGTAATAGACCCGGGGCACGGCGGAGAAGACCCGGGAACATCAGGGCACGGTATTATTGAAAAAAATCATGTTATGGCTATGGGCAAACTGGTTAAAGCCTATTTTGACAGAGACAAAAAGTTTAAAGCAGTCTTAACTAGAGACGGCGACTACATTATTCCGCTCGATAGAAGAAGACAAATTGCAGAGCATCTTGGTGCCGATGCCTTTGTAAGTCTACATTATAATTATAATAATACTAAAAGCATAAGAGGAATAGAAGTATATTATGAATCCCCAAAAGGAGCTGTAGGAGAAGCAGAAAGACTGGTTGCCGAAATTGAAAATAAAGTTGATTTCGCTGATTCACAAATGCCCTCTACTATTGATACAGCGCTTAGCAAAAAAGAATTAATTGAAAAACAAGCTAAGATAATGTATAAGAGCAAGTTCTTAGCAGAAAAAACTGAAATAAAACTGGCAAATACAATACAAGAACTCCCATCTAGAGGAGTAAAAAGAGCTGGCTTTAAAGTATTACACTCTCTCGCTATGCCTTCAATATTGGTTGAATTTGGTTACGTTTCAAATTCTAAAGACGCTTCAATACTAAAAAACAATATTAACCGAAGCAAGCTGGCTCAAAGCATATATGCCGGAGTTTCAGATTTTTTGCTTAGCGAAATCGAAGATGGCATTGACGAAGGTTACATAGCATACTGTGTTCACGCAGATGCAAAAAAGGCGGCTGCAGAAAAAGCAGAAAGACTTCGCAAAGAAAGAGCCGCTAAAAAGGCAAAATTAAAAAAACAACAAGATGAATTAAGAAAAAAAAATGAACTGCTAAGAAAGAAAGCAGCTTCGCTATACAAAGTTAAATCTGGCGACACACTTTCTAAAATTGCATCCAAAAAAAGGGTTTCTTTAAACTCTTTACTCAAAGCTAATGCGCTCAAACTAAATTCTATCATTAAAATCGGACAAATCTTGAACATACCTGAAAAATAAGGAAAATACTGTGAATTTTTTTTCTAATCTGAAAATTAAAACAAGACTTTTTATAACTCTTTTAATATTGTCTGCTCTGCTTCTCGGTCTTACTTTTTTCACTTCAAATGAAATTCACCTTGCGGTAAAAAGTCAGGTTCCATTGCAAATAATTGCTTCAATCAAAGCTGAAGCAGGTCGCATTGATGCCTTCTTTGCAGGATACGAAAATATAGTTACATATCTTTCGGGAATGCCTGCTCTCGTTCAATTTTTGTCTTGGATAGATCAAGCTCCGGAAAACACTGAAAATATAGAATTGTGGCGTGAAGTCATGAATGGACCGATAGAAAGTATTTTGAAAACTCCGGTTGATGAATTTTTTAACCGTGAAGTTGTTGAAATAGCTATTTTGCGATATTCTGATGGCAAAACAATGCACAAAGTTTTACCGACCGATCATAAGAATACTGACCTTGAGAATGAAAATTACTTGCCGTTTATTAATACTGCAATACGTGAAGGCATGAGCAAAGACACTGTTATAAAAAGCCCTGTTCTGATGCTCAAACTTACTGAAGAATATAAAGAAAGAGTTATCTATTTATATAAACTCATAATGCAAGATAATAAACGCATAGGAATAGCTGTCATAGGAGTCAATCTTGAACGTTTGCTTGAACCTGTAACTTCAGTTTTGGGAAGCTTATCGGCTAAAACAACATTGGTTTCAACAGATCCTCTCCAAGACGGTTTTTATGTAGCACACCCCGAATCGGATTATTTATTGAGCGATAAATACTGTATTTATCAGCACGTTCAAAATGTTGAATTACAAGATATTGCAACAAAAATCACTAAAACAAAAAATGATTTTAACACATACTTAGAAAGAGATCAGGCAAATATTCTTATCGCTTCTGTTCCTGTTCAAAATTTAAATTGGGTTGTACTGACAACAGTTGACACAGAAAGCATGATGGGAGCTCTTAAAAAAGCTCAGAATTTTTCTTTATTTCTGGTAATTATTGGGCTGATAGCAATGACTCTTGCAACAATGTATGTAATGAGCGGTATTGTTAAGCAAATTCACGGTGTATCTCAAGGGTTAGACGAGATTTCAAAGGGACGTGGAGATTTAACAAAACGATTAGCGATAATTGGAAAAGACGAATTAACAGAAGTTTCAGACCGTTTTAATAGATTTATCGGTTATATTCAAAAATTGCTTTTACAAATTCAAGACGTAATTGCGCGACTATCGCAAATGGCAGGCAGCATTTCAAGCCTTACAATACAATCTAATGAATCAATACAAGGAATTTTTGGAAACACACAAAGAATTACAAAAGCCTCTAAAGATTCAGCAGTATCTTTAGAAGCTACAGCTGCAGCAATTCAAGAAATATCAGCAAACTCTCAATTAATTGCAAAACGTGCGAACAGAACATATGAAGAGTTTGTGCAAAACAGAATTAAAGCTAATCAAGGTATGGAAGCAGTCAGAGAAGCTTCTACAACTATAAAAGAAATAGAACATGCAGTTGGAGACTCTTCTAGAGTACTAGAAGAACTAAAAGCACAATCAAGAAAAATCGGAAAAATCGTTTTAACAATAACCGCAATTGCAAGACAAACAAATCTGTTGGCATTAAATGCCAGCATTGAAGCGGCAAGAGCTGGTGAGCAAGGAAAAGGTTTCGTCGTTGTTGCCTCAAACGTTAAAAAACTTGCAGAACAAAGCGCAAAAGCAGCTGAAGAAATTGGTGCATTGATTAATGAAATTCAAAATAAAACAAATAAAGCTGTTGAAGAAATGAGTGTGGGCAAAGAAAAAGTTCAGGAAGGCGTAAAAATTGTGAACCAAGCCGGTGTTTGCCTTGATGAAATTGGTATGTCATCTGAAAGTGTTAATAAACAAGTTCAAGACATTACTAAGTCTTCAGCCGAACAAAGTAAAAACATTGAAGCCATAAGTAATAGCATTGAACATCTTTCTATAACCACTAAAACAACCACAAGAGAAGTTGACAGCGTATTAGCATCTTTGAAATCTCAAAGAGATTCAACTCTCAATATGACAAAAATCACAAAACATTTAAGCATGGTAGCAGATGAAATGAACAGAATGCTCGCACACTTCGTCCTTGAAGCGAATGAAATGTCAGGTAGCATCGCCCCAAAACTTAAAACTATTGATGCTAATATAAAGACAGAAAATATAAATGAGGATAAATAATGCTAACTCCAAAAACATTCTCGGGAGGCTTACATCCACCATCAATTAAAGCTACTGCTGATAAACCAATTATAGCGCTGCCATTACCAGATAGAGTCATTTTGCATGTATCCCAGCACAAAGGCGCTCCCGCAAAGACCATACTAAAAATTGCAGATAAAGTGGCATGCGGTGATAAAATCGCTATAGCCGGCGGTTTTGTATCTGCCCCTGTGCACGCTTCTATTGCAGGCACAATTATCGGAGCAGGTAATTTCATGCACCCGATGGGGGTGCCATCTCACGCAGTTGTAATTGAACGAGACAAAGAAGCGAACATGACTGAGTATAACTACGAAGACGGACTCACCCTTACCCCTGATGAAATAAGGCAAAGAATACAAGATTCCGGAGTAGTAGGCCTAGGTGGCGCAACTTTCCCGACACACGTTAAACTCACAACCAACGAGACATCAAAACTCGACACAGTAATTCTTAACGGAGCAGAATGTGAACCGGCATTAACAACTGATCATAGAATGATGCTTGAACATCCCGACGAAATTATTAATGGTCTCAGACTTGTAATGAAGGTCTTAAACGTTAAAAATGGAATCATTGCTATAGAAAATAATAAGATGAATGCAATTGAGCTTTTTGATCAAAAACTCGCCGGTGATAAAGAAATTGCTGTTCAGCCACTTATTACGAAATACCCGCAAGGCGGAGAAAAACAGCTCATTGCTGCTTGCTTAAAACGCGAAATTCCATCAGGAAAATTGCCCCTAGACGTAGGAGTAGTAGTCATTAATGTTACGTCTGCAGCCTACATTTCTTACGGCGTTAATTATAAAATGCCATTAATGGAAAGAACGGTAACATTAGCAGGAAACTGCGTTAAAAATCCCGGAAACTACTTAGTAAGACTGGGCACCACCGTTGCCGATTTTATTGGAATGACAGGCGGTCTTAAGGATGACGTGCCCCTAAAAAAAATCATTATGGGCGGCCCGATGATGGGATTCGGACTTTTTGATTTGAATGTCCCGATCATAAAAGGGACCGGCGGAATTTTGTGCTGGGATGAAAACGAGGCAGCAATGCCTGATTCAACGAATTGTTTAAGATGCGGGAACTGCGAAAGAGCTTGCCCCATGGGACTACAACCTCAACTAATAAAAAAATATGTGGACCACAGAAATTGGGAAGACGCTTTTCGGCTTTCGGTTATGGACTGCATAGAATGCGGCTGTTGCGCTTATACCTGTCCTGCTGTTTTGCCGCTGGTCCAAAACATGAAGCTCGCAAAACATATGATTCACCAACAAAGCATCAAGGATAGAAAAAAATGATCGCCGAAAACCAAGCAGCTGTAGCAAAAAGACTTATGGTTACTAGTTCGCCTCATATACATAGCGGACTTACGACTGCACGAGTAATGTGGGATGTAAATATTGCTCTGATTCCTGTTTTGGCAATGGCAATATATAATTTTAGATTCTATGCGTTGACTGTTATTCTTGCAACGGTCGCAGGCGCTTGCATCGCCGAATTCGCAATTCAAAAATTCTTTTTTAAGAGTAAAACTACTTTAAGAGACGGAAGCGCAATAGTAACAGGCATTCTATTGGCACTGTGTTTACCACCGTCAATACCCGCTTGGATAGCCTTTACCGGCGGTTTTATTGCAATAGCTTTCGGCAAACAAGTCTATGGCGGCCTTGGCCAAAACATTTTTAACCCGGCCCATATCGGTCGTGCAATTCTCCTCGCAAGCTGGCCTCTTTATATGACATCTTGGATAAAACCCGGGGTAGACGCTGTTTCAACAGCAACCCCCCTAGCCTTTCTTAAAGAGTCTCTTACCAATAACTCGCTGCTCACTACTCTCTCTGAATCAGGCAAAACCATAATTGAACATACTATGCAAACCTTAAACATTAGTTTTTCTGATATGTTTTTGGGAATTGGCCTCGCAGGCTCTATCGGTGAAACTTCGAAGATTGCAGTTTTGATCGGTGCCCTGTTCTTGTTCATTCGAGGACACATTAGATTATACGCACCCGTTTCAATGATACTTACAGTTTTCTTGGGTGCATATTTCGTTGGCAATAGCATAAATTTCGCAATTTTTCATTTGCTGGCGGGCGGATTGATGCTCGGTGCATTTTTTATGGTTACAGACATGGTTACATCGCCGATGTCAAGGCGCGGAAACGTTTTATTCGGTATTGGATGCGGAATCATTACCCTCTTGATAAGACTTAAAGGTGGATACCCCGAAGGAGTTTGTTACTCGATTTTAATCATGAATGCATTTGTTCCGCTAATTGATAAGATGTTCGCTCCACCTAAGTTTGGAACAGGAGGTAACAAATAATGCCAAAACAAATGTTAAAAACTGCATTATTTCTGTTTATAATATCCTCTATTTCAGGCCTATTATTGGCTTTGAGCGAACAAATTACCGCTCCCGTAATTATTGCAATAAACGAAAAATTTGAAATGCAGGCCAGAAGCCAAGTCCTTCCACAAGCTAAAACATTTAAAACAGACAAACAGCTTGCAATCGGCTACAATGATGACGGCTCAATCGCCGGATTCGTAATCGGAGTTAAACCAAAAGGTTACGGAGCCCAAATCAATATGCTCGTCGGCATAAACAATAACGGAAAAATAACGGGAACAAAAATATTGTCACATTCAGAAACTCCCGGTTTAGGTGCTAAAATCACCGGAGAAGAGTTTCATAGTAAATTTATGAGCGTTATAGAAAAAAATGAAAAAACCGACTTAAGAGTAAAAAAAGACGGCGGAGACGTAGACGCAATAACTGCAGCTACTATAACGTCACGCGCTTTTTGCGAAGGGCTTAAAGAAGCACAAAAGATATTTAGTGAAAATACGCTTATATTAAACACCTCAACAGGAGGTAAGCTATGAACAATAACTCTAATTTACTTCATGAACTGACAAAAGGTATCTGGAAAGAAAATCCTATTTTTGTCATTTCATTAGGTCTTTGCCCGACAATTGCCGTAACCTCTTCCATGACTAATGCAATTGGAATGGGGCTTTCCTGCATGTTTGTTCTGGTTTGCAGCAACTTATTTATTTCACTGCTCCGAAACATTGTGCCAAATGAAGTTAGAATACCTACCTTTATTGTTGTTATTGCTACTTTTGTTACAATTCTCGACAAAATGATACAAGCTTATGCACCTGCCCTTTCAGCGAGTCTGGGTATTTTTATCCCTCTTATAGTTGTAAACTGCATTATATTAGGAAGAGCCGAAGCATTTGCCTGCAAAAACTCGCCAATAGCATCGATTTTAGATGGAATCGGAATGGGCCTCGGATTCACGCTTGCCCTTTCACTTATTGCATTCTTTAGAGAACTTCTGGGCGACGGCGCACTGTTTGGATATAAAATACCATTTTTTGCAAATGATCCTGCATTAATAATGATTATGGCTCCGGGCGGCTTTATAGTATTTGGTTTACTCATAGCACTTAAAAGAACCCATGATTTGAAAGGAAAATTCACAAAATGACAGAATCACTAATAGGAATTTTTCTTACGGCCATATTTATTGAGAACTTTGTTCTAAACCAAATTTTAGGTTTATGCCCCTTTATCGGGGTATCAGGCCGCACTGAATCAGCAGTTGGAATGGGAATTTCGGTAACATTCGTAATGGTTATGGCTGGAGTTGCAACTTGGGCAGTTCAGAACTTAATTTTGGTGCCCTACTCCCTTGAATACCTGCAAACAGTATCATTTATTCTTATTATCGCAGCACTTGTCCAATTTGTTGAAATGGTAATAAAAAAACTTGCTCCCGCATTGTATAAAGCATTAGGAGTATTCTTACCGCTTATTACGACGAACTGCGCCGTACTAGGTGTGGCACTTATAAACGTTAAAAGAAATTATGGACTTCTTGAGTCAGCTATTAATGCTCTTGGCGGCGGACTCGGATTCTTGCTCGCTCTCGTAATAATGTCAGGAATCAGAGAAAGACTCGCAATTTCTGAAGTTCCGGTAGTAATGCGCGGCGCTCCGATTGCTTTTATAACGGCTGGCCTCTTGGCTACCGCTTTTATGGGGCTTTCCGGCCTAATTTAAATTGAGGATAATATGAACATAATTATAGCAGCTCTCTTTTTAGGCATATTAGGACTTATTTCAGGTATAGTTTTATCATTTGCTTCAAAAAAATTCGAAGTTAAAGTCGATCCCAAAATTGAACAAGTGATGCAATACATACCTTCTGCAAATTGTGGTGGTTGTGGATACCCTGGTTGCGCAGCTTTAGCCGAGGCAATCGTTAATAATGGCGCATCTATTAGTCTTTGTGTTGCAATCTCCAAAAGAAATGCAGATGCAATCAATAAAATAATGGGCATTGAAAAAGAAGCAAAAAGTGATGACCCGTTAGCCCGAAAAGCCGCTCTAATTAGATGTCAAGGCCTTGATACAGATGAATATAAAAACTTTGAATACGCCGGTGTTAAAGATTGTCAAGCTGCAGTTCTGGTGCAGAATGGACCTTGGAAATGCCCCCATAGATGTTTAGGCCTTGGATCATGCGTTGCAGCTTGCCCTTTCGATGCTTTAAAAATGGGACCCAATAACCTTCCGGTTGTTGACGAAGCTAAATGCGTCGCATGCGGAAAATGCGTAGTTGCCTGTCCAAAACAAATTATTGAACTGGTTCCGCAAGTAAAAACTGTGCACGTTTTATGCGTTTCGAATGATACAGCTAAAGATACGGTCAAAATGTGTAAGGTTGGCTGTATTGGATGTGGAATCTGCAAAAAAAATTGCCCGGCAGATGCCATAGTAATAGAAAATAATCTGGCTAAAATCAATTATGAAAAATGCATAGATTGTGGTAAATGTGTTGAAGTCTGCCCAAGAAAATCTATTATTAAAGAAGCCCTCCCAGATATTTAATTTCTAGTGAGCTTGAGCTAACCGAAATAGAAAAATCAGAGGCATTTGCATCTCCTAAAAATACTGACATAAAAAATTCTCTTGCGTTAGATAAAATTTTATCGTTGGGCGGAATAGGATTTATTTTTACTGCCCCGACTCTTTTGTTTTTATCAAAACTTATTATAAGCAAATACTTTGACAAAACCATGCGACTGTATTTGCCAAATGCGTAAGAATGATTTCTGGCCCCATGAGTTTTTAAATATCTCTCAACTTCAGATATCTTATACCCAAATAATCCATTTTTTACGCCAGTTTGCGGAGCTTTCAATAAATTATCTAAATATGGGTCATAAACAAAAGTCTTTGCTTTTGCTTCTGATTCTGATTTGTCATCAGGAAGTGAATCTTCAGTGATTTTTTCTACTGAAGGCATTGCCGGCCGCTCTGTTTCTATCCTTGCCGGAGCTGTAGGTTTTCCGATTGTAGGCTGAAAACCACCTTGCTGGCAAAAACTCACATCAGCAAGGAGCAAAAATAAAATAATAGTCGTTAAACTAACAGGTTTTAGCATATAATATCCATATTAAATCAACTATCGAAAGAAAACACCTATATTATGACCATTAAGGGCAAAATACTCAAAATAAACAATAAAACAATAACAGTAGAAATACTCAGCGATGAAACCTGCAAAGAATGCAAAGGATGCATTAAGGCATTTGCACCATGTAATGAAACTGTAACCGGAACAGCACTTATAAAAGATGACTATGAATACAATGTTGGTGAAACAATAGAACTTGAACCATTACAAAAAATAAACGCAGCTTTTGGTGCCTTTATTCTTTTTGGGTTGCCACTAATAGGATTCTTCGCAGGAATTCTGCTTTCACCCTTTATTTTTCAAAGTTCCAATGATATATTAAGATTTTCTGCCGGCTTAATAACAGCTATTTTGCTCTTTGCTCCGGCATCTGTGTATTCAAATTTCGTATCGAAGAAAAAAATATCAGCTCCCGATTTTGAAATTATCTCTAAAGCCAAATAAGCAAAAAAAATCCCCGGTGTTAAGCGGGGACAAAGTGAGAGGATCTTTTGAGAGGATACTTGAGTCATCGGGGTGATGACAAAAAATTATAAAAAGCTTCCGGGCTCTGGGCATGTTTTGTGTGGTGTGGTGTGGTGTGTGCTGTATCAATAGAGGAGAGAGTGATTTGGTAGTCTGCATATTACTGCAGATTTTGACTATATTACTGCGAAAAAAAATGCTGCGATTGGTCATACCGAATCTACACGCCCTTCGCCCGGAAATACTTTTTCGTTTTCAATGATCTTGCGAGTTACTTAACTTCACTCGACATGATAGTAATACGCAAAAGGCGTGCCAACTTTTTAAAGCATTTATTTATCCGTTAAATTCATTGTTAACCTCTGTCAGCATTATTTTCATTAGATAAATTCAGTAATATTGAATTTGCACACGTGTCTTTTTCACACAAGTGTTTTTTTTTCACGCACAACATACAATTATATTGATCTATTTTGTATAGACTCTATAGTTATCTTTCTATCAAAACACATATCTGGCTTTTCAAACCACTCACTCAGAGACTCAGTTTATGCATTAATTATCAAAAAAAAATCCCCGTTACCGGGGAATAAGTGAGAGGATCTTTTGAGAGGATACTTGAGTCATCAGGATGATGACAAATTATAAAAAGCCCCAGAAAAAACAACATATTTAGTATGTGTGTGGTGTGTGTGTGTGTGCTGTATCAATAGAGGAGAGAGAGAGAGAGAGTTAATTAAGACATTGAGTTGAACTCGTAGCTATATAAAAAAAGGTGTGACAGGACTTATGCCTTAATCATATGCTGATTCCACTGGGACTTTTTTACTTTCAATGAGCTAGAAGGTTACTTTTCTTCACCTTCATTACTTATCAAGCAATTATTATGCCAAACCGGAAAAGCTATAAACAAGCTGTATTTGCATAATTTGCACAGGACATAAAGTGTTTATTTTGTATTAAGTGAAAATTACACACATCTCTTAAATCACGATAAACAGAGACATTCATAACAGGCGAATATCCAGTCGACTTTATTCTCAACACAACCTTCATTATCATCGCGTTCTAATCGATAAAAAAACACACATTATTTTTAAAATATTTAAGTAGTTATTAACACTTAATTGACACCAAAATATTTAATCGTTATAATCAAAAAACCCATCAACAAAGAGGCTTAAGTTGAATAAATTTAATAACAGACACAAAAAAAATAATGATAAACATAATCTTATTGTTGCTATAATATCATTTGCCTTTATTATATTTTATGGCTGCTCCTCATCAAATGTTGCACAACAGAGCAATTCAAACCCTTCTAAAGCCATGATATCTTTTAAAGCAATAGACGAAAACAATAAACCAATATTGAATTTCGTCGCATCAGCAAATGCAGAAACAGAAAAAAATGCAAGAAATGGTTGTATTAATTTCGAAATGGAGCCTGGAACAACTAACTTCACAATAAAATCCTCACAAAGACTGCCCAAACATTTCTCTTTACAACTATTACCTAATTCTACACAAACTATCGAAGTTCAACTTCCAATTATTCAAAATATTGGAACAAAATATCAAGTAAACAAATCATTGCCTACAACAATAGGGCAATCACCGCAAACGTCAAATAAAACAATAACATTACATTTTCCGGAAAACTCTTTGCCCAAAGATGCAAATGCGGTTATTTGCCAAATTGATCAAACAGACCATAACCGATTCTTCTCTACACGTCCGGGTAATTTTTACGCTGACTTTAACGGAGAAAACAAACTAACATACTCCTTAAGCCCCGTATTTTTTCAAATTACTGACATTGAAGGAAATGCAATTTCTAAACTCAATTCGCCCGCTTCAATTTCATTTAAAATAGATTTACCTGTCGATGCAAACAACCTTTTTGTGTGCTCATACAACGATAAAACTGCAAAATGGGAGAACCCCATACCTGCTAAATTTGATCCCGAAACAAATTTATTCTCTGCTCAGATAACACACTTTTCTTGGTATGACTTAATTCAGATAATACCGGCAAATGAAGTGTCTCAAGTAAAAATAATAGTCGCAGATTTTCCCTCAGAACTACCTACCGAACTCCCTCCAACCGAAGCAAATTCTAACCCCTCTGAGCAGCTCTTAGCTCTTTATGCCCAGTATTATAAAGACATACAAAATGGCATATTCAAAACAGAACAAGAAAGAATAACAAAAATGCTTGAAATAGAAGAAATTGCTAGGCAAATTGCGACTGAAGACAATACACCAAACATTGCAACTCAATCAGAAAGTTTAAACGATAAGCCGGAATACCAAATTACAGACTTGCCGAGTTATAGTGTCGCTAAAAATCTCGTTCCAAACGCAATAATTGAATTTAATGTAATAAAAAAAGGATACGCTGTCCGACGAGAAACCCTTTTAACTGACCAAAACGGAACCGCGATAATCTTAACTCAAACAGATGCAAGCTATTTTTTCATAAAAGTAAAACACAGAATATCTGATATTCAAGCAAAAATCGCAAATCCTGAAATTATGAGCTTAGAAGACGCAACAAAAATCGGCACAATATACGTTAACCTTGCTAATTATCCATTGATTACTCTGAAAAACGGCGACTATTCAGGAACCATTTAGGCAACGGATAAAAGTTTTCATCCGCCTTAGCTAATTCAAAAAAGTTTTTTCCGGTATAAGACTCACATGAACTATTACGTAAAAACAATACAGTGCTATCTTCGCGCAGTAATACCTCGGGCTCATGCGTAACAATAATTACACAATGGTCCTGAGACAACTCTTCTAAAATACCACCTAAAGCACCCTGCCCTTGAATGTCTAAGCCGGCTAATGGCTCATCTAACATTATCAAAGGAGGCTTGAAAACAGTACAAGACGCTAATGCCCCTCGACGCTTCTCACCTCCTGATAATTCGTATGTAGAGCGATCCCAATATATATCTGGGGAAAGGCCCCACCGGTTTAACCACTCTTTACCTCTCTCTACTGCCAAGCTTCTTTCTTCACCCCTTGCTAACAACCCATAACACACTTCTGAACCTAAATCAGCATGAAAAAACAACTGTTCTGGATTCTGAAACGCTAACGAAAAATTTCCGTCTGGCACAAAATCAGAGTTATCTAATAAAATACTGCCGCTCACACCTTTGTGAAATCCAGACAAAGCCGATAGCAATGTGCTCTTTCCACACCCTGCTCGGCCAACAATTAAATTGATTTTGCCGCTTTCAAAAACATGATTTAAATTTTTAAGTATAACCTTTTTACCATAAAACACGCTAATGTTATGTAAACTAAGCTTCATAAAATGCTCTCAAAATCTGGGCGCACATACAATGATGATTTATCATTAAATACCAACTCACCATTGCTAAAAACTAAAATTCGATCAAACTCATCCAAGTCGCCCGGTAACTGCGATATAACAATTATTCCAATATTTTTTTCTTTACATTGTTCTTTTACATATACCCAAAAGTCTCGACGCGACCATGGATCCAAATGCGCTGTTGGCTCATCAAAAATTAACCAACTAGGCTCCATAACAATTATTCCTGCAATGCAGAGCATTTGCTTTTGCCCGCCAGAAAGCTCATGAACTGGTCTTTTTAATAACTCAAACAACCCAAAGCGTTTGCTTATGCTTTCAATTTTTGCACGCATTTCTGAGTTACTTACCTGAAGATTTTCTAAACCAAAAGCTAAATCTTCCTCTACGGTAGTGCCAACAATCTGGTTTTCGGGATTCTGAAAAATAATGCCGGCTCTTAATTTTATTGTCTTATTTTCTGAATCAGAAATCCGAGATTCTGAAATATTTACACCATCTACAAGAATGCGTCCAGAACTAGGTTTAATTAAACCGGAAGCTAACTTAGCAGCCGTTGATTTACCACTTCCATTTGAACCGATTACACCAACAACTTCTCCCTTTTGTAACTCAAAAGAAACCTCCTTCAAAGAGAAGGAGGTTTTACTGTTTTGGTGATATCGAAAGCTTACGCACTCGAATAGAATCATCTTACATTAGTTATTTTTTACAAACTCAATAATTGCCATTTCAGCATTATCGCCGCGTCTATTGCCAAGCTTGTAAATTCTTGTGTAACCACCCGGGGTCGCTTCATAGCGAGGGGCAATTCTATCGATGAGCTTAGTGAGAGTGCCTTCCACTCTCAAAATTCTCTGTGCATTTTTTCTCGATTTGCTTACTTCTTTACCATCTACATTTACAGCTCTTGTGCAAGTAGAGGGAATATATGAAATAATAAATTCGGGCTTAGGATTCTTATCCGGATCTTCCATATACTTTTCAGCTGCTTCTCTTGAATCTTTATCAAGATTAGAGATAAACTTCTTAATATTATCACGACCTAAAATTTCGCGGTCACCACAACCAAAGAAATAATTTTCTAGGATTGTTTTCTTTGCTAATTTTAAGCCCATTGTTTGTTCAGGAGTTTCTCCGTTAGCAGTGCGATACTTTTTCGCAATAGTAACTGCTTTTTCAATTTCACGTTTCAAATCTTTAGCTTTTTGAAGCGTTGTTTCGATTCTTTCATATTTTACAAGTGAGGTGCACAAGGATCGAAGCAAAGCTTTTCTTTGGTGAGCTTCACGACCGAACTTGCGCATGGTTTTCTGGTGTCTCATTCGTCATTTCCTCCATCAATGGAACCGTCATCGTCAGGAAGACTCATATTAAACTG
The DNA here is from genome assembly GCA_028689875.1 of Candidatus Rifleibacteriota bacterium. Classification (GTDB taxonomy): domain Bacteria; phylum Muiribacteriota; class Ozemobacteria; order Ozemobacterales; family Ozemobacteraceae; genus MWDD01. The sequence continues at coordinate 32,412 of JAQVCG010000008.1, read as the reverse complement.
ACCGAGTTTTTCTCTGACTTCTTTAAGCGACTTCTTGCCGAAATTCTTAATTTCAAGGAGGTCAGAAACCTTCTTGTTGATAAGATCGCCAAGAGTATGAATATTGGCTTTTTTGAGGCAGTTTCTTGAACGTACCGAGAATTCAAGATCCTTAATAAGAATATCGTGATTACCCTTCTGAGGCGCTTCCTTCGGTTGATTGGAAACCATGACAATCTCTTCGTTATGAGTCGGTAAGCCTTCTTTATTCTCAACAACTTCACTTTCAAGAGTCTGGAATAGATCAATATGTGATCTTAAAAACTTAGCAGAGATTTCAACTGCTTCAGCAGGTTGCATGCTACCGTTAGTCCAAACTTGTAAAGTCAATTTATCAAAGTTTATTTCTTGGCCTACGCGAGCGTCGGAAACATTATACATAACTCTTGTTACAGGACTGAACTGAGAATCAACAAGAATTGTCCCGATATCTTCCTTATTGGTATTATGGTCATCTGCAAGCACATAACCTCTACCACGCATAAAGGTGATATCCATTCCTAACGTTATATCACCTGTAATTTCGGCAATATGAGTTGTTTCGTCAATAACGAGTAAGTCAGGGTGAGAAGGCAGATCAGCCGCTGTTACTACTGCAGGTCCTTTAATATCAAGACGCAGTGTAATAGGCTCATCGATTTCAACATTGACCACTAGCTTTTTGAGGTTAAGAATTATAGCTGTTACATCTTCGACAACGCCGGGGATAGAACAGAATTCATGCAGAACGCCGTCTATTTTTACCCCTGAAACGGCAGAACCGGGTAAGGAAGAAAGAAGTACTCTGCGGAATGCATTTCCCAAAGTTTGTCCGTAACCTCTTTCAAGTGGTTCAACTTCGATAATACCATGCTGGCCGTCATTGCCTAAGGTATATTTTATTTTAGGTCGATTAATTTCAATCACGCGAACTAGCCTCCTATAAATGCTTAGCGAGAATAGAATTCGATAATCAGATGTTCCTGTATCTTCGGATCTAACTGTGAACGATCAGGTAAAGTCGTGAAAGTGCCCGAAAGTTTCTCGCGATCTACTGCAAGCCAAGAACTTGCTTCGCGACTTGAGGTTATTTCAAGGGCGTCTTTAATCTGAGACTTAACTTTGCTATTTTCGCGAATGCTTATAGTATCACCGGGTCTCAATTGATAACTCGGAATATTGCAAGCCTTGCCGTTTACATTAAAATGTCCTTGAGTTACCCACATGCGTGTTTGTGCGCGTGATAAACCAAAGCCCATGCGATAAGCTACGTTATCAAGACGGGTTTCAATCTGATGAAGTAAGTTTACTCCGGTGTTGCCATCTTTACGAGTAGCTGCTTCATAATATTTTCGGAATTGACTTTCGAGAATCCCGTATGTTTTTCTTACTTTTTGTTTTGCGCGAAGTTGCACTTCATAACCTGTCGGTTTTTTACGCATTTGTTCGGGACCATGCTGACCTGGCACTGTTGCTCTACGCTTAAATGCACATTTTTCGGTAAAACAGCGGGCACCCTTTAGGAATAACTGATCGCCCTCGCGGCGACAGATTCTACAAACTGATCCAGTATATCTAGCCATGTTAATTTACCTCCTCAGACGCGGCGTCGCTTCGGTGGGCGACAACCATTGTGCGGAATACCGGAAACGTCTTTAATTGCAGTTACCTGAATACCGGTGGTCTGCAATGCACGGATCGCTGATTCGCGACTCATGCCGGGTCCGGCTACAAACACTTCGATTTCTTTCATGCCAAATTCTAAAGCGCGTTTTGCGGTGATTTCGGCAGAAACCTGTGCTGCGTAGGGAGTAGACTTCCTGGAACCTCTGAAACTGTTTGAACCTGATGATGACCAACACAAAACGTTTCCAGTCATATCAGTAATTGTAACAATCACGTTGTTAAATGTTGATTGAATATGTGCCTGACCCTTAGCGACGATTTTCTTTTCGCGCTTTTTGGTTCGGACTTTGGACTTAGCTCCTGATTTTGCCATTTTTCGCTCCTATAAATCAGTTTACATCCCAAAAAGTTTATTTACTTTTTTTGATGGCTTTTCTCGGACCTTTGCGGGTGCGAGCGTTGGTTTTGGTTCTTTGACCACGAACGGGGAGACCTTTGCGGTGACGAAGGCCACGGTAGCAACCAATTTCCATCAAACGTTTGATGTTCATTGATACTTCACGTCGTAAATCGCCTTCTACGCGATGTTCAGCTTCCAACACTTTTTTTATTGCTGAAATCTCGTCTTCGCTCAAATCTTTTACACGGGTATCCGGATTAATGTTGGTCTTTTTCAGAATTTCTCCCGAAAGAGTCCAGCCTATTCCGTAAATGTAAGGGAGTGCCGCTTCGACTCTCTTGTTGCGTGGAAGATCCACACCGGCTATACGTGCCATAATTGTTCCTCCTGGAAATTAGCCCTGTCGCTGTTTATGTCTTGGGTTTTCACACAAAACACGAATCACACCGCGACGTTTAATGATTTTACACTTTTCACAAATTTTCTTGATAGATGCCCTGACGCGCATTTTTTTCCTCCTGCGTGCTTTCTCTTACCGTCTCTCGATTCACTTGAAACGATAAACGATTCGCCCACGGGTCAAATCATAGGGAGTCAATTCTACTGTGACCTTGTCGCCGGGAAGAATGCGAATATAATGCATACGCATCTTGCCCGAGATGTGAGCGAGTACCATGAGACCATTTTCAAGCTCTACCTTGAAACTAGCGTTTGGCAACGCTTCATATACAGAGCCGTTCATTTGAATGGTATCACCTTTGCTCATTGCTGTATCTTTTGCCCTTTCTAAAACCCGCCTGGCAGGTCGAGAGATATCATGAGAATTTATATAACTTATTGAAAGCCTTAAGCAGGTACCTTGCCTAAACAAATAATAAGTTCCATAAATTACTAATGCCGTTACATTTACACTGATTAAATCCCGCTTGGCGGCAATTTTCCTGACTTATAATGAAGAAATCTTCGAATTAAACTCAGGACAGTTCGTCGATTATACCACATATTTGTTGAAAAATCACGTCAATTTTTTTATTTCCGTCAACAATATGTAGTTTATTTTTATTTTGGTAATATTCGATTAATGGAGCAGTCTGTTGATGATAAACCTCAATTCGATTTGCAATGACATCAGGCTCATCATCACGCCTTCGAGAAAGTTCTGTACCACAGTTATCACATAAACCCTCTAATTTTGGTTTGTTATGAAACAAATGATAAGTTGCGCCACATTTTTTGCACACACGACGATCACCAAGTCTTAAAGCTAAAACTTCATCTGCAACAGTAATCGCAATTACTCCTGATAAAAAACTCCCCTTTTCGGCTAGCGCAGCTCCAAATGACTTCGCCTGTTCCACGGTGCGAGGAAAACCGTCTAAAATATAACCCGTTTTACAATCATCACCCTTAAGACGATGAAGCAACATAGAAATAACAATATGATCAGGGACTAATCCCCCTAACTTTATATAACCATTTATTTCTTCACCAAAAGAAGAACCTGATGAGATTTCTTTTCTCATCAGGTCTCCCGTTGATATCTGAGGTATCGAATACTTCTCTTCAACCATTCGGGACTGGGTGCCTTTGCCGGCACCCGGAGGTCCCAAAAAAATCAAATTAAGTGTTCCAGCACTCCGCTCGCTCATCTCAAGCCTTTTTTCTTCATGAAGCCTTCATAATGTCGAGTTACCAAATGTGACTCAAGCTGACGCATTGTGTCCATTGCAACACCAACAACAATCAGCAGCGCTGTGCCGCCAAAGTAGAAATTTACATTCATGAACATTATCAATAGATTAGGTATCACTGATACAACAGCTAAGAATATACCACCAGCCAAAGTTACCCTTGAAACAGTTCTTTCTAAGAAATCAACAGTTTTTTGGCCTGCACGAATACCTGGAATAAATCCGCCGTATTTTTTCATGTTGTCAGCCAAATCCTGAACATTGAAAGAAATTGCTGTGTAGAAGTAAGTGAAGAATATAATTAAAGTTACATAAATGAGCAAATAAGTCCATGAATTGTAATTAAATATATTCAACAACCAGAAAACGAAACGATTGCTTGCCAAAATGTCTTGCATTGAATCTAAATTTTGAATCCAACTACAAATCATTGCGGGAAACATCAATATTGAACTTGCAAAGATTACAGGGATTACGCCTGCTTGATTTACACGTAAAGGAATATAGGTGTTTTGACCACCATAAACTCTTCTACCTACAACACGCTTAGCATACTGTACAGGTATCTTGCGAACGCCATCTTGAACATAAACAATCAACATGATAGTTATCAAAACCAAAACTAACAACATTAAAGTTTTAATTACATCATGTGCTTGTCCGGAGAACAACATGAACTGCTCAACAATAGCTTCTGGCAAAGACGCCAAAATACCTACAGTGATCAATATTGATATTCCGTTTCCTATACCTCGCGCGGTCATCTGTTCACCTAACCACATTATGAACGCGGTCCCGGCTGTAAGAGTTAAAACCGCCATAAGCTTGAAACCCCAACCCGGATTGATTACAATCTGGTAACGTTCAAGCATGAAACTTATACCTAAAGCTTGCAGAGCGCCTATCAAAACCGTTCCATACCTTGTGTACTGATTGATCTTTTTGCGTCCTTCTTCTCCTTCTTCTTTTGCAAGATGTTCAAAGAAAGGAATTACATACACCAAAAGCTGCATTATGATAGATGAGTTGATGTATGGTGCAATACCGAGAGCAAATACAGAAAAACGCTTAAGCGCTCCTCCGGAAAACATATTCAAGAAACTTAAAAGCTCTGAATTGTCCGGAAGTTTGCTAGTCAATAATGCCGCATCTATACCAGGAGTAGGAATGTGAGTTCCTAGCCTGAATACGAGAATCATACCAAGAGTAAAAAGAATTCTGTTCCGGAGTTCCGGAATCTTCATCGAGTTTGATAGGCTCTGAAACAATTAAATCACCTCTGCCTTTCCACCGGCTTTTTCGATTTTGTCTTTCGCTGAATTCGAAAAATGATGGGCCTGCACAGTTAAAGGTTTGGTTATTTCACCACGTGCCAAGATTTTTACAGGGAACTTGAAAGTTTTTACAAGTCCTGCTTCAACCATATTCTCAAAAGTTACTTGTGCATTCGGTGCGTAAGTCTTTTCAAGATCAGCAAGGTTAACAACAGCAAATTCTATTCTGTGAGGGTTCTTAAAACCGCGTTTAGGGAGAAGACGCATTAGACGCATTTGTCCGCCTTCAAAGCCTGCATATGGTCTGCGTTTGCTTCCACGACCTAACTGGCCGTCATGTCCTCGGGTCGCCTGGTTGCCCATTCCCGAACCTTTACCGCGGCCAACGATTTTTTTGCGCTGAGTAGACCCTTTGGCCTTCTTAAGATTACCAAGATTCATCATAACACAGGTCTCCTTACTTTACTTCAATCCAGCGCTGCATCTTGCTGACCATGCCCATAATTTGAGGAGTTGCAGTATGTTCAACTTCCTGAAGCATTTTGCGCAGCCCGAGAGCGTGAAGAGTTCTGACCTGACGCACGTTTGCGCCGATCATACTTTTTACGAGTTTAATTTTAATTTTCTGCTCAGTCATCTTATCTCTCCTTAGCCGTGTATGACCTGTGTAGCACTGATTCCGCGGCTCTTTGCCACAGCATCAACACCACGCATTTCACAAAGAGCATTCATTGTAGCCTTTGCCATGTTAACTGGATTTTTAGTACCAAGTCTCTTGCAAAGAACATCTTTGACGCCCAAAGCTTCGAAGATAGCGCGTACTGCACCACCTGCTATAACGCCGGTCCCGGGTGCCGCTGGTCTGATTACAATTTGAGAAGAGCCAAATTTGCCAATATATGGATGAGCAACTGTGTCTTTATTCAAATTTACTTCAATCATAACTTTGCGGGCTTTTTCAATGCCTTTGCGAACTGCATCAGGAACTGCCTTTGCCTTGCCTATAGCTATGCCTACTTTACCCTTTTGATCGCCAACACATACAAGAACTGAGAAACCAAAATGTCTCCCGCCTTTTACGGTTTTGCTTACGCGATTAACTGAAATTATTTTTTCGGTGTATTCGTTTTCCACGACCTGGTCACGTCCACGGCGACCTTCACGACGTGATGAACGAGAATTCATTCCTTGTTCAGACATCTGAATTCCTCCTAGAATTTAAGTCCGGCAGATCTGGCTCCATCAGCCAGTTCTTTGACGCGACCATGATATTTATAACCGCCCTTATCGAATACCACAGCAGAAATGCCCTTTTCAATAGCTTTTTCGGCAATGAGCTTGCCTATTGTGACGGCACCGGTTTTATTGCCGCCATTTACGTTTGAACGTAAATCTTTATCGAGAGAGCTGGCCATTACTAATGTATTGCCTGTTTCATCGTCTATAATTTGAGCATAAATATGCTTAAGGCTGCGAAATACAGCAAGACGAGGTTTTGAAGCAGTACCGGACAAATAAAATCTGCTGCGTGCATGACGACGCTGACGCATTTCTTTCTTTCCGATTTTCATTTTATACCTTCCTTTAATTAGTCTTAAGCTGCAAGTTTCTTGCCGACTTTGATGCGAACATTTTCGCCAACATAGCGTATACCGGCGCCATCTTTATAATGACGTGGCTCGCGAACTTTGCGAATTTCTGCTGCAGTTTGCCCAACAGCTTCTTTATCAATGCCGCTAACAATAATCTTGTTGCCGTCAACTTTGAGGGTTACGCCGGCTGGTGCTTCATATTCAACAGGATGTGAATAACCGATATTTAACAACACTTTTGAAGGTGATTGATTTTGAGCTTTGTACCCAACACCAATTATTTCTAAGCCTTTTGTAAATTCTTTTTCTGCACCAACAACCATATTGTTGATCAATGAACGAACTAAACCAAATTTAGATCTTACATCTTTACTTTCATTTTCACCAATAGAACATAACACATGGCTGCCGTCAACTTTTACATTAACGCAAGAAGGCATTTCTCTGCTGATCGTGCCTTTTGGCCCCTTTACAGATACTACGCTACCATCTATTTTTACTTCGACACCTTTTGGTATGATTACGGGTTTTTTACCGATTCTTGACATTTTTGCTTCCTCCTTACCAAACGTTGCAAAGAACTTCGCCACCAACGTTGGCTTTGCGGGCTTCTTTATCAGTCATGACGCCCTGGGAAGTAGTGAGAATAGAAATACCCAAACCACCCAGAACTTTTTGAATATTTTCTGAGCCGGAATAAATTCTTCTACCAGGTTTAGAAACACGTTCAATACCTTTTAGAATGTGAGAATTCTTTTCACCATACTTCAAGAATACTTTCAGATTAAATTTATTCTGAAATTTATAATAACGGAAATCACGAATATAACCTTCTCGTTTTAAAATCTTGGCAATCTCGATTTTCATTTTGGAAGAAGGCATTTCAACACTTTCGTGTTTAACCGTGTTTGCATTGCGGATACGAGTCAGCATATCGCCGATAGGATCTGTCATACTCATGGTTGTTTCTCCTTACCAACTTGATTTCGTTACGCCAGGAATTTTTCCAACTGACGCTAGATCTCTGAAACATATGCGGCACATTTGAAAATCTCTCATGTATCCGCGAGGACGACCACAAATTTCGCAACGATTATAAGCGCGGCTTGAAAATTTGGGTGTTTTCATCCATTTTTCTATAAGGGCTTTCTTAGCCATAACAACTCCTTGTAGTCACTTACGCTTTTTTAGCGATCTTGCGGAACGGCATTCCGAGTTCTTCTAAGAGCTCATAAGCCTCACCGTCATTATGAGCAGAAGTTACGATTGTAATATTCATGCCCTGCACTTTTTCAACTGAATCATACTTGATTTCAGGAAACACAAGCTGTTCCTGCAAACCCAAGCTGTAATTGCCGCGTCCATCAAAAGCTTTCGGGGACAAACCACGAAAGTCTCTTATACGAGGAACTACAATTGTAAACAATTTGTCTAAAAAATAGTAGCATTTGTCTCCGCGAAGAGTGACTCTGCAGCCGATAGGCACACCCGCTCTAAGCTTAAAATTCGAAATTGATTTCTTAGCTTTTGTAGTTACGGGTTTTTGACCTGCGATAATTGTTAATTCTTTGGTTGCGGCTTCAAGAAGCTTAGCATTTTGAGTGGCCTGCCCTACGCCCATGTTGATTACGATCTTTTCAACGCTGGGTACGCGCATTGGATTACCATACTTGGCAACCAATTTCGGAGCAATCACTTTTTGATACTTTTCTTTCAGCCTTGGGAGAGACTTGGGCCCTTGAACCTTAGCAGCTTTAGCTTCTTTGGCGGGGGCAGCCTTTTCTGTCTTTGCCATGCCGGGACTCCTTTTAAGTATTTTTTTCCTGAACCTAGGTCAGGTAATTAAATTCTCAACCGCACCGGGCATCCAAAAGACGCTGATTTCGGCTAAGTGTTTGATATTATACACCCTAACAATGCAAAAATCAAGCACTATTTATAAAATAATCTTCGATGCTATGTACACTTAAACACTTTTTTTTATTACTCATTCCGTTTTATAAAATTATATGGTATAATAATTGTACACTCATAGGAGGAACAGAATGAAAAAATTATTAGCTAGCCTTTTAACAGTCCTAGTTTTCGCTACAGCGCCCGTTTGGGCAGGTGCAGGATATGACTGTAACGAGAAGGATTGCGGCAATTGCCAACAAACTGAAAACTTTGAAAAATATGGAAACGACATGTATGTTGAAGACCAAACATATGCTAACGAAGTTACACAAAAAGCAACATTAGCAATGCTATATATGGTCTATTCAGACTTAAATAACTGCCTGAGAAGCTATAACCAAAATATTAAAGACAGCGTTTCAGCCATTGGCCACCTCAACAACGCGCAGTCTGCTCTTAAAAAGACAGTTATACACCCGGCTTATTATCCACTTGTCGAAGAAATCAACAAAAGAATTAGCAAAGCAAAATTCTATTTGGTTATGAACGACAGAACTGCTGTTAATCAAAGACTTACCCAGCTGATGCATATTATCAAGAATACACTGGGCGAAGGCAATAACACAGGCATGAACATGAGTGGTTACTCTGACTACTCCGAAGACAAAACCAGCGTCCCGGTACAAACAGAAATACCTGTAGGGAAAGGTGACGGCCTTATTGTATCTCCAATAGTTCCGTCTGTTGGTGGTGTGGTTCCTGTTAGATAAAACAACTGTTAAACATAAATAACGGCGGCTTTATCCGCCGTTTTTTTATTATTATGAATATTATTTTAATAATAGGTTTTATGGGTTGCGGTAAAACAACCTGTGGCAAAATGGTTGCAGAAAAGCTTGGCTATGATTTTTTTGACTTAGATGATAAAATTGAAGAATACTCAAAAACCGATATAAACTCTATTTTTGAAAAATACGGTGAGCATTATTTTAGAGCAATTGAACATAAGGTTTTTGTGGACTTATTACTTAGCATGAAGCGAACAGCAATAGTAGCTGCTGGAGGAGGACTGGTAACAAATATTGATAATTTTAAACATATACAAAACTGTCTAACAATATTTTTAGATGTTCCTTGGGCATACATTAAAGAAAGATTGCCTTTACTAAAAGAGACAAGGCCCCTTCTTAAAAATAAAACAATTAAAGAAATTTATAACCTTTGGCTCACAAGAAAAAATAAGTATTTTAAATACGCAGATTTAACAATCAAAATTACAAAAAATAACAATTATGAAGAATAAAGACATTAATATAATCAAATCACAATTTTATAGACTCGTTGAAATCATGCAAACTCTAAGAGCACCGAACGGTTGTGCCTGGGACCAAAAGCAAACTCTTTTGTCTATGGCAAAACACATCAAAGGAGAAACTGACGAGCTTATACAAGCACTAGAAAAAAACGATATTTTAAATATTAAAGAAGAGCTTGGCGATTTACTTATGACAATTGTCTTTACGGCTGAAATTGCTTCAGAAAAAGGACTTTTTGATATCGGCGAAGTTGCTTATGATATTTGCGAAAAAATGATTTTAAGACATCCGCACATTTTTGGTGATAAAGCGAATGACATAAATTCAGATCAAGTATTAAAACTATGGAACGAACAGAAAGTCTCAGAAAAACAATTAAAAAACAAGCCATCATATAGAATTAATCAAGCACTGGCTTTTGCAAATAACCTTAAAAAGGCTGAAAAAGTTCAAGCTATTGCTGCTGAGGTAGGATTTGATTTTTCATCTCATGAAGACGCTTTTGTAAAAATAATTGAAGAAGCTAATGAAATTAAAGACGTCTTAAATGATAAGAAAAAACTTCAAGAAGAAATAGGAGACCTGCTTTTCGCTGTAATAAATGTCTCAAGATTAGCAGAAATTGATGCAGACCAGGCATTAGCAAATGCATCTGAAAAATTTGCAAAAAGATTTACTGCTGTAGAAACGATAGCAGATAACAATGGCGGATTCAACGGAAAATCAATGGAAGAACTTGATAGATACTGGAACGAAGTAAAAAAGAATCATTCCTCTGGAGATTGAACAACTAATCTCTCCATCCCACCTTCCTCAACTTTGATCGAAGTAGCATAAATTTTTACAACTTTACCAGGCCCGATAGGATCAAAAAGTCCAACTTCGGTGGCTGAATCGTCCCCATACTTAACTAAGGCTCGTTCGCCTGACTTAATTACCTTTATAAGTTGTATACTTGGAGGAATGACCAAATCGTCTGTCAATTCAACTCTACTGATTACTGAACACTGGTCATAAAGCGTTATTTTACCATCTTTCGGATGACAACAGTTAATCGTTATTGATACCAAATTCTTTTTAACTGTGGCAACATCACTTTTTACGCCTTCAGCAGAAACTGCTTGTCCTTTTGATTCGCTAACGCTGAAAGTATCAACCTTTATAGTAGAAACGTCCGTTATCAACTCTTTTGATCTTGCAGGAGTCCATGTCGGAGAAAATGCTTCACTTGGTTTTCCAAGGCCGTATGCGTAATCTGGGGATTTGGTCGAATAAGGAACCTCATGCTCGTCTATATAAATTGCACCCAAGCCAGTTGTAGAATAATTTTTTGCCGGCCTAAATACGAAATGAACCCAAGTCACAACACCAGTGCCGCTTTGTTTACTGCCATTAACTATTACTTCAGGTGTACAAATAGGAAAATACATAATGGTTCTATCTTCATATGAAGCTGCCAGCGAATTTCCTTCTGTAGAAATAGTATGCATATTATAAACTGTAGAAGTATTAATCTCTAAAGCTCTTAATCTTCCAATATCATCGTAGTCACGCTTCTCTTTAAAAGAATGTATCGTGTCAGTATCTAATCCACCGACCTTTTTCTTAACCAGGGTAGATGGATAAGACGTTTCTTTCATTTTAATACCAATAAGCCGCGTTGTGTTTCTCAACTGCGCAATTGCCTGCTGTATCCAAAAACCTTTTTCTGTCTGCTGTCGTGAATAGGTTAAGATAGAATTGCCTGTTCCAAGAAGTAAAGATAATAATATTACTGTTATCATTACTTCAATAAGCGTAAATCCAAATTTGCTATATTTATTCATTAGCGACCACCTATATGACGTGAAACAGCAAATTCTTCTGTAATAGAATCTTCAAACTTATCATTATTTAGAAGAACAACAGATTCCACCTTAACTCGATAATTATCTTGTACTAATTTTGCGTCATTATCGATAGTTAAACACTCAATACTTGTAACCCTATACGAGCCACCATATGGAGTTTCACGATCATCAGATGCGCCTGTCTTGAAAAGATCATAATCAATTTTTTCTTTCTTCCAAGACCCCAGGTCTATTGGGGGATACTGGGTTGAATCAATCTTATTTAAAGCATTAGTAGAAGTCGGGTTTGCTTGAAAATATTGATAAACTTCTCTAGGTAAAAGCCTTAAATGCAATTTTGCATGTTGCATAGCGGAATGCGCCAAATAATTAGCCTGCAAAGCCTTAATGGTGTTTTTATTTTGAAAAGATAAATTCGTATTAGAACGTATCATTGTAAACAATATAATGGCAATTGCAAAAGAAAAGAATATTATTACAACCATTGCAATGCCTCTATTAGACTTTTTCATGTTAACTATCCAAATCAGATTTATATGCCACTAAAAACAAGCTTCTTGGGTTCTTGTCTTCATTCGGATCCACTCCCTTTACGTTAGACCATTTAACCTGAACAACTATTTTCTTCATGACATTATACTTTTTGTCATAATCAAAGGGTGTAAGTTCTTTTACAGAATATTCCGGTTTAGAAGCTTGAGTTAAAGGGTCATTATTGATGAAAGGAATACTGTAAGATGGCCCCAGTTTATCATAATCTAAATCTATTACTTTCGCTCTGGCCCGAAAAACGAAGCCCTTATTATTTACAAACTTACCGTCGCCACGCCATTCTTCATTATTCGCAGCTGCGCTAACCACTGTTCCTTCTCCAAACATCTTAGGAACAGCAACAGTTAACAATTTATTAAGGTTTTCGTTAACTTTTTTGCGAAATTCGGGAATACTAGAGGGCGCTTCACCTAACTTATAAACTGAAAACCGGCAAGGACCGCCGCTTTTCCCTTCTCTAATTACTCGCCACGGAATCTGAAACATCATGGTATCCATGATAAGTTTTGCTCTAGAAATTGCAATGGCTTCAGCATATATTTTGTCTGTATCTCTCACAGAGCCGGTTAAAAAGCCAAACACCGGGACTAAGACTATTCCCAGAACTAAAAAGGCTATCATAACCTCAATAAATGTTATGCCTTGTCTATAATGTATGTCCATGACCTAAGTCTAACATATTTTAAACAAACTTGAAAGAAAAAAACCCGGAATTTACTTCCGGGTTTTTTTAAGCAAAAATTATCTTCTGCCTTCAAAAGAGGCCTGAGTGTCTACAACATACACAGGAACTGCGATTTCTGTTACGTTGCCGGAAAGGTCTTTTGCTCTTGCGATAAACGTGTAAACTTCTTGATCTTTATGTTCTTCAACCGGATAGTTTTGAACACGGAACAAGTATGCATCGCCTACTTTTTCAACAGGTGAACCGTCACGATATTCAAGACGAGCTTCAACATTGTAAGATTCAATAGCGGCTGATTTTCTTCTGTCACCGTTATCTGTTGCAGTTGCTGCGAAAATAAAGGGTACGTTTCTTCTTACAAAGATACCTTTAAGATCGTGATCGCTTCCACCAACAACTTGTGCCAGGCGAGTTTGATCTTCTTTGCTAAGAAGCTTGGTTTCAAAAACAGCGCTCTTAACATCTACCATGCCGTCTTCATTAAAGAGAGTTCCGGCCAAAGTAACGCGTGCAGTCTTATCCCAAGGTTCTTTGTCTCTTTCTTTTAATTCTTCAGTATCTTCGCCTTCTTCAATGAATATGAAACTCTTGGTTTGGAATTCTTCATTGTTTGGTTCAGTCGAGAAAGGATGACCAGCATTTTTTATTATGTTTTCTTTAAGATCGCCGATCAAAGCTTCTTCTGATTGAGGAATACTTCTTGAACCGGCAGTTTCTTGGAAAGCAATCCAAAGGTCAGGTGCAGTAACGTCGTGAACTTTTACACCCATAGACTGCTGGGCAGTTACGGTAGTAGCTTCTTCATTACCTTCTTCTTCTTCATCTTCAACGCTGGGCACTTCACCTACTTGGCGAGCTCCGCTGTTACCAATCTGATATTCGCCCGGCAAAAAGAATTCGCCGCCATCAGCTGCCATGTTGGTGTTTTTCGGAGCTTCGACATCTTCATAAGTGCCATCTGCATTTTTCATTTTGGTATCCCAAGTAATATTGGGGTCTGAAGCAAAAGTAGTGTTTTCTGCTAACTCTTGAGCATCTTCTTCGTAAATTAAAGAGTGTTCATGCTTAACATAATAAACGTCTTCAAGTGCGTTTACTAATCCGCTATCAGGATCGCCACCACGGAAATTGGCAGGCATAACATTGTCAGAATCTTGAATGCCCAATGTCATATCAGCTGATTCAGGAATTGTTACGCGAACTTCTTCGCCAGTGTCTTCTATACCGTCAAGCAAGCTTTCTTCGCTGTCTTCTAATAAAGCACCTTCTTCAGACTCAGAATCTGCATCTATAGTTCCTTCATTTATGACAACTGAAGTAGTAGACTCTGATATTGCTTCTTCAACGTTAACCATAAAAGCAAAAAGAACACAAACTAGCAAAAACATCGAAAAACCGGCAAATTTCTTCATAAAAACCTCCTCGAAACTATTGTAATTGCAAATTAAGTTTCTCATTCACAATCATACTACGAAATATATCAGCCATTCGTTTCATTGTATATATTTTTTATTCGTTAAATTTTTTTCCATTTATGTCGAATCCATAAAAAAGTTTATGTACACAGGGAGTCATAATGAAAGTGGAAGTTAACCAGGATATAACTCAAGAAACAGAAATATCAATAGATATCGCTCAAGTCTTAGCAGCAAATCAAACATTGCTAAAAAACATGACTAGAAAAATTGATAACTTAGAAAATAAAATAACGTTTATGGAAAAATCGATTATAGAGTATAGTCAGAAAGTTGCTTCTGAACAAAAGCTCCTCTCTGTAATGAACGCTCCTTCTAAAAGGATAATTGAACCTTGGAAACCTAAAAAGAAAAAGAGCTCGAAAATTAACGAGCTCAGCTTCTTTGATAAATTCTTTAGGCCTTGGCTGATGAGAAGTTAATCTTCATCAACTATAACTATATCTTTAACTTCATCAAGATTTAAGGTTCCCTCTTGATAGGCAAGGTAATGTTTACAGCTTTCACACTTAGAATTATTGTAGATTTCCCAGCAAAATGTCATATAAAACTCCTATTATTGGGCTCAAATTAACACTGTGCATAGAGTATAACAATTTTTAATCGTTTTGTAAAGAGTCGTATAAAACCTTAAATTTATCATAAATGGATTGCTCACCTTTGCTCATCAAAAGGCCTTTTTCTAATTCAGAGCGGCAACTTATTGTGTCTCCAACTGAATTATATGCTTGAGCTAAAATAAGCCTTGCCTGCAAATTATTAATATTTGACTTAATAGCTTTTTTTGCATAAAACAAACTCTTTACGGGATCATTTAGATTTAAAAATATTTCTGCTGCTAATCCCAATGATGAGCTGTCAGCAGGCGAAATTTCTAGGGCTTTTAAGACTAATGAATTCGCCTTTTCATAATCTTTTAAGAATAAATACAAGTTTGCCATAGAATAAACGGGGGCTAATGCCTTTTTATTAAGGCTTGAAGCTGATTTAAAAAAGGAAATTGCATCTTTGTGATAACCTAAACGACTTAGTTCAACCCCGGCTGTATACTGAGCGTCATAATCTGTCGGGTTTACAACTGCCATTCTTTTAATCTTATCTGCGGGGGTGTCTTCCGGTGGTTTAGGCTTAGGCTTTTTTGCTTCTTCTTCAGCTCTTTTTTTTGCTTCAGCTTCTCTAATACGAGACAATTCTAAATCCCGAATATAATTTTGATAACGCACATCTTGCATTCTTACAGCATGACACTCCCTTATTAAGTTTGCCCCATCAATGTAAGCAATTCCGCTTAATTGAGGCAAAAATGATAACATTTCAGTCATAGCAAACTCATACTCACCATTTAAATATCTTTTAAATATTTGGTGAAATTTATTATCTTTTGAGTCTAACTTCTTAGAAAGATTAGACAGATAAGATTTAATAATTCCATTATCATTTTGTATAAGAAGTCGTCTATCAGCACAAACAGCACTTCTATATAAATTGTAAGCCAAATCTGAGCGACCTTGTTTTGAAGCCTCAATAGCCGGTTCAAACAAGTTATTTCCTAGCACCGGAGACAAAGTATGAAAGCGCTCAATCATTTCAAGCGATTTATCTATTAAACCCTTTTGTTTATATAATTTATAAAAATAATAATAAACAATACTATTTTCGGAATCAATTCTTATGCAAATGTTGAAATATTTCTCGGCAAAATCAAAATATCCGCTGTTAAAAGCATATAAACCGGCTTGAAAATTAAACTCATAATTTGTTCTGTGATGAACACTAAGTTTATCAATCATCGCCAAAAGCCTCTTGTCAGGCCTATTATATAATTTGAGCATTTCAATTATTCCAGTAGCCGAGGTTGGAAATCTTTTGCTCATTTCGTGAGCGACTTTTATAATTTTTTTCTCATCAGAACTGTATGCTGAGGTTTTTAAATACCCCTCGCTGACTTTCAATTTTAGAGAATCACTTAAATCTAAGGCTAAGAGCTCCTCATAGAGTCCATGAGCTGTTTCTGGATACCCGGAAACTTCATATAAATATGCGAGAGAATAACCGTCTTCAGGATAACTGCGTACAGACAATAGTTTTTCAAAAGACAAAATAGCCTCGTCAAAACGTTTTAGTGCTACTAATGAATAAGATTTTAATCTTATAATTTCATAATCATTATCATCGTTAAAAGATGAAAGCAAAGACAAAACACTTGCAAATCTTTCGTTTTCAAAGTGCAATCTCGCTTTTTTCAAAACATTTTCATAATTTTGCTTCGCTTCTATTTTTGTTGCTTCCTTTTTTATTTCAGGTAGCAACGATATACTTTTCTTTGCTTTCCCCATCTCTGAGGACCACACAAAAAAGATACCAAGCAAAATTACTAATACTAACAGTAAAATTGGAATTCGCAATCCATTCATTACTTAAATATAACACACCATGAACTTATTAAATAACAACAATTTTATTTTTTTGTTTACATAAGTCACCTTTAATATTATTCTAGTCTATATGGGCATGAATTCATATTTTTATAAAATCAAAAAAATCACCTTAATAACTTTACTTGCTGTGGTATTGCTTTTATGCAATGAAGGTTCTGGCTACGCCGGAGATGATCAATCTTTTGTGTTAATTAAAAAGGCGAGAGATCATATAAACCTATTTCAATATCAGCAAGCTATAAACGCATTAAAAGAAGCTATAAAAATCAACTCTGAAAACTGGGAAGCTTGGTATACTGTTGGTCTTGCTTACCATAGGATGAAAAAAGAACCTGATGCAGAGAAAGCTTTCTCAAAAGCACTAGAATTAAACCCCGAGGAACAAGACATACAAAAGGCGCTCGGTGCAATTTATGTCGTTAGAGCAAAAAATGCTCAAAATCGTGGAAATACTGCTGAGATGGCTGAACATATGCTTAAAGCATGTAAGGCATACCCATCCGGAACAAAAATTTGGGCAAGCCTTTTTCAATTTTGGTGGGAAAATGGTGAATACGATAAAATTAAAAAAGAAGCAGATTTTTTAGTCAGCAAAAACAGAAAAGGCTTGGAAGAGGCTTTTGATGAATCTCTGCAAGAAGCTATAATTATTGCTGCAAAAACATACTATAGAGAAAATAATATAGAGCAAACTGAGAACTACTTAAAATACGCAAATGCAATTAGAGTTCATAACGACGGCCTATATCTACTCAAACGCGAACTAAAAGCTAAATATGATGCAGAAATTAAGAAACTTATTGATACAGCTGAAATTCATTATACAAAAGAAGAATTTGCAGAAGCAATAGAAGTTTATAAAAAAATAAGCAAGTTACCCGGTGATAAGCCTTTTGATATCCTTGAAAAAATTGAAATAATCGAAAAAGATAAACTGTATTTTGAGACCATGAATATGGTTGATAAAATGCTTAAAGACAAAGAATATGAAAAAGCTCTGGATGCACTCGTAGCAGCTTCTGAAAAATTCCCGGACGAAGCCGAAATTTCTGAAATTTACGAAGAAACTAAGGCTTTGTATGATGAAGAATTAGCAAAAAAAGACCGAATAATTCAACTTGAAGCCATGAAAAAGCGAAGAATTCAAGAATCTCTCCAAAGATATAGAAAATATCTGGCGGAAATAGACAAATTCGAAAAGGAATTAAATTTTATTGCTGCAATAAATTCAGCAAAATCAGCACTAAAAGAACAAATGGCAGACTCCGGCAAGATAAACGATAGAATTCTTCAACTTGAAAACAAAAAAATTGAATATGAAAATAGAGCCGAAGAATTTAGGAAAAAATTTGCAGAAGTAGAAAGAGCCAATTACAAAAAAGATTACGAAAGTGCATTCGACTTAAGCCAAAAGCTCTTGGCCAATTACCCAGAAAAAAGACAAGAATTATTGCCAACAATAGCTGAATTAGCTGTCAGAACAGGAAATTCCATAGAAGGAAAAAGACTGGCAGAAGAGTTTAAAGAAAATGATGAAATTTTATACAACTACGTTTCAGCTTTTGCAGCATACGAATTAGGTGAATATGATACTGCTCTGGCATTCTTTGAAAAAGTAAAATTAAAAAAATTCGACTTTAGAAATGATATAAATACAACAATATTTAAAATTTATATTAAACAATACAGTATGTATATGTTTTTTGCTCTTATAGGTGTTGCACTTTTACTTTCTAAAAAGTTTGTGCTCTTCTTAAAAAATTACAAAGTAAGACTTTTAATAAAAAAGGTAGAAAAAATCAGAGAAAAAGGTGACTATGAAAAACATCTGCCTTTCTTAGAAGAGCATTACATGAAAGAAGATCTCCCTGATATGAGAACTGTTACATTACTTCTCTCAGGAGCTCTATTAAAAACCGGTGCTCCTCAGAGGGCATATGATTTAGCTAATAATTTGCTTAAACGGGAAGGAAAAAACCCGTTAGCAAGAAAAATTGCCGGTGAAGCCTGCATGCTGCTTAATGACAGATCGCCACAGGCTCTTGAACATATCCAAAACTTATACAAACTAGACGAATCTCGAAAAGATATAGTTATTTACCTAGCACAAGCTTTTATGGCAAATCAAGCCGACCATAAAACAGCTCAAGATTTTTTGAGCCAAGCAATAACACTTTCTCCAAACGATAACGATATGCTCTTCTATCTCGCAAATATTTACATAAATAGACAAACATATAATACTCAAACAATTAAAATATTTGACAGAGCAATAAGGCTTTCTCCGGAAGACCCCAAATATTACAAAGCCATAACCGAAAATTACAAAAAAATAAATGACACACAAAATGCCGAAAAATGGAGTGTATTGACATCTGAAAAATTCCCTGATGAATTTTTATCTGATCAAAGCCTTTCGCCAACTCAATATAATACTACTCCTCAACAAAATTTTTACTCACAACAATTTTCTAAAACCTTTGAACCGATTCCTATACCTAAACCGGCAAATCCGGAACCTTACCCGGATTATGACAGCATCGGAAACGACCTTCCGACTCAAGAAAAAAATGATTTTGGCGGCTTCCCTGATTATGAAAATATTGGATACAATGAGGAAAAACAAGAAGAAGACCCTGGGCTGTTTATTAATACACCATTCACTTTACCCACAGTAGACAACTTGCCGGCAGTGGACAATTTGCCCCCTATAAACAATCTACCCCCGATAGATGCTTTACCCTCATTAGATAAACCACAAACTAAACAAACAAATCCATTTGCATCACAAATATCAGGACCACAACGAAACTGCCCTCATTGCAACGAACCAAATAGCATCACTGAATACTACTGTTGTAAATGCGGTAAACCATTACTCTAATTATAGAAACAAGGAAAAGTTATGAAAAAATTTGATTATATCATTATAGGCACTGGTGCTGGCCTAATGATCGCAGAAACAGCTGCGTTAAATGGTAAAAAGTGCGCAATTATTGAGAAAGACAAATTCGGAGGCACCTGTTTAACCAAAGGCTGTATACCTTCAAAAATGCTTGTTTACCCCGCAGATATAATTAGAGAGGCAGAAAAATCAAATCGCGTAGGTTTGAAATTTCAATCGCCTTCAGTTGACTGGAACAAAATTTCTGAACGAATATGGAAACAAATTAATTTTAGCGAAGTTATTGAGGAAAACTTAAGAAAGCATAAAAATATAACCATCTTCAAAGGAACCGGTGAATTTACCGGTCCTAATACTATGAAGGTTAGTTTTGCTGATGGTATTTACTCAGATGAATTAGAAGGGGATATTTTTGTCATTGCAAATGGAGCAAAATCGTTTATACCGCCCATAAAGAATATTGAGCAAACTAACTACTTAATACCCGAATCATTTTTTGGTGATAAATTTCCTAAAAAGCCTTGGAAAAGCCTCATCATTATAGGTGGTGGTGCAATAGGTGCAGAGTTTGCACATATTTTTTCTGCATTTGGTACAAAAGTCACAATAGTTGAAATGCGTGATAGGTTGTTAGCAACAGAAGAAGAAGAAATTAGCGAATTTGTTACAACAGAATTTGAAAAGAACAATATTACTGTTTTAACAAACACTGCAATAATAGAAGCCGGAACAAATAAAAATTTAAAAACTTTAACCATAGAAAATATTGTTACAAAAGAAAAAGCCACTATCAAAAGTGATGCGATTTTTATCGCTTCTGGTGTCGTTTCAAATAGTGGTTCTTTAAAGCTTGAAAATACTAACGTAGGAATTGACCCAAGAGGCTGGATTAAAACAAATCAATATTTAGAAACCACTCAGAAAAACATATATGCAATCGGAGACGTAAACGGTAAATACCAGTTTAGACATAAAGCAAACTATGAAGCTCAAATTTTGATGAATAATCTTTTCACAAATGATAAAAAAAGAGCTGTTTGCTACAATGCCGTTCCTTGGGCAATATTTACTTGGCCACAAATTGCGCACGTTGGCCTTACTGAGGCTCAAGCAAAAAAAGAAGGTTTTAAATTCTGGATAGGCAGAAACTTTTTTTCACAAATTGCAGGTGGAATAGCCATGGGTATAAACAAAAACTCCACCGACAACGGGTTCATTAAAATTATTGTCGGTGAAGATAAAACAATCCTTGGCGTGCATGTCGTGGGTCCACACGCTGCAATACTATTACAACCTTTTGTTTACCTTATGAATGTGAAGCACAAATGCGAAAAACAAAAGTTTAAAAAATGCGACAACACAATCTGCCCTCAGCTTGGAAACTACTCGCCAATAAATGACTCAATGATAATACATCCTTCATTGAACGAATTAACAGCTTGGGTATTAGAAAACATAGACTGGAACTAACTTTAGTTTTGTGGGTCGTGAGCCATGAGCCTTCTTTGAGAACGATAGTATTTAAAAGGTGAATAATAATACAAATTAGCAATTGCGGACATATAGATGCAAGCATATCTCTCAACTAATAGAGAAAACCTCGAAACTTCGTTACCGGCACGCATTACTTCGCCCCAGTATTTATTAAAGCCCTTTTGGCTCTCAAAAATAAGTTCACGAATTTCTTCGTCGATCTTGAATATTTTAACTTTAACTTCTTCAAGTTCAGACTTTGCTAAATCATAATTTTCAGAATTTTTAAGCCAAAGTCTCTCACGACAATCATTAGCTATATTCTCTAATTTTTCTTTTAAATTCATCTTTGTAGCAATGGATTTGTGACATTTTATAGTGGTTGAAAGAACCGGCACTTCTTCAGCTAATTCTTTTACTACCAAACCGGTGCGCCATCCTGTAGTCTCTTTTAGGGTTACTACATCGCCGAGAATATGGTCTCCCATATATAATATTTCTGATGGTTTAAGATTTAAATGCTTTTCTAATATTGTAGCATTGCCGCCCTGATAGATGCCACCCCACTCTATTTGCCCATAAAAATTTGTCAAATATCCCGTTACAGGGTCAACTCTCAAATATCGATTATGACCGGTAAAATAATCCGGCTTATTTGCACTTACAATAATCAGATCAAATAACTTTTGCCAAGAAGTTTTTAAAAATGGTTTAAAACAATAATCCATAATTTTACGACTGTAATCGAAATCTGAATTTGTTATTAAAGCCAGTTTCTTTCCATACTTTTTAAACTTTAAAAGTGCATCTACTATGCGCTTGTCATGAATTAAATACTTTGAAGGATTCGCAACAACCTCACCCTTTAGCTCAGTCTCCTGATGAGCATCATTTAGGCATTTTCTAACATCATTAAATAAAGACTGGTAATTTATATTCACCTTTTTATCATCAAAATAGTCAACTAATTGAGCGTAAAGACAACCTTCTGCCTGCGAAAAAAGAGTATGAATGGTATAATATCTTGATTCGGTAATATCAATACTATATAAACCATATTTATCTTTTTGGTCTTCGAACGAGTAAAATTTCGTTCCGTGAGAGGCAACCCTCACAAAGCCGTATCTATTAAGCTTTAAAAAATCACCTGTTTGGGTGTCAATGACAAGACCACGAATTATAAAATCTTCAATAAATTTAAAGTCTCTAATTTCTTCAGGATAATCATAATCATTAATCAGCTTTTCTATGACAATATCATATGCCTTTGCTTCAAAAGCTGCCACGTTATAGGTAGCAAGAGTGTAGTCCATATCAAAACCTATTAATTTGATATTGCTCATATTTAAAGTTCTATTAACAAAAATTCTATTCTTTAGTTGGATTTCTCTTATTCTTTTATCTTTCATATTTTTTCCTAATTATTTTGGTAGTCAGATATTATCATAAATAAACGAGTTAAGCAAAATTACCGCGCAACAATTCTGCTAAAACAGTATTTCTTTTTTTTATCTTGTCGTTATTTACTGCAAGTGAAATTGCACGACTAGTCCCTAAAAATACCATGGTTTTGCGCGCTCTTGTTAAACCGGTATATATCAAATTTCGTTGTAACATCAAATAATGTTGATTAGAAACAACCATAATTACGCAGGGATACTCACTACCTTGAGATTTATGAACCGTAATTGCGTAAGCTAATGATAAATCAACTAAATCTGAACTTTGAAGAGTTACTTCCTTTTGAGAGAAATCAATTACTATTTCTTGTTCTTCAGTATCAATTGATTTGATTATACCCATATCGCCGTTGTAAACATCTAAGTCATAATTGTTTCTTAATTGGATAACCTTATCGCCTTCTCGAAAATTTCTTTCAAAATTTTGAATTTCATTTTTACCGGAAGAAGAAGGATTAAGCAGGTCTCTCAAAATTTCGTTTAATTTTGCAACACCAAGAGAGCCTTTATTCATGGGAGTTATAACTTGAATATCTTTTACAGGATCAAAACCAAATTTTTTAGTTAGCCCTACAGTTAGTATGTTTTTTAATAGTGAATATGTCTTAAAATCGTCGGTAGCAGCAACAAAATAACAATCAGTAGAAACTCTGCCATCAGGAATAAGCAACTTTGGCATTTTCCCTGAATTAATTAAATGTGCATTTTTAATAATATCTGAAGATTCAGATTGCCTAAATATCGAAGTCAGCTTCACAACTGTAATTATGTCAGACTTAATCAATTCATTTAAAACAGAGCCGGGCCCTACTGACGGCAGTTGGTCTGAGTCGCCTACAAGAATTAGCGTTGTAGATGGCTTCAAAGCCGATAATAATGCATAAAACAAATTCATATCGATCATTGAGGCTTCATCAATTATTAACGTGTCACAATCTAATGGATTTTCTTTGCAATTTTTAAACGTCATTTCCTTCGGAGAATAATCTAGCAAACGATGAATCGTTAACGCATTAAATCCGCTAACCTCAGAAAGACGCTTTGCGGCACGTCCGGTTGGAGAAGCTAACAACAAGCTTCTGCCAAGAGATTTATGCGCCTGTGCTAAGCTTTTTAATGTAGTGGTCTTACCAGTGCCGGGGCCGCCGGTAATAATTAAAATATTGGTCTTAAAAGACATTTCAATAGCGTATTCTTGTAATTCTGTTAAACAGATGCCATTATTAGCTATTTCACTAAACACATTTACAAGAATTTCACGCGAAAAAGTTTTCAAAACATTCAACCTGGCTTTTATGATACTTGCACTTTCTTGTTCTGCTTTATAAACAGCTGGTAAATAGTAATAATTATCATCTTTTATCTGCCTTTTTACTATTTTCTTGCTGGCAAGTAAATTATTAATAGAACCCATTAGCAATGCTTGTTGGTCGATTTTCAACATTTCCTTAGCATATTTATAAAGCTCTTGCTCGCTAAGAAAAAGATGGCCGTCTTTAGTTATAGTGTTAAGAATAAATAAAATTCCGGCAGATAAACGCATGGGGTCATTTCCGGATATTCCTAACTCCTTTGCTATACTATCAGTTTTCTTAAAGCCCATCCCGGGGATTTCGTATGCAAGAATATATGGATTATTCGAGACTGCTCTAACAGCATCACGGCCATAGTGCTTAAAGATTTTACTTGCATAGGCCGGAGTAATGCCATATGTTTGCAAAAAAATCATTATATCTTGAACTGAACGCTGCAAAAACCAACCTTTAGAAATCAGATCAGCTTTTGCGACCCCGATACCGGGACAATCAGCAAGTTTTTCAGGATTATTTTCGATTATATCGATAGTTTCAAGGCCAAATTTATCAACTAAATTCTTAGCTGTAACAGGACCAATGCCCTTAATCATTCCCGAGCCTAAATACTTTTCAATTCCTTTTAATGTAGCCGGCTTTAATAAAGTGTATGAAACACACTGAAATTGCTTTCCGAAATTTGGATGATAAGTCCAAACACCGGTTGCTCTTAATTCCTCTCCCGGTTGAATAGAAGCAAATACGCCCACTACAGTTACGCCAAGAGGGTGATCGGAAGATACTCCTTTTAGAACATGATAACCGTTGCTCTCATTATAAAAAGTAATTCGTTCAACAGTAAAAGTTAAGGTTTCATTATCCATTACCAATTATGTATTTGCTTGAGTGCTTCATATACAGATGCTGATACGGAAGAAGAAACATTTATGCATCTTGCATTTTTAATCATGGGTAAAGTAATAAGAGAATTGCGCTCTTGAGCCCACTTTAATAGTCTAGAAGGCAAACCTGTAGATTCTGAGCCAAAAACCAAAACATCGTTTTCATTATATTGAACATTAGAATAGCAGTGATTTCCATGAGCTGATAAAAAAAACAAACGCCTATTTTGAGACCATTCAAAAAATTCATCTAGATCGTTTAAGATTACAGGATTCAAAACCTTCCAATAATCCATGCCTGCTCGTTGAAGTCCGGCATCAGTTAAACGAAAACCAAAAGGTCTAACCAAAACAAGTTCACAATTTGTGGCCATACACAAACGCGCAATATTGCCTGTATTCTGTGGTATATCGGGCTCAATTAGAACAACGCTAAGAGGCTTGCTATCTGAAGATACTATAAAAAAACCTTGGTCAGACATTTTATTTTCCGCGAACGTATTTTTTCATAAATCCTCGCAAATTTGAAAAAATACCCATTAATATGTTTACTTCACGTCCGGTTGGCGCTGCTCGATGGAAGAACGCTCTAAGAACTTGAAACAATGCATCGGGGTTTACAAGGGGTAAAAATTCACACATTTTTAATACATTTTCCATGTGGGAATAAAGCTTTGCAATTTCATCTGTTGTTGCAGGCTGCTCAAGAGGATCATCAGCACAAGCTTTTAAAAGAGGCTTAGGATTGCCAAACTTCTGATATATCTCATAAGCAATAAGTAATACGGCCTGTGAAAGATTTAATGAAGTGCAACCTTCATCTGTTACAACTCTCATTGTTCCCATTGTGTATTGTAAGTCGTCTTTGGTTAGTCCCCATTCTTCTCTTCCGAAAAGGATAGAAACAGGCCCGGAAGACAAAACACTCGAAACTCTTTCTAAACCTTCTTTTACTGTGTAATTAGGTTCATGATATTCGCCCCTACGATTTGCTGTCCCTAAGACTAAAACGCTGCCTTTTATTGCTTCGGGTATATTATCAGTTATTTGCGCATTCTCAAGAATATCAGTTGAATGCATCGCCATTTTAACGGCATCATTATCTAATTCACAACCCGGCCTGACAATACTTAAGTTATGTAAGCCAAAATTATTCATAGCACGACAAACTGAACCTACATTTAATGGTCCCTGAGGCTCTACTAAAACTATTCTGATGTTATCCAATAAGGATCTTGAATCAGTCATGTAATCTCCGAAAAAATAGGTATAAAAAATAGGCCCGAGCGGACTTGAACCGCTGACCCCTACCATGTCAAGGTAGTGCTCTAACCAAACTGAGCTACGAGCCTTTGTTTGTAAGACTTTAGCATTATTTTATAAAAAAGTCAAGATTAAAATCACTAATGTATAAAAAAGGCTGCCTTTCGGCAGCCCATTTTATAGCTTATTTTTTTCCCAAGGGTTCATTTGTTGTTACACAAACTCTGCTCTTTTCGTCACCTTGCTTAACAATTTTAGCATGTGTCAGCTGGGTTCCATCGGGAGTCAAAAGACCAATTTTACTAATAGCAATTGCGCCTTCTTTTTCAACGATTCCGCCTTTGCCCATACTTTTACTGGGTCGGGTGTGTCTCTTGATAAAGTTAACACCTTCAACTATTGCAGTACCTTTTTCAGCATTAACTGAAAGAACACGACCTTTTTTACCTTTATCATCACCGGCCAGTATTACAACCTGATCATCTTTTTTGATGTGAGGATGTTCTACTCCGCGGCGTGCTTTTATCTTCTTATGCATAATTAGCTCCCTTACAATACTTCCGGTGCCAGAGAAACGATTTTCATGAATTGTTTTTCACGAAGTTCGCGTGCAACCGGCCCAAAAATGCGTGTCCCGCGGGGATTGTTGTCATTACCAATAATTACTGCTGCATTATCATCAAATTTAATGAAACTGCCGTCAGCACGTCTTGTTTCTTTAGCTGTTCTAACTATAACAGCTTTAACAACTTCTTTTTTCTTTACAGTGCCATCGGGGATAGCATCTTTTACTGAAGCTACAATAACATCGCCGACCCGACCGACAGATCTTCCGGAACAACCCGCAACGCGGATGCAAAGAAGTTTTCTGGCGCCGGAGTTATCAGCAACTTTCAAAACACTTTCTTGAGTAATCATTACTGAACTCCTTATTAATTAGATTGGGCGGCTTTTACGATTTCACGCACGATCCACTTTTTAGTTTTGCTAATCGGTCTGCATTCTTCAACACGAACGATATCGTCGATTTTGCAAATTTCTTCAGGGTCATGAACCAAGAATCTGGTATGACGCTTAATATATTTTTTATAGCGTGGATGCTGAACTATACCTTCAACTTCAATTTTCACAGTCTTTTCAGTGCTGTCCGCTATAACTTTTCCAACTCTGCTTCTTCTTACGGTTTTTTCGTTTTCCATTGTCTACTCCTGGTTAAAAAGGAAGGCGACCGGCGGTCAATTCGCGCTGAAGAACACGGATGTTTTCTAATTCACGCAATTTCGCACGTTTGCTTTCTTTTAAAGTTGCGATTTGTGAAGCATCATTTAAACCCATTTCAGACAATTTGTCAAGAAACTTCTTGCGGATGGTGCATTTAGGATCTCTGAGTTTTTTTGAAGCAGCTTTAAGTTGAGCATCATCATTGCCCTTTGCGTCTCTTAGTTTCTTAGAAACTTCGCCGCGCATATTCTTAAGCAGCTCTGCAACTTTTTTGTCACAGTTATTTTTGATTTCTTGATTTACTTTTCTTGCCTTTAAAGAAAGACGAGCTTTAAGTTTAGAAATCTTTTCTGAAAGAGGCGTCTTGAGACTGTCAATCTTTTCTTCTTTCAGGAGTGCGTCATACTCGGCTTTTAAAAGCTGAGCAATTTTAACCTTTTCCAATCTGGTTAGATAAGTCTTAACACGGGCTATGTTCCTGCGAACAATACTTATTCTAGACGGATTTGAGAGTTGACCTGTTACGGCCTGGAATCTCAGGTTAAATAGTTCTTCTTTATAGTGTTTATATTTTTCTTCGAGTTCTTGCTCGTTTAACTCAGAAAAATCTTCTCGATTCTTCATGTTGCACCTTCCTCTTAGTCGTTTTTAGAGACAACTTGACAGCGAATAGGGAGCTTATTGGCTGCTTGTGTCAGCGATTCAATTGCGATATCTTCCGGAACACCTTCAAGTTCAAATAAAATCTTACCGGGTTTGATTACTGCTACCCAATATTCCGGAGCGCCCTTACCCTTACCCATACGAGTTTCAAGAGGCTTCTTAGAAACTGGCTTGTCGGGGAAAATGCGAATCCACATTTTACCTGCACGTTTAACTGTGCGTGTTATAACTTTACGGGCTGCTTCGATCTGAGCACTGGTTATCCAGTGTGGATCTAGAGCTTGAAGACCGAATGAACCAAAAGACAAATATTTTCCGCCTTTAGCCAAACCGGTCATTCTACCGCGATGTTGTTTTCTGAATTTTGTTCTGGCTGGAATCAACATTTTGGTTTCTCCTTATTTCTTGGCTACCGGTGCATTAGAGGTGTTATCTCTGTTGTAAAGGTGAGCCTTTCCAATTTTTTCGCCTTTGAAAATCCACACTTTAACGCCTACACAACCAAAGGTAGTGATAGCGGTATCTGTAGCATAATCAATATCAGCACGAAGAGTGTGCAGAGGAACGCGTCCTTCTCTGACCCATTCGCGACGAGCAATTTCTGCACCGTTAAGGCGACCGGAGCACAATATTTTGATACCTTTTGCACCGGCTCTAAGAGCTCGGCTTATTACCTGTTTCATTGCTCTTCTATGAGAAACACGCTTTTCAAGTTGAGAGGCTATGTTTTCAGCAATGAGTTTAGCATCGATATCAGGCTGTTTAATTTCTTGAATGTTCAAGAATACTGATTTTCCGGTAAGTTTTTCAAGGTCTTTTTTGAGTTCTTCAACCTTGTCACCGCCACGACCGATTATTACACCGGGTTTTGCAGTATGGATTGTGATTCTGAGCTTGCTGTTAGATTTGCGCTCGATTTCAATCTTGCTAATGCCTTCTCGGCGGAAAGATTTAAGATCAATGAATTCACGAACTTTTACGTCTTCATGAACTAATTTTGCGATATCTGCACGTTTAGCATACCATCTTGAATCCCAGGTTCTGGTAATTCCGAGGCGTATTCCGATTGGATTAATCTTCTGACCCATTATGCTTTACCTCCCTGTGATTTGGCGGCAGTTGTTTTTTTGGTAGCGGTCTTTTTTGTTGTTTTCTTTGCAACGGTTTGTTCGGCTGCTTTCTGGGCAACTTCAATCTTTGACATTGAAAACTTTTCGCGTAATACTACTGTAGCATGTGATGTTCTGCATCTTATGCGACAAGCTCTACCACGTGCTCTAGGCATAAATCTCTTCATTGTTGCGCCACCATCAATAGAGAACTTAGCAACATAAAGATCATCAGCTGCAAGACCATGGTTATTGCTTGCGTTTGCAATAGCTGATTTTAGAAGCTTTAACAACACGTCTGCTCCACCCTTTTCAATAAACTGAAGAATTGAAAGAGCTTCATCAACTTTTTTACCGCGAACTTCGTCAGCGATAAGTCTAAGCTTCTTAGGACTTGAATGAATGTTTCTCAGAACTGCTTTGGGCATTTCAAGGACATCAATAAGTCTGGATTTTTCTTTCCAAGTTAAGTCTGCAACTTTAGGATAAACTTTTTCAAGTTTCATCTTGCCAATTTCTTTGTCAATAATTGGCTTGCGAGTATATAAACCGGCTTTAGTAAGAATAGTTTCAATCTTGGCACGGCTATTTTTAGTATCAAGACCTTTGATCATACGAAGGCCATTGAAAAGATCTACGTCATCAGGAATGGTTACACCAACAAGTCGTAACATTCTTATTCTCCTTCATTATTTAAGCTTTACAGCTTTTTCGTTGGCATGACCTTTAAAGGTCCTTGTCGGTGCAAATTCACCCAACTTATGTCCAACCATATTTTCAGTAATGAAAACAGGAACGTGTTTGCGGCCGTTATGAACAGCTATTGTGTGGCCAACAAATTCTGGATACACAGTTGATGCTCTTGACCAAGTTCTTAACTGACGCTTTTCACCAGTCTGATTCATTTCCTGGATTCTTTTTATTAATACTTCACTTACAAATGGAGCTTTTTTAGCCATTGCGATTCTCCCTTATTTCTTTCTGCGTGAGATGATGAGTCTGTCAGACTGATTCTTTTTCTTTCTGGTCTTGTAACCCTGAGCAGGTTTACCCCAGAGAGAAACAGGAGTTCTACCACGGCTTGTCTTAGCTTCACCACCACCGTGTGGGTGATCGCAGGGGTTCATAGCTGAACCGCGAACGTATGGACGGATTCCCAACCATCTATTGCGTCCGGCTTTACCCATGGTAACATTCATATGATCAAGATTGCCAACTCTACCTATTACAGCGCGACAATCAATAAGAACCATTCTCATTTCACCAGAAGGCATATTAAGCTGAGCATATTTACCTTCTTTACCGACCAACTGAGCAGAAGCTCCTGCTGAACGTGCGATTTGAGCACCTTTGCCGGGTTTTAATTCTACGTGATGAATAGTTGAACCCAAAGGAATATTTCTTAAGGGGATGCAGTTGCCAGGAAGAATGTCAGCGCCAACGCCGCTTTCTATTACGTCGCCAACCTTAATGCCTTCGTGTGCCAAAACATATCTCTTTTCACCATCACGATAGTTGATTAGAGCGATTCTTGCTGTTCTGTTAGGGTCGTATTCAATTGTTGCAACAACACCGGGAATTCCGTCTTTATTGCGTTTGAAATCTATAATGCGATACAGACGACGAGCTCCGCCGCCTCTGTGACGAAGTGTAACGTGACCATGATGATTGCGTCCACCACTGGTCTTTAACCATTCACACAAAGACTTATGCGGTTTGTCAGTAGTAATATCGCTGAAATCAAAACCTGTCATAAAGCGGCGTGAAGGGGTAATAGCCTTGTAAACTTTTAAACTCATGACTTTCTCCTATTACTGGTTCATGCGATACCTTCAAAGAACGATATTGAATCGCCTTCTTTGAGGGTAACAATGGCTTTCTTCCAAGCGGAAGTAAAACCCTGAAAAACGCCGCGTCTTTTAGGCTTTCTTACAACGTTAACTGTATTTACATTCTTTACAGTTACTTTGAAGAGAGCTTCAACAGCTTCTTTAATTTCATGTTTATTAGCAGTTTTGGCTACTTTGAACTGATAGATGCCTTCGCCCATGCGGTCGTAGCTTTTTTCTGATACTATTGGTCTTATAACTATATCTTGAGGAACTTTCATTTTACCAGAACCTCCTGGAGCTGAGCAACTGCTTCTTTATTGATGGCTACTTTGCCATACTTAAGCAGATCAACAACGTTCACGTGCATAGGAGTTACAACTTTTACATTGCTGAGGTTCGCTACCGCACGCTTAGTTTCATTTGAAATATTATTTAAAACAACTAGAGCTTTGTCCATGGCATGTGCTGTCATGAAACTTACAACGTCCTTAGTTTTGCCAGTATTGAATTCAAGTCCTTCTACAATTCGAACTGAACCATCTTGAGCTAAGCCGCTGAGCACGCCAATAATTGCTCTGTCAACAACTTTTTTTGGGGGGCGCTGGTCAAAATTTCTGGGTTTGGGACCAAATGTGGTGCCGCCGCCAACATGCAATGGAGACTTGATGTCGCCTTGTCTTGCTCTGCCAGTACCTTTTTGTTTAAACATTTTTTTGGTTGTACCGCTGATTTCGCCTCTTGTGCGAGTATTAACAGTACCCTGGCGCTGATTATTCAACTGAGCTTTTACAACATCATTGATAGTCTGCGGATGTGCATTATGTGCAAAAATTTGATCATCAAGGGTAATAGAACCATTTTCGGTTCCGTTCATTGTATAAATTTTAGTTTCCATGTTTCTCTCCGTTCCTTATGCCTGCTGCCGGATAATAACTAATCCGTTTGCAGCACCTGGGATGGAACCTCTAACCAAAATCAAATTCTTTTGTTCATCAACTTTTACAACTTTGAGACCTTTTATGGTCCGACGAACATTACCTAATTGACCTGGTAATTTTTTGCCCTTAATAGTGCGGGCCATGTTTGTCCCTGAACCCATAGAACCAGTGGCGCGTGCGCGGTCTGACTGACCGTGTGTTGTTTTTTGGCCGTTAAAATTGTGGCGTTCCATTGCGCCTGAGAAACCTTTACCCTTGCTGGTTCCGGTGATACTTACTGAATCACCTTCTTTAAACATTGATACATTGATATCTGTTAAAGCTTCAATGCTTTCAAGTTCGTCAGCGGGCAAGCATCTTACGAAACGGAACGGTTTAACGCCGGCTTTTTCAAAGCTCATGCGCATGGGTTTGTTAAGCAAACGCTTAACTGCCTCAGGTCTGATCTCACGATAGCCAACCTGAACACTGTTTTCACCCTTGCGAATTATTGTGCAAGGACCTGCGCTGATTACGGTTACCGGTACTACGTTACCATCTT
>JAQVCG010000070.1 GCA_028689875.1 Candidatus Rifleibacteriota bacterium | reverse complement strand
AAACCCTATAGAGACAAAAACAATTCTTCGAAACGCTATAACAATAGAAAAGGCGGCTTTTCGAGGGGTAAATCTAATCCAAGACAGGTAAATCATCAATGAACTACATGGCCAAAAGATCTTTGTTAATTTTGTGCGTTATGTTTCCTGCTCTTTTGATTTCTGAAGCACTCGGATATAACACAACGGCTGTTTCGGCTCTAGCCGCCGGAATCTCAAGCGGCATATCGGTGGTGCTTTTTCCCAGCCCCGAACACTTAAGAAGAATAGAAGCGCAGCAAAAACGCGAACAAGAAAATAAAGAATAAGGTCTGATTAAATTGAAAATTCTCATCGGACTAGACCTTGCTACTAAACTGGGTATTAGCGTATTCGATATTAAGAACGAGAAGCTCCTTTTTAGCGATAGCGTAAAGCTTCCCAAGGGCGATGCCCAGTTGCGTATTCTGGCTCTTTATGAGTATTTAACAGAAATGTTCAAGAAGTATAAGCCGACAGAAGTTGCGATTGAAGACGTTTTTCTGCCGGCTAAAACTTCTCCGAGAACACCGATAGCATTGGGTGAGCTGAGAGGTATTGCGAGATTGTGTGCGGCACAAAATAATTTGCCGGTGTTTTTTTATCCTGCCCGAAAAGTAAAAATGGCCATAACGGGCTTTGGAAACGCTTGCAAAGATGATATTGTGTGCTGGATACAAAATGAGTTCAAAATTAAGGTCAAAGACGACAATGAAGCCGATGCTATAAGCATTGCGTATACGCATTTACTTGAAAGAAGGTTTTTGGCTTGCGTTAGCGGAGGTTGACTTGAAACGTTTGGTATTGCTCTCTCTTTTTGTATTTTGTTTAGTTTCTTCTTTTGGCGCCGAAAAGGTTTTATGGCCGATTGATATAGAAATATCGCAAAGCTCGAGTTTTGCCGAGTTGAGAGGCATGCGACACCATGCGGGCATTGATTTACGTACAAAGCAGCGCAACGGTTTTCCCATTATTGCTATTGAAGACGGTTATGTTTCAAGGGTAGGGGTAAGTTTCAGAAGTTACGGAAAAGTTATTTATATTGATCACCCCAAGCTTAATGCCAAAGTCGTTTACGGGCATATGCAAGATTTTAACGGCAAGTTAAAAGAATACGTTGATAAAAAACTTAAAAAAATCGGCAAGCCCTTTGGTATTAACGATTATTTCAAGCCCGGCAGGTTTCCCGTTAAAAAGGGTGATATAGTCGGTTTTACGGGTGAAACCGGTTCAGGTCCCTCGCACTTGCACTTTGAAATGCGAACAATGAGCGACGAGCCATTGGCACCGGCTTTATTTGGTTACAGACCACCGGATTCTATTTTCCCGGTCTTTCATGATTTGTATATTGAGCCGATGGCATACGGAACTGTAATAGAAAACAGCTTTTTGCCTTTTAAAATGAAGTGCATAAAAAAGTCGGCGGCCTATTATGCGTTGGCGAAGGTTCCGAGTGTTTTTGGCAGAATCGGTTTCCAGAGCGGAATTTCTGATTCAAACGGAGTTGGCAATAAATTTGGGATTGAAAAAGTTTCGCTTATAGTTAACGGCAAAATTTTAATAGAGCGCCTTTTTCATAAATATAGTTATTCAGAAGACAGACAGGCGTCTTGGGTTTTTGACTGCTTTAAAACTGCAATAAGATCAACCGGTTATGTTTATAATCTCTTTAAATGGCCCTTTGAAACCCTTGATTATGCAAAGTCATACGAAGGTTACAGCGGCTTTTTAAACACCTTAGAATATCCTGCGGGCAAATTGAATTTTGCCATTAAAGCCTACGATTACGGTAATAACAATATAAAGGCCGACGGCGCCATAACTTGCACAAATATTTCGTTCAAAGACAAAAATATTTCTTGTGAAGTTTTGGCCGATTATGGCGATTTTTCGATTATTCAAAATCATTTTAGCCTTATAGCCGTTGCAAAGCGAAAGACTGATTCAAAGTTAAACAACTATAAAAAGCCGGTTTTCGGTATGATTGAGTGTCGAGACTCTAGAAATACAGTTTTTGGAATGCCATGTATTTTAAGGGAAGATGCAATCGAGATTGCCTTCGAAAATGATGCTCGGTGGCAATACGGTGCTTGGGTAAAAAATGTTAAAGTGTTAGATGAAACATCATTTGTAGATTATAATGGTGCTCTTGTCAGGTCTGAAGAGGGTGCTGAAGTGCGTTTTAATAAAAGAAGCCTGCATTTTGGCGCATTTGTTACTTTTAAGTCTCTTGATAATAAGTATGTAAATAGTAAGGGTTTGCCTAAAATTAGCCCTGTTTGGGCTTTGAAACCTGATAATATAGTTTTTGACGCAGAAGCAAGAGTGAGGCTGGCTTTTACAAATTATCGCGGCAATCCTGAAAAGCTGGGTGTATACTGCGTAAGTGATAATGGAAACGTTGGCTACAATGGTGAAACACATGAATATGGACTTTTGTCATTTGTAACTCGCACAGGCGGTAAATATATAATTTTAGAAGATAATTCAGCACCCGAGGTTAAATATTCGCGGGTCGGTTTTAATTACGATATAGGAAATAGTTTTATTTTTATCGTTTCGGATTTGGGTAAAGGTGTCGATTACTTAGGTATGTCTGCTACGATTAACGGAAAAAAAGCAGTCGTTTACAGTGACCCGGACCGAAGAGAAATCTATGTCAAGAAGCCTGCGAACAGCAAAGTTTATGACATTAAACTTGAAGTGAGTGATAAGGCGGGAAATGTAACTTCTGTATCTGTTAAGAAGTAAAAGTTTATCTTTTATAAGAAACAACTTGCAAAAAGCGGACAATTGTATATTTTCATTGTACGACTGGCATTATGCTTTCTTAGGAGTTTATAAAAGATGAAACAGATCGGATCGCTGCTGTTCATTTTCGCAATTTTAAGTTGCACGACACTGTTTGCCGACATTTTAAGTGTCGATTTCAATAATATACACGGCAATGTTTTTGTCAGACCGGATTTGGCTACTGACGAATCATATAAGGTTGTCAAAAGAAAAGATCGATTTTCTGTTGGCGATAGACTTTTAGTTAAAGATGATTCCGGCGCTGTGCTTAATTTTTCTAACCGTGGTATCATGGTATTAAAAGGTGAGGCTATTGCGGTATTAACCCAGAGCATAGATAATGAGATAAAATACAATTTGCTTTCAGGCGATATCTGGTTGAGTTTAAAAAATATTTCCTACAGTGGTTTTGTTGGAATAGAAATGAGTCAGTCAAGTGTAAGACTCAACAGAGGTAATATTACCGTATCTGTTTCACCTGATGGATTAGATAACTACATTAAAGTTTTAAACGGTGAAGCAGAAGTTAAGATAAAAGGAAGATCCGGCGTTTCTGTTTTGAGAGCAGGGCAGGGGATGCTTTTAAAACAAAGACTGGCCGATGCGATGCGCAATATACCGGCTAAGGGTATTGTGGACGTTTTTGATATTCAAGACGAAGAAGCACGGTGGGAGTCAGAAACAAGCAGAATCGGTTCTGAGCTTAGCATTGATGACTTAACAAAAAAGTTGAATAAATATAGTGACGACATAGATAGCGACGGCAAAGTAATATTGCAGCAATACGAAAGAATTATGGCCGGTAGTGGCACTTTGTCAGACGTAACCTCTTTAAAAAATAAAATTGCACAGTTCCAAGCAATGCTGGCAGAAGCCGCCCAATACGGCAGAAATGGCAAGCTTAGAATTGAAGCTTTCGAAAAAGAGGCGAAAACAGGCGCTAAGAAGTCTGAGGAAAGCGAAGATGTTGAACTGTTAGACGGATATAAAAAGACTTCGCTTCAAAGCGCTCTTGTAAGACTTGACACCATTTTGGCATATTTTAAGAATAAGCTTGGTAAGGCCAGCACAGGTGTTTATGAAAAAAGTGAACCGGAAAAGAACATTCAAAAACCCATCGAAGCTATAGAACCTCTCGAAAAATCTCTCAATGATGCTTATGACATTTCCCTTGAAATTAGACGGGCAATTTTAAAAGGTGTTAATGGGAAAGGGCGAAGCTGGTTTGCTGATGCGCGCGAAAAGTTGGGGCGATGCCACGATGCTTTAGTTAAAGAATCAGCCAAAATAGCCGAAGAACAGATTTTGTACCCGAGAGACAAGAAACTGCCTGAGTTAGCTAAAAAGGCCGAAAAGCATATTGAAGAAGTTCAAAAGATTTGTAAGTCATTAGAAGTTGTTGAAGTTTCTCCGGATGTATTGAGTTATTTGAGAGACTTGCAGGATAATATTGCTGCGAGCACAGGACAGATTGTAGCTGCTATTGAGGAATATCGAACAACGGGAACAGGTAGTTTGGCAGCCAAGCAGAAAAAGAGACGTGAATACTTAAAAATAGTTAATACATACAGCAATGTTAAGCGCGAATATAAAAGGGCTGAAAGGCAATGCAGGCGTATTTTGAGAAGTGTTTCGCCGACTATGTATAAGACGAGAGAGATTGAAGAAGTAGAAGCATTGTGGAGAGACGTTGAGGTCGATTTTGTGAGGTTAGACGAAGAGAGTGGAACTTTACAGCAAATAATGAATGAGTAATCAACTTAAAAAGAAAAATCTGCACAGGAAAAGTAGGATATGAACAGAAAAATTATAGCATCGATCATTGTTTTTGCAATCGCATTCGGTTCGCCAATTCAAGCTATAGCATTAGAAAAGGCGAGCAAAGATGCGCTTACCTTTTTCAAGCGTTACGAGTCGGAATTCGCTAATAACATGCGTCGTCTTGAAGAATACGACCGGAAAATGCAATTAGTCGACGGAATAAAAGCCGAAGACTTGAAATACGATGCCGAGGATGTCATGGATCAAGTGCAGAGACGCTATGATTTGCTCGAGGATCAGTATTCATTCACTATTTCAAATTACCCGAAAGACGCGTCTGAGTTACGCGATGGGTTTGGGCAAATAGACGATTCATATAGAAAAATCCGGAACTTTTATAATGATAAATTTAAAGAACGTGATTTGGCTAAAGCACTCGAACCGGTAAAAGCAGAACCCGTAAAAGCGCAGCCTGTAAAGATACAACCCGTAAAAGTATCGGCTCCAGTGAAAGTTGCTGATTCATCTTACCAAGAAGCTCTTGCGGCTCTTAAGAGACCTACAGGCCAGAAATCTGTACCGGTAGCGGCAAAACCGGTTGTTGCACCGATTACTAAGCCTGTTGTCGCAGCACCTGTAGTTGCTCCGGCACCTAAACCGCCTGTTAAACCTGCGTCAGGAAAATTTGCCGAAGCGCTTGCAGCCTTGAAAAAAGGCCAGGATGATGGAAAAGACGAAGAAGCAGAAATCAATAAAAGAATCGAAGAAAAGAAAGCTGAAATAGCCAAAAAGCTTGAAGCGGAAAAACAAGCCGAACTCGAAGCTAAGAAACAAGCTGAAAGAGAAGTCGCTTTGGCTCTTGAAGCAGAACGAGCAAAGATAGAAGCCGAACGCGAAAAAATGCTGGCCGCTAAAGAAGCAGAACGCAAGGAAGCTATTGCAAAAGTTCTTGAAGAACAAAGAGCTGCAAAAGAGGCCGAAGAACAAAAGTTAGCAGCTACCAAAGCAGAAGAACTGCAAAAACTTAATGCGGCACGCGAAGCAGAAAAAGCTAAATTAGAAGCCGAACGAGCGAAGATGGAAGCAGAACGCGAAAAAATGCTGGCCGCAAAAGAAGCAGAGCGCCAGGCTGTTATAGCACGTGTTTTGGCAGAACAAAATGCTAAGTCAGAAAAAGAAAAAATGGCTGAAAGAAGCAAATTTGCATCGGCATTGGCAGGTCTTAAAAAACCTGTGTCTGCAGCTGCTTCTGTTGCCGCAAGCGCGGCTGTAAGTTCAGCTTCATCTGCGGCAGATACAGCAGTCGCTAAAGCAAATGTTCTGGCGGCCACAGTTAGTGCTGTAGCTTCAAAAGTTGCTGCCCCGCAACGTGTTGAAGTTGTAGCGAAGGCGCCGGCAAAGGAATATGATGCAAGCTATATTGAAGCTTTGAGTGTTTTAAAAAGAGAGCCGGCCCGAAAGAGCGCTTTTGACCAAGCCCGCGAAAAAGTAAAAGAAAAAATAGCAGCTGACACTAAATCCGGTGTTGTTGCTGCGTCGAAAGCTAAACCGGTAGTAGCACCGGTAGCTTATTCTGCTGATAACGAAATTCAAAACGAAGATGACAATTTAGTGGTTGCTGTTAAGCCCGAAGCCAGAGAAGACATTAAACACCTTTTTGAGCCGGAGCCCGAAAAGGATGCTATCGAATCGGCAATGGATATGGCAGACGTGCTTAAAGCAATAGAAGCAAAGCAAGCAGTTGAAGCAGAAAAAATCAGAGCTGCAAGAAAAGCGCAGGCTCTTGCTGAAGCTGAAAAGGCGAAAAGAGAAGCTGAACTTGCGGCGAAAAAGGCCGAAATTGAAGCAGAACGCATTTCAAGACGAGCAGCTTTAGCAGCTGACGCAGATTACGGAAAAATTAAAATGACCGGTTCTGTGGCTCTTGAAGCACGTGATAGAGAAGAAAAGTATGAATCTCAGAGCACAGTCGGGGTTCCGACTACCGAGTATGATTTACCCAACAATTTGAATCAGCTCAGATTGATCTTAACCTATCAGACCGATGAAGATCACGCTTTTACACTTGACGAAAGATATTTGCAGCGTGAAAGAAATGAAGTTGTGCGTGAAAATTATTTGAACATGTCATACATGATGAAGGAAAGCGAAGAAAGAGTTTGGAGCATTAAAAATTCTTTCCAGACTACTTCGTATCCTGATGCGGTTTCTAAAGACTACAGAGATAACAATTTCGAAGTATTCTTGAACAGAAAACCTGATGCAAATCGTGAAAGTCTTACCAGCTTCGGTTACAGAGTTAGAAGTTATCCGAATTACGAAAGATCGAATTTTCATGAATTTGCTCTTGCCGACCAGGAAACTTGGATTGAAGATGAAAGCATAGTGTTTGCTGAAGCAAAACTTGAAAATAGAAAATACAGAACTGTAAATGATTTAGACTATAGCAATGCAAATTTGTATGCTGAATTCAATAAGACCTATAGCAACAATGCAGAGGTTTCTGTTTCTAATACCTTCGACAGAAGATCATATAATGACGAAGCTGTTAATCTTTACAGAACAAGCTACTATGACAACTATTTGAGATTTGCTTACACTTTGCCTATGCACAGCGTATTGACTTATGTTTTTGAAGCCCAGCACAATAAGCATGAATATGGTTCAGACTCTTTGCGCGGCTATTCTGAACTTGACCTGTTCTTGGCAACCAAAATGAAGCTTACAAAAAAGACCCGGGCTCAACTTGATTATAGATTTATAGATAACGATGAAAACAGCAGAAATATGGCCCACAAAAATAATCAGGTCCATTTAATGGTTCAGAAAAATGTGAATGATACCTTAAGATTCAGATTCGACCACACTTATCATTCCAGAGATACTGTGGTGGGTAACTCAATGAACTTTGACGACCACAACAGTATTGCAAAATTGATGTGGAGATTCGACAGGCTGAATGTTTCTTGGAACACCGGGTTAAACAGCAGAATCTATGATGAAACTGCATACGTTGATTATAAGAATATGTATACAGGGGTTGATATTGGTTATGAAAGACCTGATAGATACGAATGGAAACTAAGTCCCAGCTTGAGAAGAATTGAATTCAGAAATTATTACAAGCAGAACAAAGTTGATCCGATTCGTGACTGGGAAGACGAATTGCAGCCTTCGGTAGAGTTTGAATATATTAAGCCTCTGAAAGAAGATCTCAAATTTACTTTCACCGCTTCGTATGAAAAGACATTCTACAAGACCTATGATTCGAATATGCAAGATTTGCTTTGGAATTTTGCAAAACCAATGGTTATTACAGAATTTATGGGAAAACTTGAACAGTCGTTCTGATTATTTGCAAAAAAAATATATAATTTGAGTACAAGTTGTGAATATTGTAGTATTACATTATTCACAACTTTTTTTAGGGAATAAATATGAGAAAGATACTATGCGTGCTGTTGTTTGTGGTGGCTTTACCGATGTTAGCGTCAGCATATGAAGATTGCGGTATAAGATTCAGCGATTTACATGGCCAGGTTGCGGTTCGTCCCGACGAAGAATTTGATGACGCTTATGAATACGCTAGTTTAGACACTGTACTTCGCTTTAATGACAGAATCTGGACAGAAATAGATTCA
Source organism: Candidatus Rifleibacteriota bacterium (assembly GCA_028689875.1). GTDB lineage: Bacteria > Muiribacteriota > Ozemobacteria > Ozemobacterales > Ozemobacteraceae > MWDD01. The sequence goes on along the minus strand of JAQVCG010000070.1, from coordinate 2,129 downwards.
GGGGCAATTTTAAGCCTTACCGATATGTCGACCTTTGTTGTAAAGCAGAACACTATAATGGTATTGCCAAAGCCTGAAACCCAAGTTAGCAGCATTAAAATATTAAGCGGAAACGTTTGGATAAATATGAAGAAAATGGTTGAGGGCGGCGAGTTTAATATTGAGATGAATCAGGCTGTCGCCGGAATTAAGGGCACAAATATTGTGTGTGGAACAAGCCCGGATAGTGACATAATAAGATGTTTGCGTGGTCGAGTTCAAATTAGGGTCAGAACGTCCGGTGAAATTATGGATATAAGTGCCGGCGAACAAGCAATTATAAGCGGCGGTAAATCAAAAAAAGAAAAGATTGATGTTGGCCAGATAGAAAAAGAATGGAAGAAAGATACAGATAAAATGGGTTCGGCAATGCAGGATACTCAACTTATCGATGCTATGGCTGCCCGTGCAAACTCGATTATTAAACAGCAGAATGAACTGAATAAAAACTTTGCATTTATTCGCCTGCAAAAAAAACTATTGTCTTCTGACTTAGAAATAGCTGAAAAATGCGCCAGCAGATTGAATAGTCAAATCGTTGAGGCGAAAATTATTTTAGCTAATGCCAGCAATCGTATGAAGTTATCGAAAGAGAGGGCGAAAATATTTAGACCGGCAGTTATGAAGCTTGATAATGCCATAAAGCTCGCAGAAACCACAGTTCAAGCGGTATTGAACTTTATTAAGAAAGCCAAGGTAAGGCCCGACACAACCTCAAGTGATGAAATTTTTGCGCAACTTTTAGAAAAAGTAAATACAGTCTTGACACAATTTAAGCCAATACAACTGGAATTCTCGACTGCCAACGGAAGACCGCAGGATTGGTTTGAAGAGACGGCAGATGAATGCGCAAATTTGGTTGAAGTTGTTACAAAAATAACGGAAGATGCAAACGAAATTCCGCCTGAATCTCGAACAGATATAAGGTATAGAAATATAATTACAACACTCGGAAATTTGAACAGAGAACTTGCTCTGCTGTCTCGTTATTTAAAAGTTCCGAATATAGAATATAGTATAATTGATTCGCTCAAGAACTTTGAAGAAAATATATCTGATTATATCGCTATATATAACCAGGAATTAGATAAGTATAATAGCATCGATAAAGAGTCTACAACTTCGCAGTCCAAAATTCTTGCTCAATCACTTAGAGTTGTAGGTGGTTTTGCACGAATTAAACGCCAATATACAAAAGCACAAAGGTTATACGCAAAAGTTATTCGCTCTGTTGGCTCTAGTAGATATAAAACAGCCGAAATGCAAGAACTCGAAGATTTATGGAAGCGAATTCAAGACAGCTTTGCTTCTTTATCTGACTTAGACGGTGTTATACAATCTAAAATTGCTGACCTTGAAAGCCAAATAAACAGCTCTGGCAAACTTAGAAGATAAAAATCAGTGCAGAAGTCTTGAACGGGTTTTTTCCGGAAAAGATGCTTCGGTGAGAATTTCTTGAATTATTCTCATGGCTCCCGGTGTAACCTTCTTCTCTGTACCTTTTTCGAAGTTAGAAACAAACTCGTCAAGGTTAGTCAGAATATAATATGCTTCGTTTTGATTTAGTCTCATTTTTTTGCCTCCTGCAATTACTCTATACTTCAATAAATATCGGCAATTTGCTTTAATAAATTAACATTATTTTTAAAAAAATGCGGTGTTTGCATCTTATGACCACTTATGGTAATATCGCAAATTATGATAAACAACGATACAACTTTTTTTCTTGGTTATGTGGAACAGGCCATCGGAGGCGGGAAAGACCCCTTGTCGCCTTCTATTTCTATAAGCAAAAACGGTTCATTGGCAAAGTGGCGGGGAAAGCTTGATTTTTTAGATTTAAGAGTAAATGATCCGGGTTTAAAGCATTACAAGCAAGAGTTTATTAACATTTTAAAAAAAGCATCTGAATTAGGTATAGAGGTTGTTATTACTCTTCCTGAATATATTCCCATGTATTTTGAAATGGCACCCGAGCTACCGACTAAGGCTCCTCTAAAACAGCCTTCAGAAACAGATGTGCCTCCCAAAAAAAATGTATATAAAAGACCCGACAAATTAGTTCATTTTAAGAATTGTTATTTGGCTCT
>JAQVCG010000069.1 GCA_028689875.1 Candidatus Rifleibacteriota bacterium | reverse complement strand
TCCGACAACGAAAGTCGTTAAACACGATCAATCTTGCCCATATCTGATTGCAAAAGACTTATGGGCTAAAATGGGTATAACAATGACAAACGAGGAACTATTGGCAACCGCTGAGGTTGCACTACTCAAAGCAAGCAGGCAAAAGAAAGATATTGTAGACTTGCAAAGAGCAATCAACACGCTTGGTGCCTGCATCAAAGACGGCAGTCTTGGAAGCATTGACTTTGCCCGCGACGTTTTGCTGACTGAAATTGAAGAATTAAACTAATCAGCTTGCAATTCTGGCTTAATCGCGCTAGAACTGCCTAACAAATTAACAAAGAGGTGATTAAATGGAAAAAAAATACATTGTAGTAAACATTGGTTGCATTGAATGTGGCGTGTCGTCTGGCATTGTTGGTGTTTTTGCCAACAAAGAGAGGGCTGATGCCGTCGCTAGTGCTTGCGACGATAAATACGACTGGCGTGAAGGTGGCCAAAATGCATTTGAAGTGTTTGAACTGCCAGAACCAGAAATAATCAATCCCGACTACAACGAAATAAACGAGGTGCTTAAATGAAGGCATATTACGAAAGAGTTCAGGACGAAATAGACGGAATATGCCCAACTAAGGGTAAATTATCAACAAACAAGGTGGAGAAAAAAATGAACGAATTACAAGTCACAATCATACCCGCGCAAATCAGCGCAAACTTGGCCGAAATCAAAGCAGACCTGCTTGAAAATCTCAAGCAATATGATATTGAAGTGAGTATCGAGACGTTGCCGGAAGCCAAGAAAATGGCAACTGATCTCAACAAACTTGCAGGAGAAATTGACAAACGCCGCAAAGACGTCAAGAAAGAGCTTTCCGCGCCCGTCGATGTTTTTAATGCTCAGGCTGTCGAGCTTGCCAAGCTGATACTTGATAGCCGCGAAAAGATTCTAAAGCAGGTAGCAGTTTTCGAGGACAAGCAGCGCGAATATTGCAAAAAACTGTTGCAGAATGAACTTGATGCGCTTTACATTGAATATGAAGTCGCGAAAGAATACCAAACAGGCAACATCGAAAAGCTGGCAATCTTGAGCAACCTGACCGACAAGGCGAACCTGACGAAATCGGCAATCGAAAAGGTTGCAGAGATAGTTAAAGCAGATAAAGCAGTGCAAGATATGGTCGAGAGTCGCAAGGCTAACCTCAATGCAATCACTGAACGCGCCGGGGTTGTTGGCGGGATTTACGACAAGTTGATCGAGCCGTTTATCAAAGAATCAGAAGCGATCTACACGGCAAATCTCAACGGGCTTATCGACGGCATTATCAAGCAGCAGAAGACCGCCGAAGATAGAATCAGAGCCGAGGCAGAGCGCAAAGCAAGGGAAGAAGCCGACCGCATACTTGCAGAAACGCACAAACGCGAAGAAGAAGCCGCGAAGCAGCTTGCGCAGGCGGTAGAGATCGCAGCAGAGCGCGACAATGCGGCGAAATTGGCAGAGCAGCGAGAAGCACAAGCAAAAATCGACGCTGAAAAGCAAAAAGAAGCTCTCGAACTGGCACAGAAACAAGCAGCAGAAGAAAAGCGCAAGACAACAATCGAACGCGCAATGCTTGAAATGGAGCGGGCTGAAATTCAGGCGGCGAAAGAAAGCAAAAAGCCGGAATTAGGCAAATCCTGCAGGCTATTCTTTATAACTGCACAGATTAAATTGCGATGCGAGCCGACTGCAACAAAGGAAGATGCAGAGAACACTCTGAAAGAGATTATTTATGAGAGTCACGGCGAAGTTTTGCGGATTGATAGCGTAATAGGAGAGTAAAACATTCAGTAACCAACAAGCCCGCAGAAATGCGGGTTTTCTTTTGTCTGCCAAGCTTGATAATCAAAATGGCTTGTCTATCAAGATCGGGATAATTTGATAGGCAAAATAAAAGCCCCGCATAAGCGAGGCGTTCGACCCAGTTAATTAACTAAGCTGTTCGTTTACATGAAGCTGCCTAACAATTCCTTAGTCCAGCCCGATTGCGAGTAAACGCGGCCTTTCAGCTTGTCGATGTGCTTTTCCCAACCTTTGCGATATGGCAGAATCTTGTAATGCAGCTTATTGCCCCAAAAATAAGGCGTATCGGTCATTGGCACGCCGCAAAGGATTACTTCTTCAAAGCCTTCTTCAAAGGCACATTTAACCGCAAATAATCCTGACATGCCACCCCAATCAGACGAGCCTCTATCCATACCCTTCGGCGTTTGATTCAAAGCATTATAACCGATAGATTTAAAATCCATATTAAAACCAGCTGCCTTGCGTTTTGGTAGCCATTCGTGCCAGCATTCAGGGTGCAAAGTTACCCAATAGTCGGCTCGAATCGGGAATTTAAAGCCAGTATGGTTGATAACAAAGATTGCCGCGCCTTCTCGAATATTTCCGAGGCTTGCAAGGTCTGATTGCAGGGTATCGGCTGAACCTAGCACGATTGCGCGTTTTGTGTGGCGGTAGTTGTTTTTAATCCAAGATAATTTACGGTATGCTGCGTGCCAAGGTTTCGTGATGCTATCAAAATAAACGATTTTTGCATCAACCGGCGGCGGCATTTTACCCCATTCATATTGATACTCATAAAACGAATACGCGCCATCTACGCTAGATATATGCCCCGAGTTGATAACTTTATCCACCGTGTCGGTTATGTCGCCAAGAAACAGCGTTTCCGGCTCAAGAATCAAGGTTATATGATTTACATTCGAGTGTAATTGTTTGAGATAATCCAAAACGTTATCGCCGCCACTACGCAAAGAAATTGCGGTAATATCATCGCCTAAGCCCTCCGAGTTATCGGTCATACAAATCAGCTTGTATCTGCCTTTGTAGCTTCGACGCAGGCAATCGGCCAAGATATTAACGTATTCCGGCTTGGTGTCAGGCTTTGCGACAACTACAAAGAATACTTCTCTATTCATTTTCTACCTCATCAAATAAACTGGGCTGCGATACAATACCACAATACCGAATAATCTCACGTAATCCTAATTTATCCATACAATATTTGTAAATTTCTGGATGTGTGATTTTCATCCTATCAAATCTATTGCTTTCGTCCATGTGCAGGCCGAACATACAAAACATACATCCGGTTCTCGAATATCCCATGTCGTAAATCTTAGAATAAGGAATATTATATTTTTTGATATAATCCCAAACATCACGCTCAAGCCAAAAGGCCATGGGCGTTGACATTGCCCGCCCCTCAAACGAATTACAACCATGTCGCAGATAAGAACTTTCACGAAGTCTTGAGTCTGCCGCCATAGTGCCAACAATCGCGCTTCTGCCTGTTTCTTTTTCGTATTTTTTAACTGGTTCTTTTTTCATAACATGGCAACAACGATCTGAGATTTTAAATGGTGCGTTGATTAAAAATTGCCATTTGTCAGAAATTTTGCCGTTACCCTTTTCGTCGCCATTTATTCGTTTGCTTTTAAGTTTTTCGCTTTTCGTTTCGCGAACTTCCTTTATTTTTTGTGCGGTTTCTTTGCTAATTACAGGATAGCCATATTTATCGATTACTTGCGTGAATGGCATTTTTGGTTTTAACCAAATCACGTTATCAATTGTTTTCACAAAATCTCGGATTTCAGGGTATTCAAGGCCTGTGTCAACAAAAACGGCGGGCACATGCGGATAAATTCGTCTAACCTGATGCAATAGTGCAGTTGAATCTTTGCCGCCCGAAAAGCTAACATAAACCTCACCGTTAAGCTTCTCATAATATGCTTTTATACGATTAGCCGTTAGCTGTTCTTTAATATCTAGCGGCTGCCCTTGCCTTTGCTTCAATTGCCAATGTTCTAATTTTGCCATTTATAATACCTCTTTGCAAGCATTCTAGCACAAATGCAAGCAAAATACTAGCTTTTTATTTTGGCACATAAAACAGCCCCTTTTCAGTCTTTTCGCGCAATGCTTTCAGGCTCATTACTTGCCCTGTTTGCGGGTTCAGCATGTCGGCAAGGGTTAGTTTGCCCTCAGAATACAGCTTTTGTCTACCTTTTCCCAAGACTTCAATTTGTTCTGAGACAGGCCGCGATTTCATCCACTGGTCGAATGTTACATCTGTCGATATTTGCCCATCGATGCTTGATCTGGTGCTGTTTGGCATTTCTGACATGCCTGGCACGCCTAGAATTTCTTCGAGGTCTTTCATAACGGGTAGTAAAATACTTCTGCAACCCCAATGTAAAGGTGGCTGCGCAAAGGGAAGTTTTTTCTTGCCTATCGGATTGCCGTTTAAATCCCACTGAGCGCCGTCATAAGCCGCACAACGCGGAGTAACGCGGCTGTCGAGTGTGGCGCTAAATTCGCTACCTTTGATTACGTCATCATTAGCACGATAAGCGTCTTGTCTTGCTTCTGACATAACAGTCTGATAACTAGTCCTAACCAGCGCCTCAGCATTACGCCGCGCTTTCTTCAACAAGCCCGGCTCATACGTTAAGCCTTCGATAACCTCATCAGTAACGCCTGGAACTTTGCCACGAACGCCTAACAACGACGGTTTTTGCGTGCCCATAACTCTTGCGCTCATCTGCTGCAAAGTTTCGCCTTTTGCGACACCGACGCGCATTACACGCTTAAATTCATCTTGTAGACTTACCGCTTGCTTACTCCACCATTCAGCACTCGGAGCGCCTTCAATTAGTGTTTCAGTTGCTAATTTCTCTAATACTTCACGCGAAACGACATAGTCAAGCACATCAACCTTGAGAACGGCATTTATCGCTTTTGCAGCAAATAAGCCCTCAATTTCTGCCAATGTCATCAGCTCATTCTTAACAATGCCGCCAATGCCCTTATACTGGCTCTTAATCGTCTTGTCAGCCATATTAAAAAGCTTGCCAAGCCTTTCTTTCTGATAAGCCGTCCGAGTTACGCCAGTAGGGTCTGCGTCTCTCAATTCACGCTCAATTTCGCGCATGAGAGCTTCGAGAATTTTCGATATATTCTTTGCGCTGGCTGTTTTGACCTTTTCTAAGTCAAAAGCTCTTGCTGTAAAAATATCTCTTAAAACGTTAGACGCGCTTGGCATTACACACCCTCTGGATTATTTCTATTTTCTTCAGCAAAAGCAACCTCAGACGCAATATCAAAATCATCTGATACCGAGCCGCGCCGCTTCAATTCTTTGTAAAGCGTTTCAAGACGCATTTCACCGGCTGATTTAAGCTCCATCAACGCGGCAATCTCTCTAACATCTGACTGCGACACTGAATATAAGCCGTCGAGCTTTGCAATAAAGTTTGCCTGTCCGTTTGGTTGCGCGGTGCCGAGATACAGCTCATAAAGCCACAAAGCATAATTCACTGAGTCCACAAAGTTGTCAGAAGCTACTTTCAGCTCACTGTTTGCGTCGATATTCTCAATTTCAGCTTCAGTTGCAGTTGAATTGGCACTTTTTCCGTTGGCGTTATCACTCATAAGCACTTTAAGGCCGCAATAGCCGGCTTTCACGCGTAAGTCTTCGAGATTTAATCTCCCTGCTTCAAGCGCTTTGCCTGAGTGCTCAACATATTTCAAGTTAGCTTTGTCGTCTTTAATGGCAATCATCTTATTAGCGCCGATAGTGATTTCCTTGCCGTCTGAGCCAGTGAGAATCAAAAGCGGGAACTCTGCAAACTGAATAGCGTTCTCGTGCGTGCTCTCATCCTGAAAATACTGCACATTTGTATAAGCAAGGTCTATTAGAGAGCTGACACACTCAAAATCAGCTTTCTTTTCGCCTGTGTAAATCGGCACAAGCGGAACAAGGCCAAGAGTGTTAGCAATCGGGTAGTCGGGCGCGATTGTGTATTCTGTAAATTCGGGAGTTTGTTTAACTTGACGACTGGCGGTGCTTACGGTGATAACCGGCCTTTCGTAGACGGCAATCTCTGCCTGAGTAACCACGCGGATTCTAGTAAGTTCTTCGGTTGCTTTAATCGACGCGTTAAAGCGGGTGAAACGCTCAAGCATTTTCACGTAGATAATTTTACCATCTTCGTTTATCTCAATGTCTAGCACGTCCTCAGCGGGAACGTAAACAAGATAAGGCCGATATCCGATAGCGTCTACCTGCGCCTGCGTTCTGACCTCGTTGGTATCAAAAGCAGGAGCCTCGACATAGATAAAGCCTAGACCTTTTGCCCATGCGTCTTTAAATGAGGTATTGCAGAACTTTGCAAACGAATCGCCTTTTCGGTTGGCATCATTTACTAATTCTATGATTTTATCTGACAATTCAGACTTACCATCGGCGGCTTCAAGGGTAATCGGCTTGTAAAACGCCTTGCCAGTCGAGAAATTAACTGCACGCTTGAAGAATGGAGCAAGAACGGCTTTTTGTAGGCGCTTTGCATAGCTTTTAACGCTTTCGTTATCATGGCGTGGCAAATATAGCTCACCGAACGCACGCATAACACCAGTGCCGCCCAAAAGAGCGTTAATCATCCGCCACTCGTTCACTTGTCGTTTATAAGCAGGCGAAACCGCCGCTGTTATCGTTTTCGGCATTACTTCAAAAGCCATGTTAATTCTCCTGCAAGGTTATTTCATTCTCAGAGTAGCACAATTTAAAAAAAACACCAATTATGATGATAGCAGTTCAGCCTTTTTACCCGTAAAATCTTCCCATCGCTTGACTATTACGTCGCAGTAAATAGGGTCTAGCTCCATCACACGTGCGCATCTTTGCGCTTTTTCGGATGCTATGATAGTTGTTCCGCTGCCACCGAAGCTATCCAACACTAATCCGTTTATTTTCGTATTATTGCAAATCTGATACTCGAATAAGTCAACCGGCTTCATCGTTGGGTGAACGCCGTTTCTAGACGGCTTATCAAATTCTAGTATTGTTGTTTGCTTTCTATCATTGCCCCAAAAATGACCCGCGCCGTCCTTCCATCCATATAAACAGGGTTCGTGTTTATAGTGATAATCCTGCTGACCCATTACGATAGAGCTTTTCAGCCAAACCAAATGTTGTCGAACTTGCAACCCCGCTTCGTGTATCGCGTCTTGAAACAATCGACTAGTATTGTTTGCGTGCCAAATGTAAAATGCGCCGCCATCCTTCAATGCCGACTTTGCCGACAAGCACGCCTTTTTTATAAAATCCACAAAAGTTTCGTCGCCCATTTTATCGTTCTGTATCTTTAATCCATTGTTTCGACTGGGGTCTCCATGATTTCCGCCCTGAATAGCGACATTGTAAGGTGGGTCGGTCAACCATAAATCTGCAATCTTACCGTTCATCAATATGGCAATCAACTTATCGTCAGTAGAATCACCACACATAAGCCTATGGTTGCCAAGTTGCCAAATATCGCCCATTTTTGTTATTGGCACTTTTGGCGGTTCTGGCACATCATCAGCATCGGTTAAGCCTTCCTTACTTTTACCGCCCATCAATTCTGCAAACTCGTCGTCATCAAATCCAATAGCAGATAAATCAAAATCTTCTGCTTTTAAGCCTTCAAGCAGTTCTTTCAAAACGTCATCATCCCATTCAGCAAGCTCAGACGTTCTATTGTCAGCAATGCCAAACGCGGTTATATCGCTGCCTTTTAAATCAGTGCGAACGATGTTTATTTCCTTCCATCCTAGCTCTTTCGCGGCTTGCAACGTGCCATTACCAGCAACTATTACATTATCAGCATTGACCACAATCGGCTTTTGTTGGCCAAACTTTGCCAGACTGCCCTTGATAGAATCAAGATTCTTTTTGCCGTGCTTTCTAGCATTTGCAGGGTCTAGTAATAGTTTATCAATAGATACTTTTTCAATTTTCATATTATCCCCTTAGTGCTTTCAAGTTAATCGTAGCATAAATTTAAGATTGTGCAAATTTTAAAGGTCGATTACTGTTGCCGCGTGGCCGTCAAATATCGGGTGTCTGCGTTCGATAGCATAAGAAACAGCATCAAATAAATGGCCTATTTTCTTATTGGCATTCTTATCAATTTCGCCGTTAGAGCCTTCAAGCACCGTTAAACGCTCAAAATCATCGACAATATGGGGAGCGGCTCCCGCGTCGACCATAAACCGGATAACGCCGTCGATTGATTTAATTCGCGCATTCATAGCGTTGATTCTTGATCTTACGCTAGGGTGTCCGCGCGGAATATCGTATGTTATGCGGTCGCGCCATTCGGTTTGCTTAAAAAAGTTTTGCACAAGCTCCCAGTCAGTTCCCTGCACGCCGCTTGATTTCTTCTGACCACCGGCAGGGTCGCCGTAAAAAGTTATCGGGCCTTTGTGATTTTTCCAGTCTGCATAAAGTTTCTGGCAAACAAGTAGGGTATTAGAATGTTGAGGTATCCAGACCTCGCCAATAGCGCCAGTGCCGACTACCTGAGACTTAATCGTTTCGTTGCCAATTGTTACGGTCTCAAATTGCCCTGGCATTATCTGATCTTGCATTATAGCCGCTATACCTGGCGCCGAGTTGAAATCGAGTCCAACAATCAGCTCTTTGTCGGGGTTATACCATAACTCATGTTCATAATTAGCGCGACCAAACTCATACGCAACGCGCCCTGAAAAACTTTTAAATTCGCCCATATATTCTTGGTCGAAAGTTCTGCTATCAAGTTCGCGTCTTGCAGCCTCAACTTCTTCTGGCGGCACCCATCCACCGTCAAGCGTGGTAAATTGCCACGACTTCCAGCCCTGACCCGGCATTTTTGCGTCGCGCTGATAGAAGTCATAAAAATGATTTAAACCATCGGGAGAGCTGATAAAAAGCGCATGACCTTGCTTATCAGAAAGTGCCGGACGAATTACCTCTGACCACACCTCTGGCCGCATAAAAGCAAATTCATCAAGCACAATAAAATCAATACCTGAGCCGCGCAAACCATCATAGTTTTCGCCGCCGCAAAGACTTAATATTGAGCCGTTTATCAAGATTATAGTTAAATTTGTTTCGTTTTTCTTGAAAATCCACTGATCTGGAATAATTGATTTTAAGATACTCCACATTAGGCGGGCTGCCATGCGATACGAAGGTGCTAAATACCAAACAATCGCTCCCTTTTTTCGCGTTGCAAATTTAAGCATTTCGCTTGCAGCTAAGCGGGTCTTGCCAAAACGTCGACCAGAAGCCAATACGCGGAATCTTGACTGGTCTTTGTAAACCTTAAACGCGCTTGGCTTTAAAACAAGTTTCTGTGTGGTCATTCTTTTTCACCCTCGACAATATCGTTATCAACAATCTTATCGTCAAGGCCAATCTCCACCACAACAAGATTCGGCAATGATTCATCAATTTCTTTTGCAGTTTCAGGATTATTGCTCCATCGCTCTTTTTGGCGATTAGAAAGCCAATATCTGGCAGCATTTACATCGGGCGGTAATTGTTTTTTTATAATCTTTTTTCTAACGATCTGTTTACCGTTTTCGCCCTTGCTTATTTCGGTATGTTCCTCTTCAACTACGCATCCAATGCACCTTTTATAAAGCGCATTCTCTACAATTAGGTCTGCTGGCTTCTTACCTTCTCGTATTGCCTCAAAAAATTTAGGATACCTTTTTTGATAAGAGTAATATGTTTCAAGGCTAATGCCTAAGTTTTTTGCTATATCAACATCGGAAAGCCCTTGACGCGCGAACCCTTCTGCTAATGCGGGAAATTCATCAGTATATTTACTTTTCGACCCCGCATTGCTCTTTCGTTTCTTCTCAGGCTTCAGCTTTCCTGCATCAACCTTTTTTTCCGGCTTTCCAGCCATATCAATCACCTTCCGATTTTATTTTACGTGAGCCTCAAGCCCCTCAATAGCCGCCGTTACAGCCGCTTTTATCTCTGCTTTCTGACTCATATCGTCGATTATAACAGTTATCTTGTCATTTTGCTTAACGCCTTCTTGCGACTCTTCTGAACCATCGTCAGGCATCAAACCTTGCGCTTTAAGCAATTCCGCTTCCAAATCAAGGCCGAAATCCTTAAACTCAACTTCCGGCATTGCTGCGCATTCCTGCATCAGCTTTTCAAGTTCCCATTCAGATACGGCACTGGTCGCATTGTCAGCAATTCTAAGCTGTCTGCACTGTTCGGGCGTTAATTCACTCGCAACCTTAACGGGCACTTCTTTCAAGCCAAGTTTGAGAGCGGCTAATCTGCGCGTATGCCCGATTATGATTACATTCTCTTTGTCGACCGTGATAACCTGCTGCCAACCAAATTCTTTAATCGAATTGGCAACTTCATTCACCGCCTGCTTCTTTCGCGGGTTGTTGTCGTAAGGTATCAGTTTATCAATCGGCCAAAGTTCAATCTGCATATTTTACCTCTGTGGTAATTTTACCACACTTTGCCGCTTTCGCCAAATTATTTTTTATGAAAGCTTTTGCCTTATAAATATCTTCAAAATTGCCGATATGT
>JAQVCG010000007.1:3896-48967 GCA_028689875.1 Candidatus Rifleibacteriota bacterium | reverse complement strand
TATAGGCAGCTTGAAACTTATGGTAGTTGTTTTATAAATAAAGTTAAATAATATAAGTGTTTATAGAGAGAATTAGAGGATAGTTGCAGATTATTTTGCCGAGTGCTATTATAATAATAGCTAATAGGAGTCGGTGTGTGATGGGTCGACAGAGAGTTTTATTATTGATTATCTTGCTTGCCTTGCTTTTTTGGGGCTTTTATTTTTTTACTGGTAAAAGCCAAGATTTGCCTTATGCCAAACAAGAACCATCTTATGGCGGTGTTTATCGAAGGGCCTTCTCTGACTCTTTTATTACATTAGATCCAGCAAGAATTAAAGATTCTAATTCTCATGAGGTTGCCAGACAAATATTCGATGGTTTGGTTTGTTTTGATGCGAAGGGCAATATAGTTCCGGCCTTGTGTGAAGATTGGACTATCAGCGAAGATAAGCTTACTTATATTTTTCGCATTCGCAACAATGTAAAGTTTCATAAAACTGTTTGTGGCAAACCAACTAAAAATGGTGGACGCCAACTAACGGCATTAGATGTGGTTTATACGTTTAAAAGGCTGTTAGCGCCAAATGACAATTTCCAGAATGCACTATATTGGGTTATTAAGGGTGCAAAAGATTTTACTGAACAAAATAGCAATGATATTGCGGGTATTCGTATTTTGGATGAAAATAAGGTTGAGTTTACTCTTAACAATCCCTTTTCGCCGTTTATATCATTGCTTGCAATGTGCAATGCCTTTATTATACCTTATGAAGACGCCGATGAGCTTGATGCTTGCCCTGTCGGTACAGGGCCGTTTTATTGGATGGGTAAAAATGGTGATACAATATCTTTAAATGCTAATGATGAATATTTTCAGGGGCGGCCTTGGCTAGATCGAATTGAGTTCCCTGTTATACCAGATGAAAATAGGCGTTTTAGCGATTTTATGGCAGGACAGCTTTCACAAGTTGATGTTCCTGACTCAATATATAAAAGAGTTAAGCAGGACCCAATTCTTTCACCTAATTTAGTTGAAACAAATTTATGGGGAATAAATTATTTGGGTTTTAATCTTAATGAAAAGCCGTTTGACAATTTGCCTCTTAGAAAAGCATTGAATTATGCGGTAGACAGAGAAAATATTGTGAAACTGGTTTTAAACGGAAGAGCTCAAGTCGCAAAAGGAATTTTACCGCCCGGTATTTCTGGATATAACGAAGAATTAGTCGGTTATGAATACGATATCGAAAAAGCTAAAAAATTTCTGGCAGAGGCGGGCTATCCTGATGGAAAAGGCTTGCCCCCAATAACTTTAAAATACAATAAAGATCCGATACACACTCGCACAGCTGAATTTATTCAAGCCAATTTCAGGGATATAGGAGTAGAATGTAAACTAAAAGGATTAGACTTTGGGGAACATCTTGCTGATATTGAAAGCGGTAAAACATCCTTCTTCAGAATGGGGTGGACAGTTGATTATCCAGATCCTGACGCCTTATTACATACCATGTTTCATTCTTCAAACATTAAGGTTGCATACAACTTTACAAGATTCAACAATACAGAGTTTGATAAAATACTCGACTTGGCTCGTTTTGAAACAGAGCAAGACAAAAGAGCAAAATTATACAAAGAGGCAGAGAAATACATAGTTGAAGAGGCACCATGCATATTTATGTATTTTTATACCGTGAATGTGTTATTAAAACCTCAAGTAAAAGGCTTTTCAATAGGCCCCATGGGAGAATCGGTCGTCGAGTATCGTCACTTGTGGGTTACTTCAGCATCTCAGGAATGAGATAAAATGCCAGAAAATATATTATAACAACCAGAATGGTTAGCAGGTTTAAGTATTTATCAATATATTTTTTTGCTGTTGCTCCAAAATATTTAAACAAGATACCAACTAAATAAAATCTAGTCCCACGTCCGACAATTGATGCCATTACAAATGGCAAGACAGATATTTTTGAAACTCCGGCTGTAACAGTGAATACTTTATATGGGATAGGAGTAAAGGCTGCTGAAAAAATTATTATGTAAGAATTTTCTTCGTAGCTTTTACATATTTGACTAAATAGCTCAGGAGTGAAGCCCGGAATATAATCGAAAAAATATCCTCCGACAGCTTGCCAGAATGCATAGCCTATTATATAACCAAATGTCGCTCCAAATACTGAACCTGCTGTGCATACGGTTGAATACAAAATAGAAGATGCCGGCTTTGCTAAAGCCATAGCTATCATAAGTACATCAGGTGGAATGGGGAAAAAGCTTGATTCTACAAAGGCTAGTATGAACAGAGCGGGCACTGCGGCAGGATGTTGCGCCCAAGATAAAACCCAATCATAAAGTCTTTTAATGATACCCATGTAAAATTTGCTCCCGATGTAATAGTAGCAAGATAATACATAAGATAAGAAGGTTAGGCAATAGTAAATATGTTTAATTTAGCGCTGTTTTATTCTATAATATATTTATGAAAAAATCTTTTTCTCATTTGGCATTTATATGTCTTTTTGTGATTTTGCCGGCAATGTTAACATCAATGTTTGTTAATGAATTTTTTGAACATGAGAATAAGTCATACTATGACAAACAATTTCAAAAATTAAATCATTCATTAACTGAGACCTTATGTAATATACAATCTGAGGCGTTTTTGCTTAATACATCCAAAAAGATTTTTGAATCTTTTCGAGATAATAAATTAAACAAGGCAAAAATAGAGACTTATTGTAAAGAATTGGCTGATGAGCTTCCAATTGAATTTGACTTGTTTTTATTTGACAAAGGAAAACTAGTTTCTCCAAAATTTTTAAAGTTCAGGTCTCGCGCTGTTGGACGCAGAATCTGGCAATTATTGGCACTTGACAACGAAACACGCAATCAGGAATATAAAAAATATAAAAAACTTATTTCAGGGTATTTGGGAAGCACGTTTAGAGTCGGTCGATTGCTTGAGGAACGCAATTCAATAATTCCTATTGTAACCAAATTTACTAATGGCGGAATCTATTGGAACGCAGACAGTAATGATAAATCGTCTGGGGTAATGATTGTTTTTTGGCAAATTCCGGAAGATGAATACATATTCAAAAGGGTTATTGAAGCAGAAAGATATAAATATGCAGATGTTTTTGTTGCGCAATCTGAAAAAAACGCATTAAACAAAGATTTGTTCAGAAGGCTGAATCTTTTAAAAGAGAAAAATATCGTTGAAAATAAAGAAAAAATATGGAATTCAGTGAATTACAAAGACTACTTTATTACAGCTTCAATAAAAGTTAGCGAAAATTTTCAATCAACCAAATCTACTTTATTTGTTTTTATAATTTTATCTGCTTTTTCGGTTTTGGCTTTCTACGCTTATTATGTCTTTAAAAAAGAAATATCAATTTCAATAAAGTATAAAATTGCAGGGCTTTTTTTTGCAGCATTTTTGGTCGCTTTAGGTGGTTTTATATACCTCGGAAGCTTATTTATAGAAGATAAGCACAAGTCTTTAATGGTTAAAGCTTCGAATTATAGCAGATCTCTTTTAACACGTATTGATGAGCTTTTTAAAAGTGATAACGTTAGTTTTGACAGCAAGTGCTATGATATTTGTTTAAAAGCTAAAGATTTTGAGAATGAAGAAAATTTGACTGCTTTGAAAGAACTTATGAATTCAGACGAGCTTATAAGCGTTGAGGTCAGAAATGCTTCTGATTCAAACTTGATATTTAGCTTTAACCACGAAATACTTTATGAAGATCTTCAGAACATATATGAGATTGTAGCGAAGCTTTCCTTAGATAATAGGTTTAAAAGCAAATTGTCTGAACATTCAGATAAAGTTATGGTTGACTTTATCACTAACCCGGAAATTGGATTGTCTCCTGTAATAAAACAAAGCAACAAAGCACATTTAATTCTTTTTGGTTCAATGCCTTTGGCTTCATATTGGACGCTTATTTCTAAGAACGGCGAAGAATTGTTTGTATCGGTTCTTATGATGGCAAACAAAGTCATGGGAGCTAAAGTAATAGAAAAATTTAATGAATTTAATGATTCATCAGTTTTTGAGCCCTATCGTGTTGCTTTTGTAAATAATAGAACCGGAGTTATTTTTCCTGATTTTATGAAAGAAATTCAAGGTTTTGACTCATTTAACGAGCAAGCTTTTTTTGCAGAAAACCTCACAGAATCTGTTTTTGAATCAAATAATAAAAAATTCTTGATAACAGGGCAAAGAGCAAGGCATGCTCGAGATTTTTGTTTTTATTCTCTTTATCCTATCGAAAAAATAGACTGTGAAATTTTACTTGCAAAGCTATATATAGTGCTGGGTCTATTGTTTTTTACCATAACCGCCTCATTAGCAGGGAAAATGCTGGCCGATTTTTTCATTGTGCCGATTCATTCGTTGGCCGAAGGTGTCGAGGCAATATCAAAACGCAATATTGATTACAGAATTTCATATTCGCAAAATGATGAATTTGGAGACCTAGCAGAGCGCTTTAACAAAATGATTGCCGGTTTAAAAGAGATGCAGTTGGCTCAAGATGTGCAAAATTCTTTGCTTCCGGGTGATGTGCCAAATCCGGACGGCTATGAAATTGCTTTTTCTAATAGAATGGCTGCCGCTGTTGGAGGCGATTATTTCGATGTTTTTATGTGTGACAAAGATAAACTTTGCGTTATTATAGGGGATGTTTCAGGGCACGGCGTCTCATCCGCTTTAGTTATGGCCATGGCTAAAGCCACTTTGTATCACGGTTTTAAAGAAAATAAAAACTTAGTCGAATTGTTTGCCGAATTGAATAAAATAATAAATTATTACTTCGGCAAATCTCCCGTTAGAAAAATGATTACACTTTTTGCCTGTATAATAGATGTTTCTACAGGAATTGGAATCTTTGTTAACGCAGGTCATAATTTTCCGCTGTTGTTGAAAAATGATCAAAGCATAGAAGAATTATCATCAATTCATTTGCCCATTGGATCATCAAAAAAAACTATTAAGTTAGAACCATCAACATTTGAGATTAAAAGCGGCGAAAGCATATTGTTTTACACTGATGGCATTGTAGAGGTTTGTTCTGTTGACAAAGACCAATACGGCTACGAAAGATTTAAATCTTCTTTGCGCTTATGCTATGGCATGCCTGCTGTCGCTGTGGTAGAAAAAACCGTTGAAAATTACTCCGCTTGGTTAGCAGACAACGAACCGGACGACGACTACACCTTAATTTACTTAAAAAGAAATTAAGTATGTTTTATTATTATAAAAGTAATGTCGTCTGAAAGCTCACTTTTCCCTATAAATGCATTAAAGTCTTTTATAATTGCTTCTTTAATATCGTTTGAATTTTTTTCTTTGTTGTTTTGTAATAATTCAAACAATCTATTTTTTCCATAAGGCTTACCTGTTTCATCCTCTGCTTCGCAGATTCCGTCAGAATAAAGCATCATTACGTCATTGGACTCAAATGTAAGTTCTCTGTCGCTATAAACGTTTCTTTTCGCAGAAACCCCTAAGGGCATTGCATCGGCTTCAAGCTCTGTAATATTTCCATTCTTATCGCAAATTATCGGATATGGGTGTCCTGCATTTGTAAAAAGATAAGAATTATTCTTCAGGTTAAGCTTTATTGCCAGCATTGTCATCAGTTTTTTTCGTTTTAAAAGTTCAAAAATCATTTCACCAATTTTGCTAAATATTTTATGCGGAAGAATTACTGAACAAAATTTAAATATAGAAGCTTTTACCATAGCAACCAATAGAGAAGAGCTCACTCCATGGCCGGTTACATCACCTATTACAATTAAAAGCTCGTCTTTTTCTATATTAAAGAAATCTGCGTAATCGCCTCCAACATCACCCGCCATTTGATTGTATAGCGCAAAATCGTATTTCTCGGTTTGCATGGTCTTTGAAGGAATAAGGCATTTTTGTATTGCGGCGGCAAGTAGCATTTCTTTGATTTCATAAACCATTTTATTGAATGTTATGGCTAATAAGCCTAATTCATCGCGATTGTCAACTTTTACAGAATAATCTGTTTCTCTTTTTTGAAGAGCTTTAAGACCATTATCTAATTCTTTTAGCGGATATATAAAGTTTTGAGACAGTAATAGTCCGGTCAAAACTGAAAAGACCAAAACTATCAATATTCCGAATAAAACGTTATTTTCAAGCTGGGTTATTTTGTTGTCAATATAGCTAATAGGATACATTGCAGTAACATAAGTATTAATTAGTTTTACACCGGGAAAACATACAGCTATATAGTTGACGCCATTTGATTTAATAATTTTTGTTTCGATATTTCTGCTAATCTCTGTTTGATCTATAAGATTATTTATAGATTCGTTATCAGGGGCTTCTTGAGGTATTTTGATCTTATCTTTTTTATGATATGCGAAAAATTTGATTCCAACATTTTCAATATTATGTCTTTTTATAAAAGCAGATTCTAAATAATCGACTATATTTTTTCTTCCTATTGTATTCAAAGAAATGTATGCAATATTGCTGCTAGGGTCGTTGTAGTAGTTCCAATACCAATAGACGCCGTCGCTGTTAAATTCATGATAAATCAAATTGTCCGGCTGTTCTATCAATCTGCTAACGCCCATTATAGGGCTTTCAAAAAAGTTTGCCAACATCATATCTGCTCTTTTTATGTCAGATTTTGCTTTTTGCAGCTGTTCGGGCATTACTTTTTGTAGGCACAGAAGCGACAAAATACGCGCAAAGGTATTGACTCTATCTCTTATTTCTTTTGAAGCCATATTATAAATACGATTTTGCTTTATGTCTCTTATATCTATCCAATTAAGCCATCCGTCGTGATTTATATTTTTATTTGTTATTGGATATGCAGCATTATTAATTTCTTTTCTTGTTTCGTGGTGTGCGAGGTTAAGCTTGTTTTTCCAGTGATCTTTGCTTTGGTATATGCGTCTGAATTTTTCGAGTATTTCTTTTTCTTTGTTGCTGTAATCAGAGTCTAACTTATACAAAATATCTGTTAAGTTTTTAATTGTATTATTTTCTAATATTGTTCTATGGCTTGTTATAGCACTGAAACTAAAAACATAAAGTGTAATAATGGGCATGTAAACAGAACTTAGAAATACAAATATCAGTTTGTGTTTAATTGATATCCAAGTTGATTCGCTTTTGGTTATCTGCTTTTTTAATAGGAAAAAAACTGCAACAGTCATTATCGCAAGCAGCAGAAAGGCTAAAATATTCATCTTTGTATAGTCACCGTATCCATCTTTTGTTGGGTGCCCAATGATGACTTTATGGCCTTTTGTGTTATAGATTTTCCAGATGTGGTTTGCGTATGAATGGGTTTTAAAGTCTTCTGTGAACAGTTCAGGCGGCAATAAATTGTTTAATTTTTCGTTACCGGCCACAAATTTATTGTCTGAATTTTTTAAAACATAACTGATTTTTTTCTGTTCATTGAGTAATTTTATTAAAAGTTGCTGATAATTAATGTTTTCTTCTGCTCTTACTATCAGGCCATTTAAAGCATTTAAAGCTTTGCTATGGAATAATATTGCGGGTGAATTATTTATAGAGATATTTGTCAGAGCTTCTTCATGTTTTTTTAAAATATCTGAGTTAAAGTAGTTGCCGGCCAAAAAAATTAGATCTGCCTTGCGTGTAGGGTAGTCAAAGGTAAAAGCATTTTTACATATTTGCGACCATAGATATCTCATTGGATACAAAAGATCTGTAGGCAGATTTTCAATGTTTATAGGATTACCACTTTTATCGAAAATTAAAAATATGCTTTTTACTTTAAGGGTATTTTTGGCTTCATTTATAGATTTTATAACTTCATTTTTATCTATTTGTTTTTCGGTTTTATCATTGGTTAGTTCAATAATGGTCTTTGCAACTTTTTTTAGAGGCGGACCAAATATTTGGTCTGTTGTCATGCTTTGGAAGATATTGTTTGAAACATTGTCGAGATATTCTTCTATTTCGACAATGTCTTTTTGAGTCATTGAATTAAATAAATGGTTTACAATAAAGTAAGTAAAACAGACTGGTATAAGAACCAGTAATGTAAATATAAACAAAAATTGTTTGTTGTTTCTTTGCAACTTATTGTTCGCTCTCGGGCTAGTTAGCACATTATACTACAATTAAAAGCTATAGCAAAGTTTGATTTGTTTTTGGGTTTATGCTATTTTGATGGGTAAATAATTTAGGAGGCAAATCGTGGCAGATCCAAAAGCATTATCTTCAGCTCAGCAAGACAGAATGAAGTCTCTCGAAACGGCAATAGCGGGAATTGAGAAACAATTTGGGAAAGGTGCTGTAATGCGCCTTGGAACATCAAGACATTTACAAGTAGAAGCAATTCCGACAGGATCTTTGTCTCTTGATTACGCTTTAGGTGTCGGTGGTATGCCTCGAGGCAGAATAGTTGAAATATTTGGGCCGGAGTCATCAGGTAAAACAACTATTGCATTGCATAGTATTGCACAAGCTCAAAAAGCTGGGGGGCAAGCTGCATTTGTTGACGTTGAACACGCTCTTGATCCCGGTTATGCAAAAAAACTTGGTGTAGATACAGAAAATCTTCTTATTGCTCAGCCTAGTAGCGGAGAAGAAGCTCTTGAAATAACCGAAATGCTCGTAAGAAGTAATGCGGTAGACATTATTGTTTTGGACTCTGTTGCTGCACTAACAAGCAAAGCTGAAATTGACGGTGATATGGGTGATGCGACAGTTGGTATGCAGGCAAGATTAATGTCTCAGGCAATGAGAAAATTAACTCCGGTTGTCAGCAAATCAAGATGTGTTTGCATTTTTATAAATCAGATTAGAGAAAAAATAGGTGTTATGTTCGGCAACCCGGAAACAACTCCCGGCGGAAGAGCTTTAAAATTCTTTTCTTCTGTGAGACTTGATATTCGCAGAAAAGAGCAGTTAAAAGAAGGCGAAGATGCTATTGGTTACACCACTGAAGTAAAAGTTGTTAAAAATAAAGTTGCACCTCCATTCAGAAAGGCCAGATTTGATATGATGTTTGGAGAAGGCATATCATCTGAGGGTGAAATCGTTGAATTGGCAGAATCTAACGGTATCATTAATAAATCAGGAGCTTGGTTCTCTTATGGTGACACCAGAATGGGACAAGGGCGAGAAAACGCAAAACAGTTTTTGAGAGATAATCCTGATGTTTTCGCTGAAATCATTACAAAAGTTAAGGTGAAATTAGGTATGACGCCGGAGCCCACGGCTCCTGCAGAAGAAAAAAAGAAGAGTGCATCATCTAAAAAAGAATGATAATTCTTGGTTTAATGAGTGGAACCAGCGGCGACGGTATTGATGGCGTTGCCGCTGAGTTCTTTAATAATGATTCTTTTAAATTTTTATGGCATAAATCCTATAAATTTTCTGACAAGCAGTTTACAAGAATACAAAGATTGATAAAATCAGCTAATGCTGAAAGTGTAACTTTGGGGAATGCATATATCAGCAGGCTATACGCGGAGGCTTGTTCGTATTTCTTTACAAATGAGCAAGCTTTACCTGATTATCTTGCAGCACACGGGCAGACTGTTTTTCATCATCCGAATGTTGCTATTTGGGATGAATTCAAGGTTTCAGGAACTTTGCAACTATTAGATGGTTTTTTGCTTTCTCATCTAACAAAATTACCGGTTATTTATAATTTTAGGCAGGCAGACATGGCGGTTGGAGGGCAGGGTGCCCCGTTGGTTCCTTATGCCGATTTAAAGATGTTTGGCGGCAATCTTGAAAATAAAAAATATAGGATAATCTTAAATCTTGGCGGCATAGCAAATGTGACAATTTTGCAGGGTTCAGCAAATGGAAGTGCTGTTAAGTGCGCTTTTGATACTGGACCCGGTAACGGGTTAATGGATGATTACATACAATTAAATAATTTGGGGCGATTTGATGAGTTGGGGAAAATTGCGTCACAAGGAAAAACAATTGATGATGTACTTAAGTTGCTTTTGGCTGATCCTTATTTTGAGCAACAACCCCCCAAATCTACCGGTAGAGAGTATTTTAGTGTGGGGCGCGTTATAGATAAACTACAAGGTTTGTCTTTTGCAGATTCTATGTCGACTTTAATGGATTTCACTGTTGAAAGCATTTTAAATGCTATAAAACCATCCATTTTTAATACAGACGAGCTTATTGTTGCGGGCGGCGGTGCATTTAATCTCGAATTATTAGGGCGACTGCGAAAAAAATGCCTGCTTAGCAACATTGCCGTAAAAACATCTGCAGAACATGGAATCCCGGTTATGGCACGCGAAGGGATGGCATTTTCCATTTTAGGAAATGCATTTTTGAATAAAGAACCGGGAAACGTATTGTCGGCTACCGGCGCTGACAAACTGGTTGTATTGGGCAGTCTGGCTACAGTATATTAGGGCTTGCCTATTAGCATGTAATAGTTGTTGTAGTAGAGTTTGACTGCATTATATACATCGTTGGGTGTCATTTCTGAGTAGAGGGACAACAACTTATCGGCAACGTTTTCTTTTAAGCCGTTCCAAAGAAGAAAGGCCATAACGGTTGATCTTGATTCCGGCTTTTCAACTGAGCTTACGAACTCAGAGAGAACTTTCATTTTTGTGGCGATTATGTCGTCTTGGGATATTTTTAAATTTGGAATATCAGATATAATTTTTTCAATAGTTTTTGTAGCTTCTTTTTCTAGTTTCGTTGGTACAGCGGCATATATAGACATTATAGAAGAAGTTTTATTTGTTGCAATGTTTCCGCTGACTTCTAGATATGCGCCAATCTTTTTCAATTCTTGTTTTATAATTGCGTTTTCGCTGGCATAAAGGACGTGTGCCAAGACAGAGTTTGCGACAAAGTCTTTAATTTCAAGTTTGTCTATAACAGGTTTCATTTTAAAGGCAACAGCAATGTATGATGTGTCTGGTGAACTATTTATTTTAATTGTGTGTTTTTCTGTTTTTTCAAGTAATAGGTTATTGTTTGTTTTTGCATTGCTTTTAATGTTTCCTGTGTTAGGCAGCGAAGCAAAAATTTTAGAGAGTTCATTCATTGCAGATTCAGGGTTAAAGTTGCCTACTGCCACTACATTAAGGCTAGAGCAATATGCCCATTTTTTGTAATGTGCCATAGTTTCTTCGTATTGCATATTACGAATTTCATTCTCTGAGATTTCATGCATTTTTTCTCCTATGATGGCGTTTCTGATATTTTTTTCAAGCAATTTTATAGGAGATTCGGTATGCTTGTTAACATTTTCAATTACAATTTCTTGCGCATTTTCAAAGTTCTTTTTGCTGTAAAATTTAGTGTCTGTAAGAAGATTTTTGATATATTCAAGCAGCGCAATCAGTTTGTTGTTTCTAATTTTTCCTCGTATTATAAGGCAATCTGATAATGCATTTGCTTCAATTTTTGCACCAATAAGTCCTGCTTCTGCGAGATTGTCCATGTTTTCATCGTTTATATAAGACGCAATCATGGCTGCAAGCAGGGGATAAATAATGTTCTTTTCGGTGGTTTGAGTGTCTATCAGCAAAGTAAAACCGGCAAGTTCGGTTCCGGGATAATTATTTATAAGTATTTTTGCGCCGTTTTCAAGGGTTTTAGATAAAATGTTTGTTTCTTGTTGTTTTTTGTATTTTAGTGGTTTCATCACGCTTATAGCATATTTCTTACCGATAAAAATCTCTTCGTATGTGTTTCTGAGTTTTTGTGCATCTACAGCAATTAAGTCTGAATCTAGTCTGTCTAATGCTCTGAAGTCTCCCATGATTTCGGCAAGGCCGGTATAGAAGACTCTATCAATTCTTGATTCAAGACGTTCTAAGTTATTGATTCCGGCTAATTCAATAATGTTTTTTAGATCATTTTCTGACGGAATTTGGCTATTAAGGGTGTTCATTTTAGATATAACAGAATAAATTGCTCTATCTTCATGTTCTTTTGAGTATGTGAATCCTAAGGTAAACAAACCTCTGTTTTTGCCCGGCAAATACCTTGCAAAAACATTTTTTGCTTCGGGAAATTCATTTTTGAGCAGTGTTTTGAGCGGTGATTTGTGGTAGTCGTTTAATGCGGTTTGCAGTATATAAGCGGCCGGCATGTTAGAACTGGTAAAAGCAGGAGCTTCGAATCCAATGATTACTTCAGTTTCTCTTATGTCTGCATACTCAACTATTTCTGTGTTTGAGTTGATGGTGCAAAAATCTGTGGCAATTAAATGTGCGTTTTTTGATTCATTTGTTTGTGTTTTTATATTAGCAAACTTCTTATTTACTGCCTCAAAAATTTTATCTGTTTTCAAGTTACCTGTTACTACTAATATGGCGTTATTTGGCTGTATTATTTTATTTGTAAAGTTTGATAATCGATCGGCTTTAAGCTCTTTCAGCAAGGTATCGTCTATTGGGCAATTATATTCAAGTTCTTTTGATTTAAAGAGCCTTTTCCAGGTTTTTTGCTCAAGAAGGCAGGTTGCACGGGGATATCTTTTCTGAGATTTTGAGAATCTTGTTACTTGTTCTTTTGCAGCTTCAAAATTTTCGTTTGTGGGCTTAAGGTTGAAGCCTAAGGAGTATATTCCGGACAATACTGTTTCAATTTCTGTTGCGGTTCCTGTGCATCCCATGTAGATTATGTCTTGTCCACCGCTAAAATCTTTTGTGATTCCAAGTTTTTCAAGTCTTTCATTAAATTTAAAACGAGTTTCATCTTTAAATTCTGACAGCAATAGGAGTTGTTTATATATTCTTGCCATTCCGTTATTGCCACAAGTTTCGTAAAATTCTCCGGCATCAAAAAAAAGTCCGGCAGAGATAATTGGAAGACTGTTGTCTTCGATCGCAATAACTTTCATTCCATTTGGTAAGACTGCATATTCAGGAGGATACTTAATTAATGCTTCTGCGTAATGTGTTGCGAAGCAGAATAAAAATGCTATAAAAAAAGTGTATAAAACATTTGTCGTAATTTTCATTGGTCCTCCGGATTTTTCTGACTGTTAACGAGATAAAATCGTTCTGCCGTTTGACTGATCTCTTATGACTATTGAATATTTGGCTATTATAACCATTTTATAGTTTTCTTCGCCGTAGATTTCTTCTCTGTATCCCATTTCTCTTGCACATTCTTTTCTGGCTTCTACAAGGTAGGGTTTTATTTCGTTGATCAAGTCGTTTTTAAGTTTTCTGAAATCTCTGTCTGATAATTCTGCATAATAGGTGTAACCGTCGCCTTTGTCGGTTGTAATAATCAGTTCAAGAACTTTTTCGCCATTAATTGCGTATACTTGGCCACCGGAATAGGGCATTAAAAATGCTGAGACAGTGATTACAAAAAGTATAACAATCGGTATGTATATTTTTCTTTTCATAGATGGATTGTACAATTGTTATCAAAAATTTGCAACTTTGATATTAAGTAAGCGTCTGTTTGTGCTATAATTCACAACATGACTCCTAGCAGTGCACAAGAAAAAAGATATATAGCCATGACTAATGGCTCTGTAGAATTGCTCGTATGTAAAATGGCCATTCCTACAATGGCCATAATGATGATTTCAGCCATTTATAATATGGCCGACACGTATTTTGTTGGTAAAATAGGAACCAGTGCTACTGCAGGAGTCGGCATAGTATTTTCTTTGATGGGTATTATTCAGGCCACCGGATTCTTTTTTGGGCATGGTTCCGGCTCATACATATCACGAAAATTAGGTGAGAAAAACATAGGCGAAGCTGAATATATGGCGGCCACAGGTGTTTTTCTATCGTTTCTATTTGGTTTGCTGTTAAGTTTTATCGGTTTATGGAATTTGGAGCCATTGGCAATTATGCTTGGTGCCACCGAAACTATTTTGCCTTATGCCAAGGCTTATATGCATTTTATTCTTCTTGCGATGCCTTTTATGAGTTCTTCGCTTACTATGAACAATCAGCTTAGGTTACAAGGCAGTGCTTTTTACGGTATGATAGGTATGATTTCGGGCGCAATTTTAAATTTTATTTTAGACCCGATACTAATTTTTATATTTGATATGGGGGTTGCCGGAGCTGGTTTAGCTACCATGATCAGTCAATTATTTAGTTTTGCCATTCTATTTATTGCGAGCTCTCAAGACGGTAATATACGCATTCACATAGATAATTTTCGACCTCGAATTGAATATTTCAAGGAAATCTTTCGCGGAGGTTTTCCTTCTCTTTGCAGGCAGGCTTTAGGTAGCATTTCTATTCTTGCATTGAATCACAGCGCGGGTGTTTTTGGTGATGCAGCTATTGCTGCAATGTCTATTGCAGGTAGAAGTGCAAACTTGTCGTTTTCTGTTTTGATAGGTTTTGGCCAAGGGTTTCAGCCTGTATGCGGTTTTAATTATGGTGCAAAGCTGTATGAGAGAGTTAAGAAGGCATTTTGGTTCTGCGTGAAGTTTTCAAGCGTAATAATGTCTATTATTGGGGTATTTGGATACATCTATGCTTCGGATATAATTGGATTCTTCAGAAGAGATGACGCAGAAGTTATAAGTTTTGGTGCATCTGCTCTAAGATATCAATGTATGGCTTTTCCTTTATTGGGATGGTCAACATTTTGTAACATGATGCTGCAAACTATCGGGCAATCGTTTCGGGCTAGTGTTCTGGCTATTGCCCGTCAGGGATTGTTTTATTTTCCTTTGTTGTTAATACTGAGTAGACTATATGGTATGTGGGGAATTCAGGTGGCTCAGCCCTTTGCAGATGTACTGTCCTTTTGTTTGTCCATTCCTTTATGTTTGGGCGTATTAAGAGGTATGAAATAATTATATTAGGTTAAATCGGGGTGAATTATGAGGGTAATCGAAAAAAATAAGGAATTTATAGATAAGGCTTTGACTGTAATTTCTGCGAACGAATTTTTTAAAACACTAAACAAGACTCAGCGAGAAAGTATTGTAAACAAGGTCGGTGTTTTTGAAGAATATGAAGATGGTGAATATATCGTAAGACTGGGTGAATCTGCGGATTCTTTGTTGATAATTATTGAAGGTATTGTTTCAGTTCTAATAGGTGATAGTGAGGAACATTTTGAGATATCCCGCTTGGAAGAATCGCAAATGATTGGGGAAATGGCTTTAGTTCTTAACGAAAATCGTACTGCTTCATGTATTTCGTTAGGTAAAACTCAAGTTTTAAAGTTATCAAAAGAGGTTTTTAAGAAGATTATATCAGCTATTCCTGAAGCTTGTTTTTCAATGATGCAACTTTTGGCGCACAGACTTAAACGATCATCTAAAATGCCTGTCTTATCTGATTACTGTTCATTAACGCAACTTCCTGATGCTGAGACATTGCGTTTGTTACCTGTTAGTTTTATCCAGCGTCATCGTGTTGTACCCTTGAAAAAGAATAAAAATAATGTAACCATAGGTTATTGCGATGTTTTTGATAAGCCCCTTCTTGACTCTGTAAGACGTTTTATTCCCGGAGTTATATTAAATCCGGCGCGGATTGAATTTGATTATTTTAATCAAATCTTAAAGTGCTATGGCGGAGAATTGGCTGTAAGCGATAAGGCAGAATCGGATAAAAGGAGCGCTTCAATAGATGAGTTGCTAAAAAGATTGGTCGAAGAAGGAGGCTCTGACCTTCATATTTCTGCACAACAAATTCCAAGATGGCGCATAGATGGCTTAATGCGAGAAATTTCAGGATTCGGAAAAATTAAGACCGATGAAGTTCTACGTTTGATTGAGCACATGATAAGTCCTGCGATATCTGAGCAGTTTAATGAAACCGGTGATGCGGATTTTGCATATTCTATGGATGAACATTCAAGATTCAGAATCAATTTATTACGTGATAGGAATGGTGTTAGTGCTGTTTTTAGACATATTTCTAATAATATAATGAGTCTTGAAGAATTGGGTATGCCTGATATATTAAGGGTTTGGGCAGAACATCCAAAAGGTTTGATATTAGTAACCGGACCAACAGGAAGTGGAAAAAGCACTACTTTAGCGGCTATGATTGATCATATTAATAGGGTTAAGAATTGTCATATTCTTACAATTGAAGACCCCATTGAATATGTTCATGTAAGCAAAAGTTCATTAGTTAATCAGCGGGAAGTGAACGTTCATACTTCTTCGTTTTCCAGGGCCTTGAAAGCTGCTTTAAGAGAAGATCCGGATGTTGTGCTCGTTGGAGAAATGCGAGATTTAGAGACTGTTTCTATGGCATTAGAAACAGCTAATACCGGTCATTTAGTTTTGGCCACACTTCATACTTCGACAGCCATTAATACTGTAAACAGGATTATTGAGCAGTTTCCTTCTGATTCTCAGGAGCAAATTAGAAAGTCTTTGTGTGATAACCTAATCGGTGTATGCTGTCAGCGATTATGTCGTAAAGTCGGTGGGGGGCGAGTTCCTGCTTATGAGATAATGAATATGGATTATGGCATGAGCAATTTGATAAGGGAAGGTAAAACTCACATGCTTGAAACTGCAATGACAACAAGCCAAGGCAAGGGAAATCGTTTATTTAACGATAGTTTAATTAAGTTAGTTAAGTTTGGAAAAATAACAAAACAAGAGGCTTTATCTCAGACAAGCGATACTGAAGATTTAATTCGAAAGTTTAGTTCAATGTAAAAGCTTCTTTTTTATCTTAAAAAATTGACTTGCATAACTTTAGCTGTAATTTTTTGTGCGTTAACAAGTGTGATATCTTCAGGAACTTTCACAATTACTTTTTTTTCTAAGCTTGGAAGTATCCTGCCAGCCGTTATTAGAGATGAATTAAAGCTTTTTTCTTTGCCAAGAGCATTAGTTACTGTTATTTTTATAAGTAGTTCTTCTATTTCAAGTTTTGTCAGATTTTTACAGAATATGTTTAGCTCTCTGAGACGATCATAAGAGTCTATGTCAATTTTTAATATTTTTTCTACAGCCCTATCTTTGATATTTTCCCATTTTTTGCTCAACTCTGGATTTTGCTCAAAGCTATTTGTATATTGTTGATGCAAATCTATCAAATCTGGAAAATACTCTCTATTAAGCATTATTTGCGCAACCGGAATAAGCCACTCCGGGGATTTGGTTCTGAAATATTCATTCAGGCTTACCGAAAGAATTTCGCTTTCATTTTCTGCTTTAATAGCAAGATCTATTAAAGATTCCAAGTCATATTCAGATTTTAGGGTTTGAATTGGTTTGTCTTGAATATTTTCAAGAGGTAATATCTTTGAAGCATAATTTATCCATTCTTTGAGTGTGGGGGGATTTACCGGGTCTTTAATATGAAAATCGAAATAACCTGGGCCTTGAGTATTAAACACTCTGGCTATAAAACCTTTTTGCCCCGCAGAAGGGTAAATATATCCTTTATGAATTTTACCAAAATTACTTTCGTAGACTTTCGAATTCAAGCCTTCATGAGCGTAGAATTGGGCTTTAAACATTAGGCGAACCGGGTGCCAATTTGCATTTAGGATTATATCCATAAAATCATTTGCTTTATTTGGCATAAACCATCTTCCAATACCGATTTTGGAAAATTTAATTGTTCTTTGTTCCATATCTGAAGATAAATAGATGTGTCTACAATCGCTTCTTGTTGAATCGGTTAGGTCTATTCCATTCTCGTTAATTTTAGAGGGCGTAAATCTTTGTGGAATTGAAAATTCATAGCCATTAATATTTAATTTGTAAATGGAGCCAATTGTCCCTGAGTCTTTTATGACTATTTTTTGAGGAGTTGTTAGAAAAATTTCAGGTGGAATTTTCAAAAAGTTAGAAAAGTGGTTTCTCGCTATTATTGGTAATATAATAAAAAAGAACAAGGGAACTGAAATGAGAAATGTTCCAATCAGAGCCTTTTGCAAGCGCGTCAAAGCAAATCTCTCATCAGGTTTCCATTGTTTTTTTGGAGCTTTCTGAGGTTTATTAACCGTTTCTTTTTCTTCTGAAATCATCAATTCGTTTTCAATAATATTTTCTGACATGTTATAGGTAGGAATTATCGTCCGGTTGGGTTGCTATATCTTCTAGTAGCTCGTTTACGCTTTCTATAATTGGACTTTCAGGAAATTTTTCTTTAATTTCATTATAAACTTTTACTGCTTCTTCAATTTTGTTTATGGCAGTAAAAATTTCGGCCTTAGTAAACAAAAATCTGTCTAGCAGTTTATTGTCGCTATTTGCAATTGGGTGATTGTTCAACAAATCAAGAGCTTCGTTCCATTTGTCGGTGTTAATAAGACTTATTACATCAATGTAAAAAGAAAGGGCTTCAAGATTGTCGATATTTGAAGATATGAGTTCAATTTCTTTTTGTGCAATATCAGTAAAAGGGTTCTCACTAAATTCTAGCACAATCTTTTCGTAAAGGTCTAAGGCTGTTTTAAAATCTTTAGTAAATTTTCTGGCTTCAGCGAGATTAAAAATCGACTCTATAAATGCCTTGGTAGTAATTTCTCCTGTAGATGACGTTATTGATTTATTATAGTAGTCAATTGCATCAATATACTGTCCGGCATGCAATGCAATGGCGCCTTTATTCATAAGTATATTGTAGTGATTTCCTTCAGTAAGTCCTTGTTCTATAAGCTCAAGTTTTCCTTTATTCAGAGCGTATAACTCAGTTCTGAAGAGATGCGGCGGACCGAAATCGTGGTAAGAGATTTGGTTGCTCATACCAATTGCAGGTATGCCTTTTTTGGAAGAAGTAATGAAAATCTCAGAACACAAAAAGGGATTTATTTCATTAGCATTTTCTGGGAATATTCTTGTGAAATCTTTTATATAACTATAAATATAGGGTTGTTTTGCATTGTTATCGGGGTGTTTTGTTATAACAATAATGTCGGTATTTCCATCTGAGTTTAAATCGTGCTTAAGAATTGCGTCTGGCAACATTCCTTGGTAAGTATCTATTACTTGCCTTGTTGTTTGCCCTTTTCTTTTAAGTAGTAACTGAGTTATTTCTCGATCATTCGAGCTATTTAATACCAAGTAGAGGTCTCCAACTTTGGGAAGGTTGACAGAAACGCTTTCAACTTCGTCTGCAAACAAAACAGACAAAGCAAAGCAAAACGTTATTGTCAAGAGTAGCTTGCTTCGCATTTAGAGGTTTTCCTCGACTTGTTTTTTCATCAGTTCAATGGCTTTATCTGCTAACTGTTCAATAGTAATATTTTGACTGCATCCTGAAGCCGGGATGTGTCCGCCGCCGCCAAGTGCCACTGCTACCTCTTTAACATTTATCCCGCCTCTAGACCTGAATTCACAAGAAGAAACACCGTTTCTGCCCGGAAAAACTACTACTGATGCCAGGGTGTTTTTCATAGCTAGCATCATATTAAAAACGCCACTTGCGTAAACGTTATCAGTGTTTGCGTTCATCTGTTTTAGGTCAGAATCTTTAATTATGAGTATTCCGAGTTTATTATTTGATTCCAGTTTGAAGTTTGACAAGCCAAATCCTTGCACTCTTAGGTCAACTTCGTTTCTATCGCTGTTCAGCGCTGTGTAAATTGTTTTTGTATCAGCACCGGCTTTAAGTAAAAGTGCAGCAGCTTGGTGGGCAGTATATCTGATTCCTTCGTTTTGAAAAGACCTTGAATCGGTTATAAGCCCAAGCATCAGGCTAGACGATATATCTTCGTCTATCGGAAATTTTGCTTGTTCTAACAAAGCAGTAATTATTTCACAGGTTGAGGAAGCCTTTTCATCAACATAGTTAATATCACCGAAATTTGTATTGCTTGCATGATGATCTATGTTGATGAGACAGGTCTTGTTTTTATCGCGGTTAAAAGTAATTCCGCTTCTGTTTTCTTCTCCTGAGTCAAGTAAAAGAATCAAATCGTGTTTACTGTTAATTTCAGTGCTTTGTATAATCTTGAAATCAGACGGCCAAATAAAGGCAAATCTATCAGGGATTCCGTCTGCTAGGGCAACTTCAATGTTTTTTATCCCTGCTTTCAGTAAAGATTTTAGCAATCCTGAAACAGAGCCTATTGCGTCCCCATCAGGCCTTACGTGTGATGAAATCAAAATAGACTTACTTTGATTTATTTTAGTGATAATTGTTTTGGCAGTAGATAATAATTCGGAAGGTATCATTTTATTCATCTTTATCTGTTACATATCTAAGTTTGCTGTCAACATCGTTTTTCATTCTATCGCAATAGGTTTTTGGATTTCCCATTTTTAAAGAAGACTCTTCGATATAGTCGGCGAGCATATCTCTTATTTCAAACCAAGCTGTAAGTCGTGGTTCAAAATTGCAGTGGCCGAGCTGTTCGTATCCTGCGTTCAAATTTGGATCAGCTTTACGTGCATCTTTTATTGTTTTAGAATCAACAGATGATTTTCTTACCGGAAGATATGTGGTTCCTATGCTCCATTCAGCGCCGTTTTCTGTAGAGGTAAACCATTTTACGAAATCCCATGCTCCTGCTATTTTTTTCGGGTCTTCGTTATTAAATATATTGATGTTGCTTCCCGAGAGAATAACCCCATTGTTTATCTCGTTGTTAATTATTACTCCGGGCAGAGAAGCTACACCATAGTTAAATATTATATCTTCTTCCATGAAGACTTTGCTGATTATACTGCTTTCAATGATACCAACTTTTCCGGCTATAAAGTCATTTTGGTGGTCGAAGGCTTGTCCTTCTCTTGCTGTGCCTTCTTTAACCATTTCTTGTAAGTGGGAAAGGGCATTTATAGCAGGTTGTTCGTTAAAGCCGGAAACCAAAATATCTTCTTCGTTTCTTTTAACAATATATCCGCCGAATTGCATAATTCTGTTAAGAAAGCCCCATACGTTTGCTTTACTGCAGCCGTATCCGTAGTTTTCTTTATATCTCAGTTTTTCAGCTTCAGTTTTTGCATTTTCACTTAGCTTAAGATAGTAGTTTCTGATTATTCTGCTGAATTCTGCTAATTCATCTAATGTTTTAGGCGGAGTATTTGGTTCCAGACCCACTTCTTTGAACATATCCTTATTGTAATATAGCACTGGGACACTTTTGTTGAAGGGGAAGGAGTATAGCTTTCCTGCGAAAGTGTTGTTCTCTAACAAAACAGGAATAATATCTTTTTTAATGTCTTCTCCGCCATTTTTAATGTCGGCTTCGATAAGGTCATCCAAACATACTATTTTATTATGTCTGATGAATTTTTTAGTAAGAGTTTCGTAATTTTGAGAAATATCGGGTGCTTCATTTGCAACCAGAGAGGCTAATACCTTTTTGGCAAGGGTATCATATCCACCCATGTTAACGCTTTTAACATGGTAGTTTTCCTGGCCGGCATTATATCTGTCAATCATACGGTTCATAACAATACCGAGAGGTCCGCCCATTGCGTGCCAGAATACAATTTCTGTTTTGTTGGTATTGTTTTTTCCTTGTATAACTGCAGGACCGGTTGTCTTTTTTTCGTGATCTATTATTAAACCGACTATTATAAGCCAGAAGATAAAAACTCCGATGAGAAAGTTTCTCATGATTTTACTCCTTCATTCCTGATGTAGCCTGAGATTCCACAAACTGTTTTTGTGCCAAGAAATACATGATTACCAGAGGCAGAATAGTCATTGTGGAAGCTGCCATCAGAGGGCCCCATCTGGTGCCCGCTTCAGATGAAAAGTAACTTAATCCGACTTGAATAACGCGCAGATTTGTGTCATTTGTAACGATAAGGGGCCAAACAAATGCGTTCCAGTTGGATAGAAATGTAAATATCGCCAAGGTTACCATGGGCGGTTTGCAAAGAGGCAATGCTATTTTATAATAGAACTGAAATCTTGTACAACCATCTATAACAGCGGCATCAAAAAGATCTCTAGGCAACTGCATAAAAAACTGTCTCAAAAAGAATACTGCGTAGGCAGAAGCTAACCATGGTACTGTAAGAGCCATATATGTGTTTACCCAGTGAATTTTCGAGAGAAAAATATAGTTAGGGATTAACAGTGCTTGTTGCGGAAGCATCATTGTTCCGAGAATCATCATGAAAATCGTGTCTTTAAGCGGAAATTTGAAGAATGCGAATGCATAAGCAGCCAGTGAAGCAAAGAAAAGCGAAACAGAAGTTACTGTAATTGTAACAAAAATAGTATTCAAGAAAAACCTATAAAACGGTTGTGCAGTTAGGGCGTATGTGTAGTTATCTAACCACTGAAAGGGTTTTCTTACTTTTCTGTCCCTTTCTGATTCAGGTTTTGCCTGTTCTTCTTCCCATCTTTTTGCATCGGCTTTCTTTCTTTCAATTCTTTCCTTTTCTTCCGGGCCATTAAAGAACTCAGGTCTGATGCTGTCTGGTAAAAGCACTATGTCTTTTGTTGTGCTCAATATTTCATCTTGGCTCTTAAAAGAAGTGCTTACCATCCAGATGAAGGGAAATAGCATGAAAATAGCGCCAAGAATAAGCATTACGTGAACGGGTATATATTCGGGATGTTTAATTTCATTCATTTTTATTTGCCTCGCTCAAGAATAGTGCACTTTCTTTTCAAGGTATAGCTTATTGAAAAGGGTGCAAGCAAAGATAACCATGAACAATACAAATGCCATTGCGAGAGCATAGCCAAATTCAAATTGTTCGAATGCCTTTCGATACAAATAATAAACAACAACCATAGTACTTTTGAGCGGGCCACCTCTTGGGGTCATCATGTAGACCTGTGAAAACACTTGAAAAGAACCGATTGTTGACATTGTAAAAATAAAAAATGTTGTCGGGCTGAGCAGCGGCCAAGTAATGTGCCTAAACTGCTGCCATCGGCTTGCACCATCTATTCTGGCGGCTTCATAAAGATGTTTGGGTATATTTTGCAAGCCTGCCAAGAAAATAATTATGTTATGACCTAAGCCTTTCCAGACACTCATAAAAATAATAGCCGGAAGTGCCCAGTCCGGGTCTTGTAACCAAGCAACCGGGTCGGTGCCAAACCAGGACAAAATTTTATTAAGTAAACCGAAATCAGGGTGATAGATAAAATTCCAGACTATAGCAACAGCGTTTATTGAAGTAATAACCGGAATAAAGTAGATTGTTCTGTAAACGCCTATCCCTTTAATTGGATTATTCAATAGAATTGCTATTCCCATTGATAAAAGAATCGAAAGAGGAACACTTATTACAGCGTATTTAATGGTGTTCCATATTGATTTAAAAAACATCGGGTCATGGAACAACTGTTTATAGTTGTTTGCTCCAACGAATTCAGGTGAGCCTATCAGATCCCATTCGTAAAAACTTACGGCAAGAGAATAAAAAATGGGAAGCACATGAAAAGCTACCAGAATTGCTACCACCGGCATTAAATACAGATATGCTCCCCAGTCAACTTTTGTTTTGTTTGGCATTACTCTTTCCTTTAGAATGAGGGCAGTGATTATACTGCCCTCAACGAAATATGATTACTTTTTGCGATTTTTGCCGGCAAGTATTTTCATGAGATTGTCGTATAATTGCGGAGTCTCATGTTTAAATGGAGCCGGGCCGGGTTGTGCCATGTTGATGTCACTGTCCGGATATTGATAATCAGTAAAGTTGCAGCAACCTATCAGAACAAGGGTTCCGTTAACAATTTTTTCTATTCCCATTAGTGGAATTCCTGAGCCCTTTTCATACATGACTGCCGGAATTTTAGGAAATCCATCTTTATTAAAGGCGTCGTCGTCGCCTCTTACAATAATTTCAAGGCCATCTTGTTCTTCAAGGGGTTTATTATCTCTGTTTATAAGCGAGCAAGAACCCCAGAAAATAGCTGTTTTTACGCCTTCAACTACCGGGTGTCCTTTTTTGATATTACGAGCTAAAACTCCCCACGGTTTATTGGTTTTATTTGTGGGGTCATGTACTTGGTCATCATTGAATCTCATTACTGAGCCTAGTTGCCCGAGAATATAATTCATTGTGGCAGTTCCTCTGAGTCTTGATGAGTCCCAGGCTCCGCCCATTACCAAATTTCCGCCGGCCATAAACCACTCTGCTATAGCTTTTGATTCGCTGTCTATATATTTAAGACTAGGATCAGGAATCATTAGAATTCCGAAGTTTTTGAGCATTTCAGGTCTGATGAGGTTTAATGTGTAATATACTTTTAAACCGTTTTTAACCATGTGGCGCTCAAATGTTTCCATTTTATCAGACGATGCGTTTCCGTGGGCGGCATCAATTAGGATGTTGATTGCTTTTTCGCTGGGATTTGCTTCGTTATAAAAGGCTACTTTTCTTGATGGAATGCGTTTCGCAGGGTTAGTTTTTGTTACCCATTGCATTGCGTTGTAGGCAATTTGGGGGTGTGAAAACATAAAAGAGTCGTAACTGTCGTGCAGTTTATTTTTTCCACCGCTTCCGACGCCGTCGTCAAATGGTGAGCTGTCGCCAATTACAAATACTCTTCCTGCGCCGTATTCAGACGCAACCATATAGGGAGACTTTGATACACGACTGTCAATTAGGCTCACTGCTTTTGCATCAGGAGCTTCAATAATATCGAATGTTGCACCTGCCCAAATTCCAACGGCTCTGAAAGCAAACATAGCCGGATGATTCTGGTTGATTGGACCAGCTACCGGAGCTTCATATACGGTATTGCTTTGGAACTTAAAACCAAAAGTTGGGCAAAATTCATTAAGTGCTCTGACTGCATCCCAGCCATCGCCATCTCTGTCAGCGTTGTTATGATCTCCGATAATAAACATTCCGCCGCCATTTTTTACAAATTCAGTAAGAAGTTTACATTCTGCGGGAGAATAGGGGTTATTTGGCTCAGCAAGAATTACTGCATCGTATCCGGCAAGAAGGTCTTTTGTAAAGATTCTATTCGAAGACACTTTGCTGAGATCATCAATTGTAAAACCGTTATCTTTGAGCATGTCGGTCATTTCAGAGTATGCTCCGTTGGTTAACCAGTCAGCATTGCCGGCTGTTTGACCATGAGTATCATCATAAAGTACGGTTTTAGCGTAGATATTTGTACACAATAAAAGCGCTGATAAGACAAATAACAAAACGTAACTTTTTTTCATTTTGCCTCCCCTTAGTATATTGGGTTTATCAAGTATACCAAAAAATAAATAAGAGGCAACTAAAAAATAACCAGTTAGCTATTCATTATGTTTAATAAAGGCGTTTTTATCTTTTGTTAATCCTGCTATAAGTTCTATTACTTTTCCGGACCAAACATTTAATGGGCCGTTGAAGTTTGCCAGCATTGTTATTATTGATGCATTTTCAGAAAATTCAAAGCTCCTAATATTGTAGTTTTCAATAAAGTTAATAAATTTTTCTATTCTATCTTTTTCTAAGCTTGAGAACAAAAAGTTATTGTTTTCTGAGAACGGGTAAGGATAGGTTCTTTGATTATACAAATTTTTGCTGTTGTCAAATGGAGTAGTATTTCTGAGTCCAATAAACCACCAATTTGTTTGCTTATCAATATATAGGTGATTTGTATGGTTATATCCAGCGTCAAAGACATGTGTTTGCTTGCCATTCATGTTTCTGAATACATAAAGATATTTAATCGGGAGCTCTGTCGGTTCATCAATAATTTCTTTAGTAATATCTTCTCGTTTAACAGAAGAAGCGGGGAAGGGGCTTAGGTAAGCTTTAAAGTGTTTAGAAAGATCCATTGTGGGCTTGTCAAGTCGTTTGTTTGTAAGTCTTCCTTCTAGGTAGAGTATGCGGTCATTATGTGAAAATTCTACCAGTTTTAGTGTGTTTCTTGACTCAACCTTTTGTGCATAGTCTTCAGTAGCTTCATATTTTTCTGTGATTCTGAATCTTCTAATTAAAGTTTTTCTAAAGTCCAAATCGTCAAATTCTGTTCTGCTGCGTGTTTGTCCAACGGTTTCTGTAATGGCGAATGAATCCCCGTTTTGAGCCCACATAAGTTCACTAAAGCTACCATTTAACATTATTAGGTTTGATATGCTCAAATTATTTTTTAAATCTATCAGGTGAGCTGATTTAGCAGAGGCAAAGATTATTTTATCAGAGTTTGGTGACCAGTAAGGAAAAGCAAATAATTGGTTCTCAGGTAGAATTTCGTTTTTGTTTTTAATTTCAATATTTTCATTTTTGTCGGCATCGTATATGAAAATATTTCTTTCTTGGGTTTTTTTATCTAGAACTACCCCGGCTAAGATATTCTTATTTGGTGCCCACTGCATATTAAGAAAAATTTTATTAGAATTTGAATTGATTATACGGTTTGCTTTTTTTGTGCTTAAGTTTATAACAGAGGGTGCCATATCAACCGTATATGCTAAGAACTCTCCATTATGAGAAACTATAATATTTTCATAATAGCCATTTGTTCTGTCTAACAATAATTCAGAATAGTAACCATTGTCAGTTTCTGTTAGAACAAAAATTTTATTATTTTGTATAGCAGGTTTTATTACTGCAATTTTGTTTTTTGCTATTAAGCAAAAGTTGCTGTCCGGTTCAAGGCATTTTTCATCTGCAGATATATTTCTTAATCTAAGATTGTTAGCTAAGTCACTTACTTTACATTCCATTTTACCGGCTATTGTGAATAAGCTTTCTGCCGTATCAAGAAGGAATTTTTCATCAGTTTCTTTATGAAGTTTTAAATAGTCATTAATTTTTTTTAATATGTGGTTATAACCGAGTTCATGTATTTTTATAAGTTTTAGGTTGTCGTCGTATTCATCTATTGCCAAGTCCGGCGAATATAGTATTGTAAGTCGTGTTTTTTGCGAAATTTTTGAGATTTTTTTCAAATATTCAACGTAATTGTCAAATAAAATAAGGGTTAGATTTATTTGGGGCACTTCTTTGTTTAAGGGGTGTTGTGCATTAAAAGACTTTTGTAGGGGTGGTTGAAAAATAAATTCAATATTTCCTGTGTAAAAGTTTATGTTTTTATCGGGTATCTGAGCGTTGAGCTGCGTGCATGCTGCTAACAGTAATATAATACACAGTAAACGTTTCATAACATAACTCCGGATTATTTGTTTAAATATTTGAAAATTTCTTCTACCAAACCATCTACAAGCTGGTTTGCGGGTAATGTTTTAAGTATTTTTCCATTTCTAAATATTAATCCGCTGTCTTTTCCGCCGGCAATGCCGAAGTCAGCTTGTTCCGCTTCTCCCGGTCCGTTGACAGCGCATCCCATTACTGCAATAACAAGATTTTCTTTGATTCCAGATAAGCGTCTTTTAACTTCTTTTGCCATTTCTATAAGTGGAACTTGCGTTCTGCCGCACGTTGGACAAGATACAATCGTAACACCGGATTGTCTTAAATTAAGAGCTTTAAGAATGGAAATTCCTGTTTTTACTTCTTCAGCGGAGTCTCCGGTCAGAGATACTCTTATTGTGTCTCCGATTCCGTTTAATAATAGATTTCCAATACCTATTGATGATCTAATTATTCCTTCTTCCGGTAAACCTGATTCTGTCACTCCCAGGTGTAGGGGGTAATCACATTCTTTTGCTACAATGCTTACTGCATCGCACATTGTTTTTATATCGAATGCTTTGACGGCGATCTTGATAAGGTCAAATCCGCATTTTTCAAGGAGCTTGACTTCGTTTAGTGCAGACTCGGCAAGAGCTGCGGCTGTAACTCCGCTGTGCTTTGCTTTTATTTCGGGGTCTAGTGAACCGGCATTTACGCCGACTCTTATTGGAATCATTTTGTCTTTTGCAGCAGCGGCTACTTCTATAATTTTATCTTTGTCTCTTATATTTCCAGGATTGATTCTAAGTGCATGAACGCCATTATTAATTGCTGTCAGTGCGAGATTGTGGTCAAAATGTATGTCTGCTATCACGGGTATCGGTGTTTTGTCGCATATTTCTTTAAGGGCAGCAGCGGCTACGTTATCCGGTACTGCCAGTCTTATTATGTCACACCCTGCCAAAGCGAGCCTATTAATTTCTGAAAGAGTTGCTTTAACGTTTCTTGTATCAGTTTTGGTCATTGTTTGAACTGTTATCGGAGATTTTCCTCCGACCGGTGTGTTTCCGATTGATAGGCATTTGCTTATTCTTCTGTTAGTCATCATTTTAAACCTACAACTATAAAAGTTATGTCATCCGAAAAACCTTCGGATATATGGGCGGTGATAGCTTGAGAAATTGCATCTCTGCATTCTTGTGCGTTCACAAAGTTTTGTTTATCTAAAAAACTTTCTAATGAAATCCCTTTGAATTGTTCAAAAGCTTTGTATAGGCCGTTAGTCGAACAAAATAACAAGTTATTGTCTTTTAATGTCACGGTAGCAGTTTTTTGAGTAAATTCTTTTTCGATTCCGATTGGTGAATTTGTTAGTTCTTTTAGTGGCTGAACAGAGTTGTTCGCAATAAATAGCGGAGCGGGGTTTCCGAAGTTTCTGATATGAAGTAAACTATTGTCAAACGATATTAAAGTTGCAGCAAAGCATAATTCTTGTTCAGAAAAGGTTTTTAGCAAATTATGTGATTTTAAGAACTTATCGTCGTTATCTTCTGTGGTTCTAAAGACTGAATAGGCGATGTTAAGTGTGAGAACAGCCTTTATGCCACTGTGAAAAGCGTCAAAAATTGCGATGTATCTGTTCTTTTCGTTATTATTCAAGTCTATCATGTCGCCTTTTATTCCGTGCGCTAAGGTTACATAAGAGACTATAGAATAATTTTGGACAAAATCCACTCCGGGCACGTGCGCAATTGTCTTCAAGAGGTTGTCAGCGATTTTAATTTCTTGTGCTGATTTTTCTTGTTCAAGTATTTGGTTAATCATTTTAATGTTTTCTATTATATGTGGCAGTTCATTAGCTAAGCCGCTAATAAGGTTGGTTTCAGCTTCTGTGTATGGTACTTTGGTTTTTTTTACTCCTATTAAGAGGTTGCCGTAGTAATTGTTTGCCCCTGCTATTGGGTAATATAGTTTAACATCATTTTCTTTGAGGGAAATTGCTTTTTCTTCGTTGGCTTTATCATCAAGATTGTTGTAGTTAAAAATAATTGCATCTATGTCATATTGTTTTTCGGGGAAATTGCTCAATTCTTTTTGTGCATATTGATTGGGTTTGATAAATTCTATGCTACTTGCTTCTGTTATATAGACAATTTCATTAACAAAAGAATTTAACATTTTATCTATATCAGATTGATTTCTGAGCTTTTCGAGTGTTTTTTGCATTACTTGTGCTGAATCAAAGCTCTTTTTTCCGAAAAATTTATCTACGAGTGCCGTTAAAGCATCTTTTATTGGTGAAAATATTGCGGCGATGACTAAAATTGTTACAACTTTTGCCCAACCGTCTGATGAATTTAAGATGTTTTGCATTAATTCTTGTATGAGTTCCATGCATCCGGCGAGTGCGGCGGTTGTAAGTGTGTAAACAAGACCTATTGAGAAAATAATATCTATTTCCATTAGGTTGTATCTGAGCATTGTGTAAGTGAGAATAAGACTCATGATTATGCCCAATACTGGGAATAGGCCTAATCCGTAAATGGTTTGTCCGCCCAAAAAGAATTTGCTCAATGCTATGGTTATAGAGCCGGCGGCAACAGGCAATAGCATTGCGGCAAATGTGTATTTAAGCCTAAGGGATTGTGTGTGGGTTTGTGTTTTTTTATTTGACTTAGAGAGTGTTAGAAGCGATAACAGCAGATACCCGATAACTATCCCTTTAATCACGAATTCATTTTTCCCAAAAACTATACTAAAACCGTCGGCAATTTTTTCATAAGAAGCAAATAAATTATCGGTAAAAAGTAATATTAATAGATATAGTGCGGGTAGTGAGAACAAGAACGTGTTTTTGTTGGTTTTAATTATGTGTGCATCAGGTTGTGGTTCAGGAAAAACTGCCGTAAATATGCAAAACACGTAAGTGAGCAAAATAGCAGGTGTAAGCATTATTTTAATGGTATTTGGGTTAACACCTTTGTAAAAAATAATGATTTCACCGATGTTCCAGGCGACGAAAAGCAATAGTAATACACAGAATAATCTGTTTTCTTTTCGTTTTGGGTTCTTTGCAATTACTACTACTGCAAGTATTGTTTGAATAACAGCTGCAGCGTAACCTAAGAATACGTATAGGTTCATCTCAGTTTCCAGTTTGGTTGTCTTATTCTGGTGGCTGCCGGTCTCAGGGTCGTTGATGTGACTAGTGTTGCTGATTCGCCAATATTTTCAAATTCGAGTTTAATTTTTACAAAAGTTATGTGTTTCCTTTGATATGAATCATTGGTTTTCATATTGTATGGGTAATAAGACCATCCTGTAGGCGATAGTTCATCAGCGAACTCGAAATAAGGCTCAAAAAGATTTGTGCCGATTTTTTGCAAAGAAAGAAGCTTACTTGGGTTTTCTTTATTTTCGCTACGCCAGAGAACACACTCTCTTTCCCGGCGCTCTACTTCATACAGGACTGTAACTAAAGCGTCTTCGCCCGGGTCCGGATTTTCTGAAGAGTATTTGTATGTTCTCATTTTCACGGAATCGGGTGAGATTTCGAGTATTTCTTTTGCGTTTCTGAAATCTGCTACCATTCTTTCGGTTTTGTTCCTTATTTCAGAGGTTAAAAGCAGTTGCGAGGTGCCTTTCCTGACGGTTGACATCCCCGTTGTTTGCATAAGATACAATACGCCGATAACTAATACGG
The DNA here is from genome assembly GCA_028689875.1 of Candidatus Rifleibacteriota bacterium. Lineage (GTDB taxonomy): Bacteria > Muiribacteriota > Ozemobacteria > Ozemobacterales > Ozemobacteraceae > MWDD01. The sequence goes on along the minus strand of JAQVCG010000007.1, from coordinate 18,321 downwards.
TCAAAGTCATTGCTATGAGTATTTCGACGAGTGTAAATGCTTTTGAGCTTTTTGTCATTTGTGTAGTCCGATTAGGGTTACGAGGTTTGCGATTTTTTTGTTTTGTTCATCAAATACCATGACGGTAATTTTTTTGAGTTTTGATGGCATAGCAGATTCGCTAATCTGTTCAACTTTTGTAACTCTTCGTAGTTTTGAGTATTCTGATGGATAAAATGTAAGGGGTTTTAAGAATACTTTTGGATAAAGCAGTTTAAGTCTTGTATGGCTTGTTTTGTATTCGCTGTCGGCGAGCATTGATTCAGTGAATACGTCTGAGAAATATTTTTCGAATGATTCTTCGTTGAAGTATGCTTCGTCGTATTTATATCTGTCTTGGAATACGTCTCTGAAGTTTTCATAGTCAGACTTAATTTGTTCAAATGGGAGGCCTTTAATTTCTTCGATTTTTTCACGGGCAAGATTAAAGCCAATTACTTGTTCAGCGTTGTCATTGCTGCCCCTGACTCCGAATATGAACATATTCGTAAATGGCATAGCTACCATGCCAGCCAAAACTATAACAATCAAGATTTCCACTAATGTGAAAGCTTTGCAGAAATGTTTTGTATTCTTTCCCATAATGATCCAAATAAACAGTTTATGCTACAGAGTATAACAAATATATAGATTTTGCAAAGATTACATGATAGATAATAAGTAAATAGTTAATTGGGAGGTTTAAGGTATGTTAAAAAGATTTTGCATGCCCGTTATTTTCGGGATTTTTATTTTATTAACTTTTTGCTTTTTATCTAATCGTGCAAGTGCTTATTCGATGCCTATTACTGTGGTTGAAGGTGGAGTGCCTTTAGGTGTTCCGGCTCAAATGATTGATGAAGGTATGCGGTTAGGTAATGCCGAAATGCTCAGGCGCGCATGGGAACACTATAAAAAGTCAGCGACTTTAGATGATAATAGCAGTCATGCTTACCTTGAGCTAGGACGTATATATTTTTATTTGTCATTATTAGGTGAAAGCACACAACATGATTTTGATTTTGCAGAGCAACGAGCTCGTGATGCTATTGCCAAGAACCCCGAAGATTCAGATGCTCATCGTTCTTTAGGTCTTATATTAGCCGGTCGCGGTGCTTTTTTAGATGCATACGAAGAATTAACTTTGGCTTTATCTCTTAATCCAACAAATGAGTTTTTGATTTGTGATTTAGCAACATTGCATCTTGCATTGCACGAACCTCGCAAAACCATTTCATATCTTGAGGGATACAATCACAAGTCTGGCTGGGCTTACGTTGTGCTTGCTATGGCTTGGTCACAGCGAGAACAAAAGGGTAAAGCCATCTTGAACCTTCTTAAGGCTAAGAAATTAGGTTATTCCGGTTATTGGATAGATACAATGTTAAAACAGTTCTCTGATGAGCTGGGTCTGCCTCTTACAGAAGATTAATAAATTGCTCTATAGATAACATAAATTATTATTAGCCCAAATATACCAAATAGTATTGTTGATATCGGATTCATGTTGAAGTTGTATATTAACAGTTCTGAGAATGTTTGTCTGTAGTTTGTCCAGTGCAGCATGCTTTTGACTGCTGTACTGTATTCCGGTATCTGTTCATATTTAGAGTTAATTTTTCCCATCATGGCGTGTTCATGATATTTAAAGCTTACTGTTTTATCACCTTCAATTACTCCGTGCAATTCGCAGCACCACTGATAGTCTTTTGCCCCCATGCTTACTAAGTAATATTTGCAATCAAGAGTTGGCGGGGTTGGTAGTTTATCGAGAGTTTCGAAAAGCTTTGTTTCTTTATAAAAAACTTCTAGGGGTCTCCAAGGTGGCAGGTCGTAGTGGTGCTTTTCAAGGATTTTTTGTGTGCTTTCATTTAGCAACTTTAGGTTTGCGCGACATTTATTATTAATTATTTTGCCCGTGTTTTCAGCGTATAATGTTGATGCTGTGATAATTAACAAAAACAATAAAATTATGTTTTTAAATTTGTGTTTCAAATTTCTTCTCCAAAAATATAGTTTAACAACTTGATTTTGCCAGAAAATGCATGTATCATGCAAGATAATTAATAGATGCGCCTATAGCTCAGTTGGATAGAGCACAGGATTCCTAATCCTGGGGTCGCAGGTTCAAATCCTGCTAGGCGCGTTTTAATTAATAATTATAAATCTAAAAACGGAGGAATTTAAGATGGAACAAAAATTTTTTGTATGCAAACATTGTGGTAATATTATCGGTATGATTCACAGCTCAGGTGTTCCCATTGTATGCTGTGGTGAAAAAATGAGTGAAATGCAGGCTAACACCAGTGACGGTGCAACTGAAAAACACGTTCCCGTTATAAAGGTTGAAGGCAATAAAGTTGTTGTTGAAGTTGGCAGCGTAGCTCATCCTATGGTTCCCGAACATTTCATCCCTTGGATTTGCCTTGTAACCAGCAAAGGGCGCCAAAGAAAACAACTTAATCCCGGTGACAAGCCTCAGACAGTTTTCTTCTTAGAAGCAGATGAAAAAGTTATCGAAGCTTATGAATATTGCAATATTCATGGTTTATGGAAAAAGACTTTGTAATTTAAACTAGTTTTTTGAAGGCAGAAACCTATGGTTTCTGCCTTTTTTTACTTTTAATAAGGATAAATAATAGTATTTTGTTTTTTAGATTTCAGGTGTATAATTGCCCCAACATTTTAATATTTGTGGGTGTGTGTTATATGCGAAAAATAAGTTTGGTTTTTATTGTGCTTTATCTTCTGGTTTCCACTGTTTATGGACAAACAGCTAAGGAAATGTTTGAAAAGTTGCCGCCTTTTCCGAGTGATAGTGAGATTTATTCCGCCAGGAACGGAACAGGTAGTTTTGATAAGCTAATCGCAGCCATTGAAAATACAATTATAAGACCGTTTGAGAAAAGGATAGAGGATTCTGCATCGGTTGTAGAGAAAAAATTTAAAAACGACGTTAAAGAAGAATACGGTCTTACGGATAAAGAAATTGAAGAGGGGTTAAGTGAGGAACGTAAAGACGAGGTAACACAGCAGCAACTTTCTAAGATGGGAATTTCCATGGATGATGTAAAAGCCTTAGAAGCTTTGCAAAACTCCGGTGATGCGGCCGGTCAGTTGGCGCTAGCAATGAAAATGGCAAATAAAATTGATGATGCTCAGTCTAAAAACATGCAAAAGCAGGGCTTTTGGGGTGATTTGAGTAACGGTGGAATGAGTGACGAGCAAATTAAAGAATCTGAAAAACGCTCTGAAGCTATAGCAGCCGGTGCAGATGTTTCTATGTATGCTGCAACAATGAATATCATGAAGAACAAATATAATGCTCAATATATGGAAATTGAAAACAAGCAGTCTTTTTCTGACGATACGGATACTCGCTACTCATCTGTTGATAATCTTCCTGAGAATAATTTTGAAGAAGCGAACAAAAAAATCCTCGCCAGACACGCTATTGATGTTGATATAGCGGTTAAAAATACAAAAGAAAAGTTGAAAATTCTTAAAAGCTATTACAACGAAATAAAAGAAAATATGGCAAAGATTAATGATTATGATATTAAAATCCAAAAAATGTATGAAGCGCAAGGAACTCCTTTTGTTTCACAAAACAGGGAAAGCGTATTTTTGATGATTGATATTGCTAATATGTATCTTGATATTCTTAGCAGAAACCAGCCTGATGCGGTTACTTTGTATGAAGATGAAGAAGTATATAATTCAGGAATTTGATGTTTAAATGATTTATATGAATAAAAGAAATAGAACAAGTTTGATTATATTTATGTTTTTTGCTGTTTTTGTTGCTTCTTGTCATTCTGTTGAAGCTATTGATTTATCTTCGACAGAAATAATTGGGGCAGAAGGTCGTGTTGAGGTAAAAAAGGGCGCGAGTTCTATGTTTAAAACTCTTCATAAAAACCTAAAACTTTCAGGGAATTTAAAGCGCCTTGACGGTGGTGATGCGGTCAGAACTTATCAAAATAGTTTTGCAGAAATGGCCTTAAAAAACACTTGTATTATGGTCGTCAACGAGCATAGTATTTTTGAAGTCCCTCTTACGCTTGATATGACAAAAATTCAAGAATTAAAGGCCCAGCAGGGAAAGCTATTGTTTAAAGTTGTTTCGGGAAGTAATTTTCAGGTTCAGACAGCTGATGTAATTGCCGGTGTTAAGGGCACGATGTTCGAGGTTGAAATACTTGATAATTTTTCTACGCTTTTTGAAACTCCAATTTTGCAGCTTGGTACTCTTGTTCCGGGCGCGACCGGCGTGAAAGTTTACGAAGGAGAGGTCGAGCTCACTCATCGAGCTACCGGGCTTAAAAAGAGGCTTAATAAGGGTGAGTCGATCATCGCATTTTCACCTTTTGGAAAGATTAATAGTGCGGATGACGTTTTTGGTGCAGTAGAAAAAATTTCATCAGACAATTTAATTTCTACATACGGTGATAAAGCTGTTGAGTTGCTTAATATTGACTCAAGGTCTATAAATGAGTTTAGTGAATATACCGGATTCAGTAGCTCAGATGAATTATCTAAGCTTAAAGAAAAAAATGCTTCGGGCAATAGTTTTTCAAAAAAGGTTCTCGAATTTAGAAACACAAATTTGCTGAAGAATGGCGACTTAAGTGTGGGTGATGCAGTGGATATTGGTGAGGGCTTTCTCAAAAAAGAGCGCTATAATGTTGATTTTTCGGAATATACTCCACTATATTCTGAAACAATGATAACTGACAGAAAAATAACAGAACTGTATTTAAATAATAAAGTGTTTGCAGCCTGTAAAGCTTGGGATGGAAGTTCAAAAGCCTTATTAGTCCCGACAGGCGAAGGGGTTCAGATTTCGCAAGGTGCAGGCCAGTTTAAGGTTTGCCGTTACAAGGGCAAAACTACAGATATAGAATTCCTTTCAAGTCATTATCAGTCAAATGACTTAATTGTAACCACTTTTAAGGTTTTAAAAGGAAAATTGTATGGGAGAATTCCAGGAAATACTGATTGCTTTGAGATTACTGATGGTTTCTCTGCTTTTATTTATAATCAAAGCACCGGAAAGGCAAATCTTGGTGTTGCTCCTGCCGGAGCCATATCTAAAGAAATATCTGCATATTCATTTCAGATAGCCGAAAAGATTAAAAGCGGTGAGAAAGCTGCGGCAAAAAAGAATAAGGAAAATCAACGAAAATCAACTCAGAATCTAATTGAGAAATCCGGTTTGAAAAATAAAATACGCGATAAGTTCAAAAAACTTTGGTAAATTGCAAAATGGCTTTTATTTCAAAACTGGGTAAAATATCGAGGCATGGAAAAAGAGCGGCTTTGTTGCCGCTTTTTATTTTTTTACTAGTTCTAATTCCATCATTGCGTGATATTGTTGCCTGGGGAGAGATGGTTTTTACAGATGTCTTATTTAGCTTTTCACCAATTATTCGACCCTATGTAAGCTCTTTAAAAATGCCTAATCACCCCGTGACGGTTATATATAAAGATCAGACATTTTTTAGCAGATTTGGTCGTGATCCTAATCGTTCTGATTTCGCAGCTATTGCAGATTTTATAAATAATTCAAAAGTAAATACCGTTATTTTTGACTATATTTTTGATCAGCCCTCAAATGCTGAAGATGACAGAAGATTTTCTCAGTCTCTTGCTTCAATAACTTTTCCTGTTCTTGCTCAGCATTTTACAAGTCGTGGAAGCGGTACTTTTGAAAACCGCACAATAGTTGATGAAAATGCAAGCCGCCCACAAGCTCCTTTGCCTCTTTTTTCAGAAATTTCTGATTATTCTGCAGCCACTGGTCTAATAAATATGGCGGGAGGTTTTGATTCTACAATTAGATTTGTACCCTTAGCTTTTTTGCCGGCAGAAAGTGACGAATTTTTGCTTACTCTTGGCTATACGAGTTGGATTACCAGCCTTATTGCCGATAAGAAGGAAGATATTCGTGCAATAGTATTAAATTTGAACGAGTCGCCAAAAAACCTCGTAGAAGAAGTTTTATCTAAAGGTCCTTATAAATATAGAACAACAGGGCATTTGGGTATTGATAAGGCGACACGAAAGCTTGAAATACAGCTGATTAAACGTCTTCTTGAGATAAATGCTAATGAATCAGAAGCATTTGATTACATCGAAACGCCAACAACTTGGTTAAATATGCCTGAATCACCTCTTCCAATAATTGGAAGTTACGAAATACCTTGTTTGAGGCTCAATTTTGCAAAGGAATCTTTCCCCTTTTCAGGTGACGGTATAGTAACAAAATCAATGGGGACTCTCTTAGAAAGCGAAGCAGACAGATTGACTCCTTTGTTTGCCGATAAAATGAAGCTAAAAATTGCCGATGATTGTGATTTTTTGTCTTTACCGGTTTTGGCTGAGAGTAAAAGCGGTAAAAAGGAGATTAAGGGAAAAATAAGTTATTATGACGGTAGTGCAGTCTCAGGTGCAGAGGCTTTGCTTTTAATGCCAAGTGCAGCAACTTGGCAAAAGGCAATCACGGATGCGGAAGGTAATTACAGTTTTTCGAATCTTTACGGAGGAGATTTTCTTTTATATCTGACTGTTAGAACTTCAAATGGTTGGATAAGTTGTTCAACTAAAAAGTATTTTGGTTCAGAAGATATTATTGAAATGTCAGATGTATTGCTTCCAAAACCTGTAGAAAAAGTGTGTGTCAATACAGAAAAAGTTGCATCTTCAGCCGAGAATATTTGTGTCTTCGGAGAGCCGATTATTCTGATTAGAACTCAAAAAGATGGCCAAAGCGGTATTAACGAAATTTCTGATGATTACGAACTCATACGTTACGATGATGGGTCTAAGGTTATTTTGGTATCTTCAGGTGAAGCTCTGGGCGAATTGGGTGTTGTATTAAAAGAAACTGACTTAGCAATGGTTCCAAAAACAAATGAGTGGGTTACCAGTTTTTATGCAACAGAACAAATATCATACTCGAATAAAATCTTTGAAATTGGTGGGCTTCCCACTTCACTTGATACCAGATTAGCATTGTTGGGTAAATTAGCAACGGGCGAGGGCCAAAATACAGTCGATGCGGTAATAATGCCCGGGAATGAAACTGTAATTGATGATTTGCCAGAACCAACAAAAGAAAACTCTCATGTTGCCGGTGTTAAGTTTTTGAGCCGAGATAAAGACGATTATGTTGTAAGGCTTATTGATGATAAGTTTAGGGAGATAGTTGGTAACACCGGTTCTTTAATTGAATTATTTACGGGCAGTTATTTTGTGTTATTAGAGAATTCGAAAAGGCGTATTTTTTGGCAAGATTCTCAAATTCAGACTGATGCAGTGTTTTTCGGCAGTGCCGCTCAGACCGATCAAGATTTTGTTGTTACTCCGATAAATTTTATGGATATGTCTTTTACGCGATTGCCCGGAGTAAATTTACATGCAAATTTATATTCTGCTCTTAGACGGCAATGTTTTATCAGGCCCATTTTCTTTCATCCTGATTCTTGCCGCAATTTTTGGCCATTGATTCAGTTTCTGTTGCTTGTACCGATTTTAATAATATTGAACCAAATATATACAAATAAAAGGGCAATTATTGGTGGAATAAGCATTGTTATTTGTTCCGGACTTCTATTTATATTTGCAGTGTGGGGTTTTATTCTTCAGGTTTCTATTCCATTTTTGTTTCCTTTTCTTATTTTAGTGAGCTTTGGGTTGTCTAAAGGGTATATCTCTTGGCTTTTTGCCAGACAGCAAGAAAATGAGACAAGAGCTACTTTTGGCCGCTTTATATCGCCGACAGTCGTAAATGATATTTTAAAAATACCCGGCGGTCTTAAAACCAAAAGCGAAAAGAAAGAGCTTACGGTAATTTTTACTGATCTAGCGGGATTTACTTCTATTTCTGAAAAATTGTCTCCTGAGGATTTGACAGAACTAATGAATGAGTATTTCAGGGAAATGACTAAAATTTTGTTTGAGCATGGGGGAACTTTAGACAAGTATATTGGCGACGCCATTATGGGCTTTTGGAACCATCCGCGTGAGCAGGTAAACCACGCTCAGTTAGCCGTGGAATGTGCGATTGCAATGCAGATTAAGCTTGCAGAACTGAGAGAAAATTGGATTAAACAAGGTTTCCCGAGCGTTAGAGTAAGAGCCGGTATCAACTCGGCGTTTTGTATGGTTGGTTTTGTCGGCAGCGACATTCAGATGAATTTTACTTGTCTTGGCGATGGAGTAAATTTAGCTTCTCGTTTAGAGGGAGCAAATAAAAATTATGGCACATATATCATGATTTCAGATTCTGTACACCGGCAAATTGATTCTCGAAAGATCAGTACACGTTTTCTTGACTATTTAATTGTTAAGGGTAAAAACACTCCTGTAGAGGTTTTTGAAGTTAGAGGCTACAGAAAAGATGATACAAAAGAGTGGCGGGAAGCGGAAATATTGTATAAGAACGGACTTGATTTATATTTTGCGAAAGATTTTGAGAGTGCTATAAATGTGTTTAAGTCTGTATTAAAGCTGATGCCTGATGATGATCCGGCAAAATTGTATATTATGCGTAGTCAAGAGTATCTTTTAAAGCCGCCGCCAGAAAATTGGGACAAGAGTTATACTTTAAAAACTAAATAAGCGAATATAAATATATATATTGCTTTTTTAACTTTATTTGTTTATAATTTACGGCATGATTTCAAGTTTAACAGGTTTTGGACGTGCATCCTTAACAGACGAGGCCGGACGTGTAAGCGTCGAGCTTAAGTCTGTTAATAATCGTTTTCTGCAAATTGATCTTCATCTGCCATATGGTTACAATTGGGCTGATGGATTGATTCGGCAATATTTGACCGGGCGAATTTCGCGCGGCAAGGTACACTTGAACCTTGATGTTGCAGATTATAACCCTGATCAAGATGTTATTATAAATAAGCCTTTATTGAAAAAGCTCATTGCTTTGAATGATGAAATATCAAGAGATACCGGCAAAGAGCTTGTTACAGGCTTTGACGGGTTACTTTCTTTACCCGGGGTAATGAAAGTTGATTCGAAAGAACTAGATACCGAAAAATTGTGGCAAAGAATAGAGCCTGTTTTAGCAGAGGCAGTTGATGCTTTTATTGCTTCAAGAGCTCGTGAAGGGGAAAATTTGGCAAAAGATATTTGTGCTAACAGCAATAGCTTAAGTGAATCGCTTTCTAAAGCAGAATTACTGATTCCTGAATACAGAAACACATTTTGTGCTAAATTCACCGAGCGAATAACCGAATTGGCCGGAAAGGCAAATTTAGATGAATCTAAGCTGAGCACTGAAATTGCGCTTTGGGTTGACCGAAGTGATGTAAGCGAGGAAATTGTAAGACTTCGAAGTCATTTGAAAGAGTTAGACAATATCGTAAACAGCGATAAACCGGCAGGGCGTCGACTCGATTTTCTTGTACAAGAATTGAATAGAGAAGCCAATACTTTAAGCAGCAAGATCAACGATTTTGCGATAACTCAATTGGCTCTTGATATGAAATGCGCAATTGAAAAGATACGTGAACAGGCTCAAAATATTGAATAGAGGCGGTTTATAACTGATGAAATCTGTTTTACTTAATATTGGTTTCGGAAATGTAGTAGTGGCAAACCGCATAGTTGCCATTGTAAGTCCTGTTTCTGCTCCTATAAAACGATTAAAAGAAGATGCTCGTGAGCAGGGCAAACTTATTGATGCCACTTATGGGCGTAAAACCAGGGCTATTATTGTAACAGATTCAAATCATGTTGTGCTTTCGGCTATTAACCCGGAAACAGCAGCATTAAGACTTATGGGTAAAAAATCAGGACAAGACATGGGTGAAAGCCATGACGAAGATATGGACGATTTAGAACTTGAAACCACGGAGGCCGAAGAATGAAATTCCGATCAAGAACCGAGATTATTAAAAAGATTCCCAACAAATATGATGCCGTTATGGCCATTTCAAATCGCGTTAAAATGCTAGTAGAAGGCAAAAGACGCTTGATTGATGAATATGATGAAAATTTCGTGAAGATTGCTATGGAAGAAATAGCATCGGGTGCTTTAGACGTTGAAATCCAGGACAAAGAAAAATAATAAAGTTAGTGTTTTTTTAGCATTTGGTAAGGGCATTGCCGGTGCAGACGCAATTTGGTCGGCAATGCTCTTTTTGCATGCTGGTTTTAAGGTGTGTCCGGTATTTTTAGATGGCGCATCTGAATGGGTGAGTGAAAAGGCTATATATGAGTTATGTGGCATAAAACCGGCCTATTCAACGGATATTTCTGATGCCAATTTTGATAATGCCAAATGGTTAAAGTCTTCGAAGATAAATTTTGGTTTTGGCATTTTTGTTAATCCCGATAGGGCTGAAATTCTTGATTATTGTTTGCCAGAACCGGAGAATAAGGTTTTGTCATTTTTGAAGTCTCGAACAGACAAGACTTATTGGTTATTTGAGCAAGATTTTGATACCGATGGCATTGATTTAAGCCATTACACTTTGTCTCGAGACATATTAAAAAATCGTGACATTTTTTTAAAAGTTTTTTCGCAGGCGGTTTCTAATGTCTCGGCAAAAGCCTTGCTGAGACACTATTCATATTATATTGAAGATAATATTGTTTTTAAAAAGATTTTAAGCGAATCATTTGAAGACCTTTTCATGTGTTCTGTTATAAGGCCGTCAGATGCTGATTTTTGCATTAGGGCTTTATCAGAAAATAGTTTTTCTGTTATATTGAAAAACCAAAATGAGTTTCAGGCAGAATACTGCAAAAATGGTCTTGTAGTGAGATTTGGTGAAGAAACCAGGTTAATGCCCGGAGTTATTGGGCAGTCTTGTTTTAAACGCTTTGCATCTTTTCTTGTAACTGAATTATCGAGATTAAGCGAGTCCGCATAAAATGCAATTATATGCAGATGTATCATTAACCATACCTATAAATGATGGTGTGCTAACCTATCATGTTCCCCCTGAAATGGGTGTTTTGATGTTAGGTTCACGCGTGTTGGTGAACATAATTAATCGCAAGGTTATTGGTTATGTGGTGGCTTTACACGAAAATGCCCCTTCTTTTAAGACTTCTCCTGTGCTTGATGTTCTTGATTCGGAGCCTCTCATATCTTTAAATATGTTTCGCTTAGCCGAAAAAGTGTCTAAAGACTGTGTTTGTACAATGGGCGAAATACTGCATTGTATGCTTCCTGCCGGCATAAAACAAAAAATTAAAAAGTGCGTATTATGCAATAAAAGTGATGGTAGTGAGGCATTAGACTGGTTAATTAACAATCCCGGCGTTTTATTCAGTAGTTTTACCGAAAAGTTCGGTTTGTCTTTGTCGCAAATTAAGAAACACATAGATTCCGGTGATTTAGAGGTAATTTACAGCATAACAGAGCAACAGGGCCCCAAGTTTATTAAAGTTTTGCGTCCTGCCGATGACGTTGAGTTTTTACTTGACCGTATGACCTTAAAGGAGCGTCAGGTAATGGAAGCATTAATGACCTTTTCAACTGCTCCGACCGCTTCGTTTTTGGCAAAGAAAGCAAATACCAGTTTGGCTCCGATAAACCAACTAAAGAAAAAAGGTTATGTTATTGAGGTTGAAGAGCGTGTTTTGCGCCAAATCGGCAGAGAAGATTATTACAAACGAGAAGTTGTTCTGCCTCCTGAACTCTCTTCTGATCAAGTTCGGGCCCTTGAAATAATAAAACATTCTTTTGGAAACGACAAAAAACCGGTTTTAATAAGGGGTGTTACTTGTTCCGGTAAGACTGAAATCTATTTGCGCTGGGTTGCTGAAATATTGGCCCGTGGTTTAACTGCTATTATTCTTGTTCCTGAAATATCTCTAACTCCTCAGATGCTTAAGCGTTTTACAGACCGGTTTGGAGAAAAGGTTGCCGTTTTGCACAGCAAGCTTTCTGATGGCGAGCGTTTTGACCAATGGGAACGTATCAGAAGGGGAATGTTGCCCGTTGTTGTTGGTGCCAGATCGGCAGTTTTTGCTCCTTTGCCAAAGTTGGGTACCATAATATTAGACGAAGAGGGCGAGCCTTCTTTTAAGCAGGGCGAATCGCCCAGATATCATGCCCGAGAAGTCGCTTTGGCAAGGTGTGAAATTGAGAATGCTTTGCTTGTAATGGGTTCTGCGACTCCTACTGTTGATTCGTTTCAGAATTGTTTGAATAATAAGTATGAGTTAGTTGAAATAAACAGCCGTGTAAGCAATCGGCAACCGCCTCGTGTTAAGGTTGTTGACATGCGCAATGAGCTTGTAACAAAAAAGAACCGCTCAATATTTTCAGAGGCTTTGTGTAGTTCGGTGAAAGCTACGTTAGCGAACAAGAAACAGGTTATTTTGTTTTTAAACAGGCGAGGTTTTTCCAGCTTTGTATTTTGCAGAGAGTGCGGAGAAGCTATTTCTTGTTCACAGTGCAAAGTTTCATTGGTTTTTCATGATAAGAGCAAGGTAATGCGCTGTCATTATTGCGGCCAGCTTCAAAATGTGCCTACTTTGTGTCCTAAATGCGGCAGCAAGTCGATTAAATTTTTTGGTGCAGGCACTCAGCGTGTGGAAGCTGAGGCGCGGCGGTATTTCCCAAATGCGCGAATTCAGCGTCTGGACTCAGATTGTGTAACAACAAAAGGCAGTATGGAAGACATTTTAGACCGTTTCGGTAATCATGAAATTGATATATTGATTGGTACACAGATGGTTGCTAAGGGGCTTGATTTTCCTGATGTTACTTTGGTTGGCATTCTTGCAGCTGATAGTTTACTGCGGGTTCCTGATTTTAGAGCTTCAGAACGCAATTTTTCTTTATTAGCGCAGGTATCAGGCCGTGCGGGCAGAGGCGATTGTCCCGGTGATGTAATTCTTCAGACCTACAGTCCTGACCACCATTCAATAACTTATGCTTTAACAGAAGATTACGCAGGTTTTTTCAAAAAGGAATGCGAGTTTAGAAAAGCGGCGGTTTTTCCTCCGTTTATCGAATTAGCTTATTTTATTATATCCGGAACTGATGCTATTAAAACAGAAAAATGTGCGCGTGATCTACGTGTGAATATTGCAGAATTTTTGAAAAACAACGAACAAGAGTTTGGTATAAAATATGAAGTTTTTGGCCCGGCACCGGCCAGCATTGAAAAAATCAATAACCGATACAGATTTCAGCTTATGCTTAAAATGTCTGACTTAGATTTGTTGACAAATACTGTGAGCGAATCAGTCAGAAAAACAAAGAAGCCCGGCGACGTAAGATTGGCAGTAGATATAAATCCATTTTTTGTGATTTAATTCAGAGTGTTTTTAAGGATGAAAAATTTTATTTTTCACAAACTTTATAGTGTGCTATAATGCAGAGATATAAAGTTAATTTTACACAAGATTGTATGGGGGCAAAATGAAATATAGAGTATTACATTATGGTGAACCAGAGCTTAGAATACCCTGTGAACCTATTACCGAAATAACTGAAGAAATCAAGCAATTGGTTGAGGACATGTTTGAAACAATGTACGAAGCTAAGGGGGTTGGCTTAGCAGGCCCTCAGGTGGGCAAAAATATCAGATTGGTTGTTATTGATATTGGTGATGATCCGATTGTTATGATTAACCCTGAAATAATCAAAAAATCAGGTAAGGAAACCTGTTTAGAAGGTTGTTTGTCTTTTCCGGGTTTAAGTGAAAAGGTTGAGCGTGCTTTAAAAGTTACAGCTGAATATACTGACTTGGATGGCGATACGTATGAAATTGAGGCCGAGGGACTATTAGCACGAGCAATACAACACGAACTAGATCATTTAGATGGAATCGTGTTTGTTGATCGAATATCTAAAGCCAGAAAGATTCAGATTAAGAATGAACTTGAAGCTATAAAAAACGGCGAAACGTTGTATGATGAAGAAGACGAAGACGAAGATATAGAATAATATGACGAAATCTCCTTATAGAGTTGTTTTTATGGGTTGCCCGGATTTTGCGGTTCCGAGCCTCTGCACTTTGGCAACAGACCCAGATTTTGAGGTGGTTGCAGTTTATTGCATGCCTGATAGACCTAAGGGACGCGGTAAGACTTTAACTCCGACTCCCATAAAAGAGTTTGCACTTCAACATGGTTTTGAGGTTCGAACTCCCGTAAGTTTCAGAAAACAGCCTGAAGAAATTGATGCTTTAAAAGCTTTTAAGCCTGATTATTTGGTTGTTGTAGCTTACGGTTTAATTTTGCCTCAAGAAGTTTTAAACATACCTAAGATTGCTCCTGTAAATTTGCATGCATCTATATTGCCTACTTATCGCGGTCCTTCGCCCATTCATTATTCTTTGATGAACGGTGATTTAGAGACCGGTAACACTGTAATGTTGATGAGCAAAGGTATGGATGAAGGCGAAATACTTTCTGT
>JAQVCG010000007.1:0-3796 GCA_028689875.1 Candidatus Rifleibacteriota bacterium | reverse complement strand
CGATGGCATAAAGCTTGTGTCCTCGAATGATTTAGCTACAAAATTAGGTCTTAATTCTGCGCAAGTGCGCAAGGATTTGACTTATCTCGGTGAACTTGGCAGGCGTGGCGTTGGCTATTCTGTCAAGAAACTGCGAGATCATATCGTAAAAATTTTGGGTCTAAAGACCATAAGAAAAATTGGGATAATTGGTGCAGCAGGGCGTTTAGGAACTGCTTTGGCTATGTATGCAGGTTTTGAGAAGCGTAATTTTAAGGTTTATGCTTTATTTGACAGCAACCCAAATTCTATTGGTTCAGAGCTTCCCGGAATTGGTGTTATTGAGCCTATTGATGAATTAGAAAAAATTGTCAGTGAAAGAAAAATAGAAATATTGGTGGTTTGTGTACCGGTATCGTCTGTAAAGAGTGTTTTTGAAAAAATAAAAAAATCAGGTGTAAAGGCAGTTTTGAATTTTGCTCCATTCAAGCTTATATCAACTGATGATATATGTGTTCAAAATGTTGATTTCACAACTGAACTTGAGGCTTTGAGTTATAAATTGCGTATGAGTGAGACTGAAGTGGGTGACGTGAACGAAAATCTAATTTCCGACTGATTTAAAAGTATGTAAAATGGAGTGTTTATGCTGGAAATAAAGACAACAAATTGTGATAACGATGTTGCGTTGGTAGACGTTATTGGTGAGATAACTTTTGAGAATTCAGATGAATTAAGAGATACAATTGACAAGATAACCGAAAGCAAGAGCAATCTGGTAATTAACCTGTTAGGTTTGAAGTATATGAGCAGTGCGGGTATGGGCGTTCTTGTCCATGGGTTAAAAATAACCAGGTCAAAGGGTGGGGATCTCAGACTTATCAATTTATCAGAAAAGATGCGGCGTGTATTTTTGATAACACAATTTACAAATCATTTTGTGGTATTATCAAGTTTAGATGAAGCTATAAATAGTTTTAAAACGATTTCTTAAACGGCAGGTGATTGATTATTTCGCTTGAAGATATTTTCAGTGCTATAAAATCTTATAATCCAGATGCGGATTTTGATCAAATTTCGAGAGCTTATAATGTTGCTCAAGAAGCGCATAAGAATCAGTTTCGTGCTTCCGGCGAGCCTTATTTTTTGCACCCTGAAGCTGTTGCATTGGTTGTTGCCTCAGAGCTTCGACTTGATTCGACTTCTGTGTGTGCGGCTCTATTACACGATGTTGTCGAGGATACCGACATAAACATAGAGAACATTGAAGAAATGTTTGGGCCGGTTATGGCTCAGTTAGTCGGTGGTGTAACAAAGTTAAACAAAGTCTTTTTTAGTTCTCCTTCGGCGGCTCAGGCAGCAAGCTTTCGCAAGATGCTTTTGGCAATGACAAATGATGTCAGAGTAATTTTGATCAAACTGGCAGACAGACTTCACAATATACGCACTTTAAATTATTTGCCTCCCGTAAAGCAAAAATACATTGCAAAAGAGACTCTTGAAATATATGCGCCTTTAGCTCACAGACTTGGTATTAACAAAATAAAGTCAGAGTTGGAAGAAACATCTTTTAAGTATCTTATGCCCGAAAAAGCGAAAGAGATAAATGATTATCTTGAGTCGTCCGGTATTGAAGGGGATAAGATAATTAAAAAGGCTTTAGATGAAATAGCAGAACATTTAAAAGAATTTAATGTTCCGGCTTCCTTGAGTGGCCGGCCAAAGCAAGCATATTCTATATATAACAAGACTATCAAATACAATAGCGGTATTGATACTTTGTATGATTTTTTGGGAATACGTATATTAACCGACTCAGTAAAAGATTGCTATGCTGCATTAGGCATGGTTCATAAATATTGGCGGCCTATTCCCGGCAGGTTTAAAGATTATATTGCTGTTCCTAAACCTAATATGTATCAATCTTTGCACACTTCTGTTATTTATGACGGAAAGCCGTTAGAAGTTCAGATACGAACTCACGAGATGCATCGAGTTGCTGAAGAGGGCATCGCCGCGCATTGGGACTACAAAGAACGCGGCGGCAGCAGCAACGGTAATGCTCCCGATTACAAAGAAAAACTTTCGTGGCTTCGCAACCTTATTGAATGGTGCCAAGAAGTAAATGACGCGTCAGAGCTAATGGAAACGGTAAAGGTTGATTTATTTCAATACCACGTTTACGTTTTTACTCCAAAGGGTGAGGTTGTTGAGCTTCCTAAGGACAGCACCCCAATTGATTTTGCATACACCATACATACTGATGTCGGCCATAGGTGCGTGGGGGCCAAAATTAACGGACATATTGTTCCATTGGAATACCGTTTAAGAAATGGCGACATTGTTTCTATTTTAATCAGTAAGTCACAAAAAGGGCCCAGTCGCGATTGGTTAAAGATTGTAGGCAGTGCCAATGCTAAAAGAAAAATACGCACCTGGCTCAAGAAGGAATTTAGAGACGAGTATATTTTAAGCGGTGAGCGTGAGTTCTTAGACGCATTTCAGCGGCTAGGTGGCGATCGTGAAACCGAAAAAACATTTGGAACACCTGCGTTTAACAGCAAGGTCAAAGAATTTGGTTTTCCTTCTCTCGATGAAGTATACGCCGGCATAGGGGCAGGAGAAGTAAAGGCTCAGCAGATAATCGGTAAGCTATTTCCCGACTTACTCTTAAAAACTCAACAAAGGCAGATTGAGGCTAAGAAGAGCCGCAGTGAAAAGCAAAAGAAACGTAAGAGTCAGAAGGGTCCGCGAATTATTGTTGGCGGGTTAGAAGGGGCGTTAATAAAGGTGTCTCGGTGTTGTAACCCTATCCCGGGCGACGATATAATCGGATATATTACACGCGGGCGTGGGGTAACCGTGCACAAAAAGGATTGCCCGAATGCTAAGAGTTTGACGTCTGACACAGAGAATCGCATTATTGATGTGCGCTGGGATTTGGGGATAACAGATGAGATTTTAGGCGCGGGCAGTTATACGGTAAAGATTCGCGTTGAGACTACAGATCGGCGAGGTATGTTGAACTCGGTGACGAGCGTAATTGCGAATCAGGGACTGAATATAATTTCGGCTTCAGCAAAGACAACAAAGGAACGGACAGGAATTTTGGAGTTTACGATTGAGGTTGGAAACTCAGATATATTGAATGAGCTTTTGCGACTCATTTTGCGTTTGACGGGTGTTACAAAGGCTTACAGGGTTGATAAGAAGCAGTAGGTATGGCGAAGGCAAAGAAAGTTCAGGAAGACAGTGAGGAGAGCTTGATAGAGGCGGTTGATATCGTTTCTTTGCTTTCTGAACCCGGTTTTTCGGATATTTATGACCGCGAGATTACGCAGATTGAGTGCCGCGAGGGTTTTGAGTTGCCTAGCGAGGTTTTGCCGGGCGATATGCCTCAGGTTTTGTGTGCGCCGAGTGAAGAGCCGAAGGTGGAGAAATGTAAAGTTCAGCTCTGGGGCGATTTTAAGCCAATAGAAGGTGACACATTAGAAAAAGTTGCTGCCGACATTGCGAAGTGTGAGGGCTGTGATTTGTGCAAAACACGCAAAAAAACGGTGCCTGGGGCAGGAAGCTCGTTTGCTAAGCTGATGTTGATTGGTGAGGGGCCCGGTGCCGATGAAGATGAAACGGGCATCCCATTTGTAGGAAAGGCCGGTCAGCATTTAGATAAAATTCTGGCAGCAGCCGGTTTTAAGCGGGATGAGGTTTATATTTGTAACATTGTGAAATGTCGTCCGCCGAATAATCGGGATCCCAAAATGGAAGAAATGGCAAGATGCAGTCAGTTTTTGCAGAGACAGATTCATTTGATTAA
>JAQVCG010000068.1 GCA_028689875.1 Candidatus Rifleibacteriota bacterium | reverse complement strand
TTCCGGGCGTGAATCGTGGCAGGGCAATGAGTAATAACGCGATATTGGCAGCATATAGAAGAATGGGCTTAACAACTGAAGAAGTTACCGGGCACGGTTGGAGAGCAACTGCAAGAACTCTGCTTGACGAAGTTTTGGGCTATCCGCCACATATAATCGAACAACAGCTTGCTCATGTCGTTCGTGATCCGTTAGGTCGTGCCTATAACCGAACAAAACACCTAGAACAAAGACGAGAGATGATGCAAGCCTGGGCCGATTATTTAGATAGATTGAATAAAAAATAAATATAACTTATTTATTAAAGTAACAAGGTATGTTTTTGGATACAGTAATTTGATCAGTGTAAACTTATTGTAAAATATTTGATGCGTATTCACGACGCTCTTTAGCTGATTCTAACTTTTCTGGGTCTTCGTCTAACTCATAAGCAGAACATTCGTCATAAGCCAGTTCTTTGATCGCCAACTCATAATTATTTTTAAGTTCTTTTAGTCTTTGCAAAAAATTGAATATATAACCTTTATCTAACCCATCAGGGTTTCTTAATTTTTTTGCAAGAGAAAATATACCAAATTCAAGTTTATGGTCTAGATCAGTTTGAAAGTTTTTTATATCTCGTAATGTTTTTAGGCGTTTGCTGTTTAAGTTTAGCATTTTTATAGTGAAATTGCCGATTTTCTCTGTTTTTCCAATAATAGTATTCCCGGTTATTTCAAAATGATCTTCAAAATTATATCTATCTGGGCGGAAAAACACATAACCTTTTTTAATTTTTCCGGGGTAGTAGTCGCTTTTAAGGTTGTTACATTCTTCGCATGACCAAACTAAGTTAAGATATTGATTTGATAAGATTGGAAAAAACTTCTGGGGTAAAAAATGGTCAATTTCAAAACGTTTTGCATGAAGATCTCTTTCCGCAGTAGAACAATACGCACATGAAAAAAGGAAATCTTTTCTCAAATCTTGCTTATAATCGGTATATTTCTTTTTAGAAATTGGGCGCGATCTTGTAATTGAACTATTTTGCATATGCCGACAAGCCCGCAGCTTTTAAGATGACATCTACCGCGTCGGTATGTTTACGTATAACGTCCTCAAGAGCATTGAAATCGTTCGCATATTTTGCCATTTCGTATCTGTCTATCTGCCAATTCAGATACGTTAGCTCTATATTCTCTTCGGGAGTAAGAGAGGTTTCAATTTCTTTTAGAATTAGTTGCTGCCGTGCTTGGTAGAATTTAGTCATTTTTTCTTTGTCAAAATTTTTCAATGTGCGAAGTCCCGGTTTTATGTGCGATAGAATAGCATTCGAGCATGTATTTTCAGTGAAATCAGTTATGTCCTGTTCCCATACTTGGGGTTCAGTGCCTTTATCTAGGTTGTAATTCTGAGCAGTTGGCTCTATTATGTTCGGGCTAGTTGTTGCAAAGTTAGTTTGGCAGCTCATTTTTGTATTCCTTTCTTCCCGAAAGATTCAAAATATAAAACGGCTTCTGGATAAAACGCCTCACATATCTTGTTGAATGAACCTAAATTCGGATTATTCGAGCTTCGGTATATTCTCTGGTAATCCAAAGCGAAGTCAAGATCCTCGTCAGGCTCGGGAGTTTTTTTTGCCATGTGATGGCATCGGGTTGATATCCCATTCTCTTTAGATATTTCGGTGAGCAATCTAAAATCATATGATAGCAATTTTTGCTGCCATATGCGGGTTTGTGCTTCCAAAAGACTGCTTATCCCTGGGGGAACGTCAGCTATTTGCATACGTGTCGATAAAACGATTCCGATTTGAGTTATTTCCCTATGTCTGTTTTTGGAATCAATTTCGCAGAGTCTTGTTATTAAGTCATATAAGGTGCTAATTAGATATTTTAAAGTGCTAAGGTAGGTTTTTGACTCTGATTCTTTTACAACTGGTCTTCCGTAAACATCGGGCTTAATTTCTATATGTGTCTTATGGGAAGCTATAATGTTGCCAGGCTCTAATACTATTTCAAGACCTTCTTTGCTAACGCGACACTGCCGAAAAGTGGAACATTCAACCTTATAGGTTTCATCGTAACTAAAAGCGGTTTTTTGAATTGTGAAAATATCACTTCTATTTGATTCGTATTGTATTCCAATCGTCGGGACAGCGTAAAAGTTGTCAAACCACATGCTTTTTTCATTATCTTGCAAATTATTTTGCATTGTTAAATCTCCCAGAACAATTATAAAGGCCCATTATGTTTATCGTCAATTTATTATAATCTGATAACAACGGCGGTGTTATTTTCTTATTCTCCTGCTCTCTATGAGTTTGCCGCGCAAAATTACATTTTGAACAGCCGGGTTAATTTCTTTAACCGGGTATTGTTTGTTGGCGCTTATTAGTTGAACTGTTCCAGAAGAATCGTGATGGATAAATTTAATCACCCATTGGCCCCAGCTTTCCACTTCTATTGCGTAAATGTCTTTATTTCGGATCGGGTCTCCGTTTATAGGTTTAAAAATCGCGATCTCGCCATCAAACAATTCGTTCATCATAGAATCGCCTGACACGCGCATTGCAAAAACCTTCATTTTGGCGTATTCGTCGCTTATAAATATGCTGCCCTCTTTTTCTCCGTCTGTTATGCCGGTATCGCCGTTCCCTGCTCGGATTGAAGAATAAACAGGTAAAATGTGGGGCTCGTCTAAAATTATGGCTCCGGGTAAATCGTCTTTAAGTAAATAATCAACGGAAACGTTGAAGTAGGAAGCGAGTTTTTTAAGGTCAGCCTCGGTAGGGAAACTTCTGCCTGTTTTCCAATGAGTTAACATGGATCTAGCAACCCCTAAGTTTTCTGCGATTTTAGCAGCGGGCACGTTTTTATTTTTTGCGTCAGCGAGCAGGTTAGAAAGAACATCTTTGAACATAAAAAAAACTCCTTGTATGAAAATAGTAAATTTCTCTTGACATTTGTTTACGATTTCTTATACAATAATAACATGAACGAAACACCGCGAAACCCAAAACGTTTCTCAATCCCCAATATCGGGGAGAAAGGAAAAAGAAAATGGCGCTCAAAGTTATACCTGACAGAGAACTACGCTTAATCCTCGAAATACTAAGAGGACTTCCGGTTGACGTTTGCAAAGACCTATTAGAATACGCCAAAGTGCAGGTTGCTATCATGCCCTATGATTTCAATCCCCAAGAAGTTGCAAAACGCCACGAATATTACAACCGACTTACTTAAATTGTTCATTTAATGGTGGTTGAAGCTCGTTAATCATTATTTTTTCTAAGTTCAAACGTAATGTTTCATTTCTTTCTTCAGCAACAGCTATGTAATTTGCACCGAATTTAACGGCTTCACTCCATCTTTCGTGATTAGAAAGACGGTCAGAAAAGCACTCTGTTTGACCAACGTAAAAGACGTTAATAGGTTCATATTTTATAAACATGTAAATGCCTGCACAATGTAGTCTTTCTGCATCTGTCTTTTTATACAGGGCAAACTTAAGTGACTTGCCAAAATATTTATCAGATGTCCAAGTGAGGGTTATCATACAAATCCTTTCGTGGCTTCTTTCGCAATCCCCAATATCGGGGTTTAGGGCGGGTGTCTCTCCAAGTCCGGCAAGATAAGCAGAGACACCCTAGACGTAACTGTTACTACGTCTATTTTAGTTTAGCACAAGAGCAGGTGCTTGTCACCTGTTTTGAAAGCCGTTGAGGTTTCTGAGTAACAGCAGAAACTTTGGCGGCTTTCTCTTAACAAAAGGAGCTGATCATGAAAAATCGTAAAGCGCGCAATCGCAGAAAAATGGCTCTCAGATTGCTGGCCCGCTTAATTTCTGAAATGCATATAGTTCTTCTTCGAGACGAATAAACAAAGGAGCAAAACAATGGCAACAAAAACTGAAGGATTCCTCCGTTCTAAGGAAATATGCGAGCGCCTATCAATAGGCAGAACGACCCTGTGGAGACTCATACAAGAAGGCAAGTTCCCTCCGGGGTTTCGACTCGGAGAAAGAATACGAGCCTGGAACATTAAAGATGTTGAAGCCTTTGAAGCCTCGATGTCAGCCAGCACTAAGTAAAAATGAATAAGTATATGGTAGAGCTTAAAAGATTGTTGTTGAAGCTTTTGAAGCTTTTGAAGCCTTCGAGGCTTCCATATCCGCTGAAACCGCTGACTAGTATCACAAATCGCATAAGGAGTGAGAAAAATGACTAACAACTTAGGTCCCGTTCAACAGTTAAAACAAATACAAATGCAACTTGAGGCCATCCAAAAGAAAGATATGGCCCGCCTTGGAGACGGCTCTATGTTCTGGATAACAGAAGGGCCAGAAAAAAAGCGTGGTTTCAGGGCCAAGGTAGAGCTTACCTACCCAGACCAATTCTGCTTCATTATGAACAAGCCAATGATCTGTGCCCAAGGCTTCGACAAAGCTAATCAATATGCTGGCATTGAAGTTATAAGACCAAAAACAGTCACTATTGAGGGTGGTAAAGAGGTTGGCAACCCTTATTTTGAAAAAGACCAAAATGGCGCTCTTGTATCCATTTTTATCCGTGGTATCGGCATTGGCTATAACCCAACAGGAAGTTTGGCCATAGTCGATCAGACAGTATTTGTAAACCTAAACACCTTGCTGGTGCAAGAAGTCCAAGCAAAGCTAAAGTATGACCCAACCATTGCGACTTTAGGAATTCAGAACGAAAAACCGAAAGAGTTTATTGCCTATTCAACTACATGGAATAAGCAAAGCCAAAAAAAGGAAATTGCTGGAGAAAAAACCGTAGAGGTTAAAGGTGCGTGGCACTTTTTACCAGTGCATAGCAACATGGGTTATTGGGTCAATCTGGCCCATCCAGATATTCAAGCTGCTTTTGAAGGTTTTACCCAAAAACAGCGATTTCTTGAAAGAACCGCAACCACCGTTTTAAAACGCCTAATTCTCTCAACCCATCCTGCTATTGCCGCAAAAACTCCCATTGTTACTTGCTCTGAAAAAGGCAGGGAACGTGCTCACATTATCGTTTATGGCTTCAGAGCCGATGAAGGCGATGCAAAAAAGAAACGTGAAGAAATGGAAGCCTTGGCCGCAAAACTTTCAGCTGGAGAAGCAGCGGCTGATTTGGAAGTTGTTCAGACTGAAATTAAAGACATTGCCACCGAAGCCGAAATTCTTGAACCATCTACCGTTGCAGATCCAACAGAAATACCCGTTGTTGAGCCAGTTTATGACTTTGAAGAAGAAAACATTCCTGCTAGCCATGAAACAGAAACAGTAGAACCCGTTCAGACAGCTGAAGAGGTTCCACCACTCAAACAATTAAATTCAGTTCTTTCCGACCCCAAATGCCAAGTAGCTTGCATTAAAGTAAGAAAAGATATGAACACTAGTTTCTCGGCACTTAGAACTGCCCCCGATGAAATAATTATGGAATTTGTTAGCAATGTTCTTCAGGAGGTGGCCGCATGATTACCAAAATTCATCTTAAAGATGTTAAAGGCATTTCTGGCTCTTTTGAGCTGGGTAAAGTCACAAATCTCATTGGCCCAAATGGTTCAGGCAAAAGCGCAATACTAGAAGGCATTAAAATTGGTTTAACTGGATATACCGACCTCGGCAAGCTACCAAGCAAAACTTATCAACTAGCATCTGGTAAGTCCATGGAAATAACCTTAGAATCTTCTACTGGGCTTAGCCTATCTCGCAAATTTGAGCGCTCTGGGTCTGGTGCAAAACAAACCATAATGCTAAATGGTGAACCTGTATCAGAAAAAGACATTGATTTACCCGCTTGCTTTCGTTACCCAGTAGAAGCAATTCACCCAGCAGAATTCCTTAATTTATCCGATGAAAAGCGTGCAGATTATGTTTTCTCTGCTCTACCAGAAACAGTTAATGCCATTTCTCCAAAAGAAATTGAGCAAAAACTACCATTTTTTACTAAAAAAACCAGCTTTTCTGATCTTCTTGAATCTCTGAAAGCCAAAAAAAGCGAGCTTGAAAAAGAAATTAAGCGTTGTATTGCGAATATTCAGAAGCTTACTGGAGAAGTAGGCGAAGTGCCCGCTGGCAACCTAAACGAATGGGAAGAAAAGAAAAAGACTGCCACTGAAGAGCTTGAAAAAGTAACCGGTGAAATTTCTGCCAATGAAGAGCGCACAAAGCTTGCTAGTTCAAAATCTATGCAGTTGGCTAGATTTCAGAAAAACATTACAGAATCATCACTAAAAATTGAGCACTCAATCAAAGAACTTGCTAGGCTACAAGACAGCATCACTATTGCTCCAGAAAGCAAAAATCTCAATAGCCTAGAGTTGGAAAAAATTAAGTCGACCAAAAATATAACCATTGCTAAGACTACGAAAGCTGACCTTGAGACAAAGCTTGAAACTTTGAAAACCAAAGGATGTTGTCCTTTCTGCAATGCCCTTGCTGTTGACCTTGAAAATTCTATGGACCAATGGGAACTACAAATTTTTAACCTAGAAACAGAGATTGAAGAAGTCGAAGAAGTTCTTGCTGACATCGAAGGCGAGATTTTTAAAGCTAAAGAAGCGGCCAAAATCGCCTCAAACAATGAAGAAACGAAAAGACTAATTTCCATTGAGCAGGATGCGCTGAAGAGATATGAACTCTTCCATGCCGAAAATGTTCAGGAATTTGAAAAGCTTAACAGCGAAAATGAGAATGCACCTGTAAGCATGGAAATTCTACAAGGCAAGCTAGAAGGCCTTAGATTACAAATAAAAGAAGCTGATGATGCAATTAAAAAGTTTGTTAGTGTTCAAAGCGTTAGAAACCAGAAAAGCAAATCTGAATCTGAACGTCTAGAACTTGAAACAGATCTTGAAAACATTAAAAGTGTCCTAGAATCGGTAAAAAAACTTAGAGATACCCGCCTTGCTGATGCTTCCATAGAACTAGCCGCTCCATTTTGTACCATTGTTAGTGCTGCCTTTAATTGTCCTTCTTTTCTTTCTTTAATTGGTGACAATGAAAAGCCCCGTTTTAATTTTGGCATCGTCCGAAACAACCAAACCATCGGCTTTGACACCTTGAGCGGTGGCGAAAAAACCATTCTTTTAACTGCATTAGTCGCCTGCCTACAGATTATCAAAACAGGAACACCAGGCATCGGATTATTTGAGCTGGCAGAAGCAGATGAAAAAAGTCTCAATGGTCTAATTTATGCGGCAGAAAAAATAGGTTTTAAACAAATCGTTATCGCCAGTTGCCACGGTCGAGCACTAGAAGAAGCTACAAATATCGAAATGAAAGGACAGCAATAATGAAGCATACCCCCGCACAATTACAGGCCATTAACAGTGATTCAAAAGCGATATTAGTAATTGCTGGTGCTGGTTCCGGTAAAACCGCCACAACCATTTCCAGAATCGTCCGATTGGTTGAACAAGGAACTAATCCAGCATCTATTCTCTGCCTGACGTTCACGCGCAAGGCCGCGAACGAAGTAAAAGAACGCCTGGCAAAGAAGATTGGCGAGAGTGCCGCGAAAAAGGTCTGGGCCGGAACTTTCCACGCGATCAGCTACAGAATTCTGATGCAGTGGGGCAGCAAGATTGGTTACCAGACTAACAGCGGCCGCGCCATTACCGTCGTTACACCGGAAGACTCTGACGAACTGCTGAAACGGATCATGAAGGCATACGACTATAGGGGCACTGCCAAAAGCCTGAACGAAGCCAAGAGCATTCTGGCCCACGACGGAACCGAACCGGAAGATCTGAACATCAAGCGCATCATTGCCGAATACCATGCCCGTCTGAAAGAGTGTAACGCGGTTGATTTCGACCAGCTGCTTCTCGAAGTCCAGAAGCTTTTCGAAGTTTGCCCCGACGCTCTTGAATTCTATCGCACCAAGTTTCAGCACATCTTCGTCGATGAATACCAGGACACCGACAAGGTGCAGTATAACCTGCACGAAGTCCTGACCCCGAAACACCTGTTTTGCGTCGGCGACTCCGATCAGGCCATCTATGGTTGGCGCGGTGCGAATGTCGGCATCATCCTGAACTTTGAAAAAGACCACCCGGGCGCAGAAATTATCAAGCTGGAGCATTGCTTCAGGTGCGCCGATGAAATAGTCAGTAGAGCAAACTCTTTAATTGAAAAAAATCGGGATCGTATAGAGAAAACCCTGATTGGTGCCACTGGGAAAGAAGGTGTTTTTGAATCGACAACCGCAATGGCCGAAGACTTGGCTTTTTATATTGCTGAATATATGCCATTTGAGAATCCCGGAGAAATTGCAGTAATCGCCAGAACTCATAGAACTCTTGAAAAAATTGAGCACGCTTGCAAAAAAATGAATCTTGATGTTTTAAGAGTTGGCAAAGCAACTGCTGAACTTGAAGAGGACGATACTTTCAAGTTTATGTATGCAATGCTTAGATTGCAAATGAACCCCCACGACAACATGGCTTTTTTAACCGCAAATAAAATCGGCTTTAAAGAAGACATGAAAGAAGTATGGAAACACGCAAACGAACAAGGTTGTAGCTGGTATCAAGCATCTAAATCAAAGATTCCCATCGCTCCAGAAGAGGGCTTGGTCGTATTTTATAATGAATGCTGTAACGTTTTAGGCCAATTCAATAAATCAACATTTGATTATTTCTTTGAAAACTGGCTAGACACCACTGCTGAAGAATGGCTAGAAACATACCAACTAAAAGATAGCCACCTTGAGCTTGAAAAAAAGATACCAGACACAATCACCTTGATTACTGCCCATGCCTCAAAGGGGCTGGAATGGAACAATGTTTTAATTGCAGATTTTAACGAAAATAGCTTTCCTTCTAAAATGGCTTTAAGAGAAGGGCATCTTGAAGAAGAACGCCGCCTTGCTTACGTTGCCTTTACTAGAGCAAGAACTCGGCTTTTAATCTTCCACAATCCTGAAAAAGAAGCAAGCAGATTCATAGCTGAAAGCCAACCCACAATGAAAATAGCAATAGTTGATATTGAAACCACTGGTTTTATGCCAAAAGGCTTAATTCTTGAGGTTGGAATTGCAGAATTAGACTTAAAAACGGGAAATGTTACACCAATTTACGACAAACTCGTAAAAGAAGAGGGTTTTGGTGAAGAGCACAAAAACTCATGGATATTCAAAAACAGTGATCTGAAGTTTGAAGAAATAACAGAAGCTGAACCACTTAACGTTCCCGCTATTCAAGAAATTCTGAACAACTACCCAGCAACAGCTTTTAATAAACGTTTTGACTTCGGTTTCTTGCGCCCCAGAGGTCTAAAGATTAATGAACTAGATTGCCCAATGTTACTAGCGACAAACATCTGCAAACTGCCCGGTAAATTTGGCAAACACAAATGGCCAACAGTTGAAGAAGCATGGAAGCATTTTTTCCCGAACGAGCCATATTCTGAAAAACATCGTGGAGCTGATGATGCACTGCACGAAGCAAAAATAGTTTATGAGCTTTACAAAATGGGTGTTTTCAAAGTGCCACAAGCATTACCAGAAACAAAAACATTAGAAAAGGAGAACTAATTATGAGTGAGCAACAAGCGCTAGATTTTAAATCTATTTTGAACAGAATTGAAGGCAGCTATAAAGGCTCCGTTGACGAGCTAGATATTCTAGTGGATGAAGCCTTTATCGAAACCGTTAAACGAGTGCTAGGCACAGGCAAGGTGGGCAAGCTAACGGTTACTCTAGCATTTAACCGCATCGATGACACCCGTATCGAAGTTAAAGGCGACGTTTCAACCAAGTTGCCCGAACCGAAGACCGATACCAAAACCATTTACCACGACAGCAGAGGCAATCTGTTTGTCGAAGATCCCAAGCAGCAAAAACTGCCGTTCCCGACACCACTAAAACAAGTTAAGCCAAACCAGGAGGCAGTATGATCAAGGATATTATTGAATTCGTAATCGGCATGAAACGCCCGGAGCTGCTGGAAACCCAGAACGGCCAATATCTTTACAGCGATAGCAGTCAGAGATATGAACGCGTCCCCAAAAACCGGCCGTTTAATCGTGAAGTCTGCAACGTAGACAGTTTTGCCAAGGCAGTTCTTGAAGAAGTAAAACGCGACGGAGAAGACAGTAACGGTTTCGGCATGACCGTTATTTTCGAGAAAAACGGAGCCACTTTTTTCACCGACGATTGCCTTGGCACCGAACAGAACCTGTGGCAGTTCGAGCGTGAATTTACTCAGCTCTGGAAGGTTGTAAGCCATCTTGCAACAGGCAGCAAGCATTCACACCGACAGCTGCTGGATGCCATGGAATCGGTAAAGATTTTCATTCCAGATTTTGAAAAGCTCTACCAGGTGATTTCAAAACTTCGCGCTAGCAAAAAGATCAACTTCGTCAGCAATCCCATTTTCGAAGATGGCGAGCAGGCCGGCAGCTACCAGTGGGAACAGAAAATCGACTCGAACGGCGCAACCGAAAAGGCCGTGTGTCCGTCCGAAATTCCATTCCGCGGAAAGATCGTTCGCGGATCGGAAATCGAATACGAGTTTGCCCTGTCTCTTACGCCCGTTCTCGATGATGAAAAAGGCCAGATCCTTTTCTCTCTTTCAATGCCAGGCTTCGACATGGTGCTCGATCAGGTTAGAGAAGATGAATTCAAGGCTTTTTGCGCTCTGGTCAAACCGTTATCTGAACTTCTGATCCTCAGAAATTATTGACGCTAACTGGCGGGGCTTCGGCCCTGCCTTGGAAAGGAAAAATGATGAAACTGGAATTTTTTGTTCAGGGTAAGCCGAGAACACAAGGAAGCAAGAAAGCAATCTACAACCCTAAAGCGAACAGAGCTTTTGTTAAGAACGTGAGTTCTGAAAACCTTG
>JAQVCG010000067.1 GCA_028689875.1 Candidatus Rifleibacteriota bacterium | reverse complement strand
TGCTAAACAGGCCAAATATGCTGAAGCTGAACAGGTTTATAAAGATATTTTAAAAATTGATCCAATGGTTACAGATGCAGAGGTCGGGCTTGCAAACTTGCAATTAGAACAAGGTTTTATTGAAAAAACCGTAAATCTTGTAAATGAAATTCTTTCAAAAAATCCGGATAACGCAAAGGCTAGATTCATAAAAGCCAAAGCATTATTGGAAAATGAATTATATGCTGAAAGCCTTGAAGAAGCGGAATACGCATACGCAAAAAATCCGGCAAATATCGAATATAGAATTTTTTCCGCATTGGTTAATGTTCGCAATTTTCAAGTTCAAACTGCAATAGAAGATCTAAATCAAATATTGCAGCAATACCCTTCTAACGTTTATGCTTTAAATGTTATGGCAGAAGCTGAAATAACAGCCGGTAACAACAAAGAAGGAAATAAATACTTAGAATTAGCAGAAACTTACGAAAAAACACCGACTACAAGCTTGTTAAATGGTTTATTAGCGGTTTCAGAACATAAAATAGAATTAGCAGAACAACATTATAGAGAATACCTTGCCCGCTCGAAGAATTCCCCGGCAGCTTTGCTTGAATTTGCAAGGTTTAGCGAATTAACAAACAAACACGCAGAAATTCTGGAAAACTACCAAAAAGTAATAGATTTGTTTCCTAATACCCCTTATGCAGTTAAGGCTAAAAAAGATCTTGCGAACTATAAAGGCAACTATGCAGATTATGATTCGCATAACTCGGGGGGATAATATATTTATTAAGTGCATGTTAATTATATTTGCTTTCATTGTGCCGCAGTCTTTATGTGCTTGCGACAGCACTATTTTGTCTCTCTTAACAGGAACCACTCAACACAGTGTTGTTGTTACAAAAATGCTGGCTGTTTCGCAAAAACTGCAATTAGAAGGAGAAATGCTCAACGCTTTTAATATTGCCAATGCTAAAAATATGCACAAAGAAATAATGGAAAACTGGCTGCAGATTGTTTCTGAGCTTTATTCGAACAATTTGGTGGGCAATAATTATAAAGAAGAGTTTTCGGCAATCTTAATAGAAGTATCAAAAGACCTGGGGACAGTTAGAAAAAACTTGAACATAAATAACACAAACAGCTTGCATGAAATAATAGAAGCCTGCATTACAAAAATTTCTTTGTTAGGGGCAATAATAAACGACGATAAACATATTTATGAATTTCTAAGATTAGAACTCAATGTGTATAAGCCTAGGCCCTATTTAAACGATTTTGAAAAGTTTTCTAAAATGACCGATTTTGTGCATTTTGATGAAAAGATCGGCGAATTAAAAAAATCATACTCTGAAAAAGCAGTGATTCTGGCAGACGAATTGTCTAAAAGTTTCAAAGTCTACAGGAATATAATTAAAAGCCAAGAGAAAGATAAATATATAACAGCATATAATAATTTTGTTAATACCTTTATTTTATTAAAAAAACAATTATTAGATGATAAATATTTCTAAAAATAATGTATACTTAATGTCGGGGGTGTACTATGAATAAGATTTTTGTTTGTTGCCTGTTGCTTGTTTTATGCCCATTTGAATTAATGGCAGAATCTCCTTATGCTTTGTTTTTAGACACAAGACTGCTCGTAATGGCTCACCCCCTATTTAGCGTATTCGATGCTACCAGCAATCGTTTTAAGGGGACCTCGTCAGAGCCCATACTTGGTGGCTACCAAGGCGTAGACGAAGTAGTAGAACAAATTAAAAAACTCGAAGAGGCTTTGTTGTTGTCCTCGACGCGTCTAAAAGAAGAATTGAAAACGGTGCCGTTAAGGCAGCGCGTGTCGGTAGAACGCAAATTTTTAGCCGAAAAAAAAGAACTTGGAAACAAACTCGAAAGCTTAAAAAGGCGTGTGTTTGATGCAAGACAGGTGCCGATATTGCCTGGCATGACGTCCTATTCGTCCATTACTCCCCAAGTTAATGATATTATGGCGGCTATAAGGGCAGTTGTAAAAAAACTTAAAAACAAATACAACACCGAATTAATAATAGATGTTTCAGGCTTAATGCCTTATGCCGGCAGAGTAGAACTAACCGAAAGCTTATTAACAAACAAGCACAAGCAAATATTAGACAAAAACGCTTCAATGCCCGGTCAATATCTTGAGTGGTTGCACGAAGCAGATCAATATTGGGCGGCAAAACTTGGTGTTGATGCTGAAGTAATACCATATGGTGCTCTTGATACAAGACTAGAAGCAGTAAAACTAATGGAAGAAGAGGTTAAAGGTTACATAATATGGTCATGGTAAAAACGTGTAAATTTTTTAATAAGATTATTGTTTTGCTTTGTTTGTTCGTTGTTTTTAGTGCTTTTAAAGCATTTGCAATCGGCATAGGGTCGGTAGATACTCGTGTTTTGCTTATGCTGCACCCAAACATGATAAACTTTGATTATTCAAATGGCAGATTTTTCAGAGACCAAACACCCGAAAAAGATTTCGATGGCTTTTACCAAGAGCTGCAAAAAGCCCGAAAAATTGCAGACGAAAAAAATACAGAAATAAAAACGCAGCTAAAAGAGATTGAGTTAAACTTGTTCGAGCTATCAAAAGCCCTAACAAGAGAAGAGCAAGTTTTTGCGCCGGGCGACTTAAAAGTATTGCAGCAAGAAAAAACAAACTTAGAAACAGTGTTAAAAGAACTCGATAAAAAAAAGCCAACAAATAATATCGAAATTAGTTCATTAAATGCACAAAAACAGCAAATAGAAGAAAAAATAAAACAAATAAATGACACTATTAAGAGTTCGGGCAATGTTGTAAGGCGAGAAGAAGAAATAGATAAACTTAAAAAACAAATTGCGCAAGTTCTGTTAACAATGGCCGGCCTAAAAGATGAAATCAGAAAAAATGAAGAAAAAGCAGTTGCGGCTATTTATTTAACAACTGAAGAAGCTAATGCAAAGCTTGAATTAATTAAACAAGAAATAAAAGATATCATAGCAAAAACGGCAAAAGAGGCAAATATTTCGCTTGTAATAGATAACTCGTTTGCAATGCGTACACCCAAAAGAAAAGAGCCACAATCGATGCTGCCCGTTACTTTAGATTCAATCGATGTGGTTAGCGCGGCACTTTTTCATTCTTTTTTAAATTACACAGTAGATAAGGAACTTGAAGCCACCTTGCCGATGCCTCCCGGATTTGAGGACATGGCAGGCAAACATCTGTTAGCGGGTCGCTCTGAAGGGTTAGCAGACAATTTAATGCAATACTTGCAATTTAGAAACTATTTACCCGAAAAGTTTGCTGATTTTTCCGGCGGCAGCATGTTTTTAACGGGAACAATAGATTTAACGCCTGCTTGCGCGCGTGAAATATTTGATAAATATTCTGTGGTAGAAAGCCTAAAACAAAGATATATGCAAGTAATAAGAGAATTTATGAACTTTGAAAAGCAGCTCAAAGAAAGAGAAATAAAATACTAGGTTAAGTAAATTAAGGGGGTAACTCATGAAGTATAATAAGTTGTTTTTACTTTCGGCCTTTGTCTTATTATTTTCAAATTGCTTCGCTGCAACAGACACCGGCAAATTGCATGAATACTATGAACAAAACGGCGATTGCTTTGTACTAATCGGAGAGGGCCCTAAAAGAGCGGTTTGGGCTCTTAACAATCTTGTTGCTAAACCTGCTGCACAACTGTATGACCCCTATGAATCTTATGGTATTGTTGCCGCTCAGAATTGGAACACAGTTACAAATAAAACTGAAAAAGACCTTTTCACTTTTTCAAGCCAGGAAACTGCACTTAAATCGATAGTAGGCACCAAACAGCCTAGAGCAATAGTGGTAAATGCTTCGAATGGGGTTTGGCCGTTTAATGTGGTGCCCGATGCCACAGTCCATAGATTTCACAGTGCACCAAATGCCGGGCCAACCGGTCGTGGCAATCACAACAATGCTTCTTGGTTATTTGGTATAGATTACCCCTGTACTGTTGTTCCCGACGCGGTGGCGACAATGCCGGGCTATTATTGGTATCCTGTGGGACAGGGGTATTATCATGCTCGTAATATGCCTGTTTGGAGCAATTGGACATATAGAGCCTGGAATCCTTCCCCCGCCGCCGGAACCGTCTCTATGGGCGATGTGCGAGGCGGTGTATATACCGGTAAATCTTTTCCTTCTGATTATATTGGTATGTCACCTAAGGGGCCACTTTACGGTCCTTGGGTGTGGATATGTTGCTCTAGTGGTGCTTCGCATGGAGGCTGGGTTCGACGCATGGTGCGAGAAAAATTAAGTGAAGCATACCGTAATTTAGATTTGTATAAATATAGGGTCGGTTCCGGTGCCAGCTCAGCTACTTCTCAAGGTCGTGTGGCAAGTATTGTTGCGAGCCGTTCGGGGACCATGGACTTAAACGGAGAATGCTGCGATGGTTGTATTGCTGCTGCCAGTAATGTGGCGATGCCCGGCGTTGCAAACCCTTATGTTAGCTGTGTCTATTCGGCAAAACTGAATAAAACTTATGTGTACCGCCGCGACGTAGGGCAAACCGATTATACCTTAAGCATTAAAGGTGGCGGCGCAGATTATGATCAACGTATTGGCAATCCCAATGATTTGACTTGTACACGCATAGGAATAAGCTCAAAAGATGCTGTCAGCAATTACCTTTATTTTTTAGGCAAGAACGAAATCAATAAATGGATGACTCAGGCAAACGTTCCGGCAAGCATGAAGCTTAATGAATTGACTGCCGTTGCCGTTTCTGACCAATGGTGGCAGACAGGCGGCATAGTTTATGCTTACGATGCCACAAAGGGCAAAGTTTATTCATTCGTCAGAAAAGAAGGCGGCGAGCATTCTCCGCCCGACGAAATTAGCGTTAACGACGGCGGCATATTGCCGGATGCAATTGGCGCAGACGGCTTTGGGTCTTTGTATATGCTTAAAACCGAATATTCGCCCTCTAATACCAGCACTTTTGTAGACGGAAACGAAACATCAAGGGTGAACACAGGTCTAACTTACGCCGGCAGTGGTAAACCTCTCTTTAAAGCCGTTTATAAGCAAAATGTATATAAAAGTGTTTATAAACGAGCTTACGATACGGGTAAAATAACCAAAGAAAAAAATAGTATATTATTGGGCACAAACACTTTTGAACGCCGTTATATAACGGCAGATAACAAAATTGACTCTATAAAGAGTTGGGTAGACGGTGCTGTGCTACAAATTGCTCCTGTAATCAATGCCTCTATACGATCAGAGCTCGCTGTTATCAACTCTCCAACGCCGCCTCGCCCTGCTTTTTTAAACGCAGCTACTGACTGTGTCGGCCCTATGCTTTTGGGGGCTTCCGGTTTTGAAATGGCTGCACCGGGTTCCGATGGACTCTATGAAAACGATAAAAACCTGTATTTTATTGTAGAAAACGCGCCCTATTTTGACGCAAACGATCTTAATGTGGGCAATACAGACGGCGACGTAGACCGTGACGGGCGAACCGGCAGGTTTCCTAATACATTAGAAAAGGCTTATACCAAATATTATTGGAAAATTATTCGAACACACGACCGCGAGGGCAATAAGGTAGACGAAACCGATTCAACAAATCTTATTCTTAAAAGCGAAGGCAACTATATTTTGGTTTTCCCTTCAGAACTAGAAGGAAAATTTAAAGTAGGCGTTAAAGTAACTTATGGTTATTATGATTATTCAAACCTAAAAGTTGGCGAATTGGCAGATGCCAAAAAAAACTATTTGGTCACCGGAAAAGTGGCAAAAGGGGAAGATTCAGAAGAATATTCATGGCAAACTATCGGTCAAAAGCTGGTGCCTAAAATTTTAACTGCAAATGATAAAGCTATTTTAATGACTAGCACCAACTCAAGCAGTCTATCGGGTTATAAACCGGGTGCCGGTTTGCCCGGTTTTGGTTGTGGCTCGTCATGCGGTCATACTGCCTGCAGCAAAAGCGAAAACCCGGCTGAAACTACCTATTTTATAATGGACGGCTATAGCTTGGTAAAATCTGTATCAAAATCGGGTTCAGGTTATACAGATGTGTACCAGCCGAGTGGCATTAACTGGGGCATGCGTGTCAGAGAAACAAAATATAACATAAAAAGAGGCATAGACCGAATTGCCTCAATGACGGGATTATTGCCCCCAAGACCAACTGACCCGCAGCTTGTGCCGGGCACTGAGGCTTGGGCAAATAATCTGTCGGTATCTTGGACCTCTGAACTAAAAAGAGGCTCGGAAGTTGTTTTTAGAGAAACCGTATTAAGCGATAAGCCTTATCTTAATTTATCTGAGCTGCGAAAGCTTATGCCTGTGGTTTCTGAACCACTCAGATATTCTATCAGTGTAACTATGTCGCGAAAATATATGTATGAATATTACAACAGAATTCCTAAATATGTGGGCGGTGTGTTTACGGGCGACTACGAAAATTTGCGCGTGCCTAAAATAGTATCATTAGACCTGTGGGCCGATGCTGAGGTTTGCGTGACCGACAACACTCCACCGGACTTGTTTGTTTTTAATGCTATTTATAAAGATAATACTGAAAAAATACTGCCTGCTTATGCATTAAAGAAAAACATTTTGTATGCGACTACCGGAGAACCTTTAACAGCACATAATACAGGAAATATCGACTTTTATGTGGTTGATAATAACCCGATGGCAAATTACACCGGTTCGACAGTCCTGAAAAAAGGAGATAAAGATCTATATCACTATTCGGCTGCATCACCAAACAACAGACTTACTGTTAATTTTGCCGCCGCAAATAAACAAGCGATGCTTAATTACGACAGCATAGTAGGCGATATTCCCGGTGCAGATGCTACCTTAAATGCTTATTATAAGGCTTCTCCTGTTACCGTCACAGATGCTACAGAAATTGCTAATGCCGGATTAGTTTACTCAAAAGTTCTTTCGTATCAAAAGTATTCTTATCCTGTTTCTAAGTTTGCGCATTGCAGTAAAAAACTTGATGACGTAACTCAGTGGTCGCCGAATATGCCAATGACCTATGCAAATAATACTCCCGGTTACACCAATCGTCTTTATGGTATTTCTTGGCAGGAGGCATGTAACTCATCAAACAATAAGTTGAGTATCGGCGCTCAGAAAATCGGGCATATAGTAACAAAAGACAACGATCGTCCTAATGTCTTTATTACTGCTGTTCAAGATAAATATCCAAACCGCAATTTTTATGCTCCTTCCGGATTGGCTCTTACTCAAATGCCGCCTTATTGGGTTGTGACAAAACTTGATACCACTTCCGGCCCTGACAAATGGTATAAAAATGATGGCGGAAGTATTGCCGATGACTTTAAATTTTTGAAGATTACAGCACCTATTAATACTCAGCTATTTAGTGCCGCAGAGGCCCTTGAAACCGACGTTCCGGTTACTTTCGGAGCCATGATGTCTGATAACGCCGGTGCTGTGGCTACTGTGACCTTCAGAATAGAAAAAGAAAACGGCGATATTCTTTATGATGCATCTACCGGAGGCTCTAAATTGCCTATGCAATATGTGTTCAGAACACCCGGCAAATACACTGTTGTTTTAACTGCAAATGATGATGCCCTAAATTGGCCAAGTGTGGCAAATGCTTTGAAAAATCCGAAAAATGCCACAGCCGCCAAAAATTCAAGAACGGTTAAGGCAATTTTCGATGTAATTCCTACAAAGCTGGAATTTAGAATTCTGGAAAGAGATAATAAAGGTAACTGATAGACAATGTACTACAATGAGGCAGATAGAAACGGCGTAACATTACTTGAAATAATCATAGCATTTTTCATTTTGTGCATTGCTGCCATATCTGCCTCCGGGCTTATCAGTTATGGACACAAGGCTACAAAAGCAGATTACAGACAAGGGGAATCATTACAAATACTAGTTGACAGGCTTAATTATCTGTCTTCTTTGCCTTATTCAAAACTTAAAGCCGAAATAGATAAGGCCGGTAATACAAATGTAGACATTAAAAGCGATTTTAACGGTATTAAATTCGGAACAGCTGTTGCATCCGGCGTAAATAAATACAGCATAACAGCTACTCTAAAATACCAATCGGTTACATTCGACTATCTTAAACAATTAAAATTTCCAAACAAAGAATATAAGCCCGATGACCCAAGAACATGGATATTCGAGGACAGGACGAAAAAATCCGAAACATTTAATGCTGCGACCGGCGAGTATGCTTTTGCTGTTATTAAAATCACTGTAAAAGTTCGGCCCGTAGAAGGCGACAGAAAAACTGAACGAGAAGTTGCGGCAATAACGTTTGTAAGCAACACAGAAGGCTGATATGAAACAATCGGTATTTAACAGTAAAAGACGCGCAATGGCAATATTAGTTGTAATATGTCTTTCAACCGTTATACTTATGTTAGGAATGGTTTACATGAAGACATATACAGATTCTGCGCCTGCTTCAAAGTTACAGCTGGACCGAGTTCAGGCTGATTTTTTAGCTAAAGGTATTCAAAATATTGCTTTGCTAAAGATTAAAAAATATCCCGACTTTTTTATCAGGTCTTATCGTCAGCACATATATCAAAAAAGAGTCTTAACAGAAGGCTTACCGGATCTTAAACCGGAACAAAAAACATTGCCGACCCCATTTGAGTTGTTCATGGGAAGAAACCCCATGTCCGGAGACTACGACGGAGTCTTAAATAATTTAGATGATAATGATTTTTTTTCTCCAGTTGAAGTTGCATCATATTCCACAGATATAGCAATTTTGTCTTCACAAGATTTTACCAAAGACTTTTTTGAAGTTACCGTTCATGTGCAATTGAAGGGGAAGAAGGCTATTAATACATATAAAACAAGCGTTGCTGCAAGTAAGGTTCCTCAGTAATATGAATAAAATTGTGTTCGAAAAAAATGGTTTTACGTTAGTTGAATTGATTATTGCCACCGGGCTTTTATCTCTTGTAATTATATCAGCATTTTCATTATCTTCATCAAGTCATAAAAGCTTTGAAGCAGGTTCTTGGCGAATTAACACCCAAAAAGAAGCTCAACGCTTTTTACTACGCTTTAAAGAAACAATAGAGCAGGCAAACCATGCCAATCTGGTTGCTGCAAACGGAAATGTAACAAGAGTGGGGGGGGCAAGAAACGTTACCATTGCTTCTCCTTGGTACAATAAAGTGGCTTCTTCAACTAACAGCGGTATTTTGTTTGCATCTTCATCGGTGCCTGCAAGAGCAGCCTCCCCGGAATTAGGTTCGCCCGCAAAAAACGGCATCTGGAAAGGAATCGGATTAGAGTGTTTTAATAAAACTCTTGCTTTTTACCAAACCGGAGACTGGAACAGTATGCTTCCTTCTGCTCCCATTTCTGCCGGCTCAGCTGATGTTGCAAGATTTGTGTTGAACAATAGGAATGGTGATTTTACGATAACTTTAAATGATGTTGAATCGTTAGGGATTTTTGTGCAAACCGCGACTGATAGTGTTGATTTGAACCGTCCCGAAATGTTATTGTCACTAAGACTTATCATGATAAAGCCAAATAGCGGCGGCAAAATAAAATTAACTGAAGAAATTATCGCAAAAATTTCAGACCGAAAAGCTTCTGAAATAGTATCGGGGGCAAGTTCGTATAAGGTATCCAAAAGGAGAAAATAGTGAGACTTAGCATAGTTTTGTTTTTATTTTGGATACTAACTTTTAATACAGCTTTTGCTTGTGTTATGCAGCCTTCTGTTTGGAATCCGATAAGCACTGAAACAAAAGAATCAACTCCATCTGTTTACGCTTTAGTTGAAGCTTTTGCTCAGTTTCGTGCAAAAATGGAAACAGAAATGAGAGCCGGAAAAATATCTCTCAGACCTTTGGTAATTGTTGGTGCTTTTGATGCACAATCAGAGCAAAAAGTGGATTCGGAGGCATATAATAATGTTTCAGAAGCCATGAACGTGATTTGGCGTGACGCTAAAATTTTACCTTACAATGAGTTGCACTCTTCTTTTGAAGAAGCATATGAACCTGAATCTGCCAAGGTTTCAAATGGTAAATATACTGTAACAATAATGGTTTCAGATGCAAAGACATCTTTGATTAACATGATTGATATGAATCCGCAGGTGTTTGAATTATTAAGATTTGTTATTAGAGACGAATTAAAGTTTTTTGTAAGAGTCTCTGATGAAAATAATATTCCCGTATTTTTAGATGAATTTGATGTTTCTCCGACTCTTATTGTTGACCCTTTGCTATCGCCTATTGGCGGGTTTTTTATAAGGTTTGAGAAAAACACCACATACCCTGTTTATATTGACTTCGGCACCATTGGCGATGATACTGAGCATGTGTTAAGAATAAACACAGGCTTTTATCAGCCTGTAGGCACACCTATGTTTTCAGAATTTAGAAGCGAATTGCTAAACAAAATAGAAAAAGAAGAGCAAGACGAGAAAATTTGTAATTCTCTTGTTTTTGCAATTAAAAGCTTAGACTTAGAATTTTTTAAAATAGTAATCGAAACTTATCCCGATTTTAATGTGAATACAAAAACAAAAGAAGGCAAAACGCCAATGCATTATGCTTGCGAAGCAAGCGCAGTAGAGATGGTAAAAATACTGCTTGACCTAAAAGCTGACCCGACAATAAAAAACAACGCAGGAGAAAATGCCTTGCATGCGGCAATGAACATTGACCCTTTATGTGCAGCACCTGCTAATACGGTGTCAGAGCTTACGATATGTCCGCTGACAATTCCTGAAATGCTAATAGATGCAGGAATTAGCGTAAACGATAAAACCCCCGAAGGAAACACTCCACTTCATTTAGCTGCAAAAAACGGTTTAGTAGGTGTCATGGGAACACTCATTAAAGCCGGAGCAGAAGT
>JAQVCG010000006.1 GCA_028689875.1 Candidatus Rifleibacteriota bacterium | reverse complement strand
CGTAAAAGATATGTTCAGCTTCGGCGGCGACTTCAAATTCGGTCGCGATTTCTATACTCACGGTTCAGCTCTCCTGTTTAATGACTATGTTGATGCTATCAGCTATGCAAAACGCTCCGGCAAATTCGACATAGCTCTTAATGCTATCTATGAGCGCAGTGCCGGTGTTGACTTCAGACAGATTTGGAACTTGAACTTGGATACCAAAGTTAAAGATCACGACATCTACTTAGGTTATTACACTCAGAACTATTTCCCCGAACATAACGGAACCTACTTGGAAATCGGTGGCAAAGGCGCACTCACTAAGAATGGTCACTTTGACTATGAATTGGGTTTCGTAATGACTAACGTTGAAGGTTCAGCCGCAGCCGCAGCAGCAGTAGTTTGGGCTCCCACAACTGACATGGAAGGCACTTTAATGCACGGTGCTGTTAAATGGGACAGCAAAGAAGAATGGGCAGCTAAAGTTGCTTACACCACCGGTGATGACGAATACTACGGCCCCATTACTCTTAAAGTAAATCAGAGAAGCTATGATGCAGTTGAAACTCCTTTTGAAGATATAGCAGCAATGGGGTATGGCGATATGCAGAATGCTGACCTTATAAAAGTTCAGGCCGAATACCGCCCCATCAACAGCAAACATTATTTCAGACTTGCTTATGATATGTATGCTCAGGATTCAGACGTTGCTAAAGCTATCGTAAAAGACGAAGCTAACGTTATGACTTTTGAATATCGCTATCAGCTTGCTGAAAATACCAGAATCAGAGCCGGTTATGCTACTCTTGATGGTGATGAAGCTTCTAAGAATGTTGACGATGACAGACTCTTCGTTGAACTCTACAGCCGCTTCTAATCTAGGCTAACTAAAAGCACCAAACGCAAGTTTGGTGCTTTTTTATTTCTCTTATTTCTCTTTTCTTCTTGCTAAACTTGTGATTTTTTGTACTCTTTATGCTTGTAGTGAATAATTTTCGGAGGTCATGATGCTTAACAAGAAGCCTGCCATATTTACCGGTATTTTTATATCGGTGTTTTTGGTTCTAATGCTGATAACTCAAATGGGAGCCGGATACGTTATTCCTGAAGCGGGATTTGATGGTTCTGCTTTAAAATACAACCAATACGGAAGATCTTTTGCGCACTCCCCCGGGCAATACGACAGAAACTGCGACGGAAGAATAGACCTTATAGTTGCCGACCGAAATGGTGATGGAGTCGCTGATTACTGGGCCACAGACCGCAACCACGATGCAAAATTTGATGACTACCAATACGACCGAAATTTTGACGGCAAAATAGACCAATGGGAATACGACCTAGACCTTGACGGAATTTCTGATAAGATATATGTTGATTCCGACGGTGATGAAAAGGCTGAATTATATGCCATATTAAACCCCGTTACGCGAACTTACACCTGGTATGGCAACATGGCAAAGGTTAGAGGCACAGTAAAAGGCTACCAACAGCCTGAATCAATAACAAGCAAGGTATACAGACAGGCAAAAGGCAGAAAAGGCGATTCATTTTAAATGAAACACAAGACCTCGGCGATATTTTTTATACTGATTGGGCTCATATTTGCGGCTCAAATAGCACTTTTCGCCGAGAACAATGAGAATGCTGAGAATGCCGAACTCGCCGAACAACAGCCCGCCGATATTTATTCCGAACCTTTCACAGAAAGCAAATTAGGGCTTTTGCAGGCCCGTATTGCAAAGCTTAAAGAGCTACAT
The DNA here is from genome assembly GCA_028689875.1 of Candidatus Rifleibacteriota bacterium. Classification (GTDB taxonomy): domain Bacteria; phylum Muiribacteriota; class Ozemobacteria; order Ozemobacterales; family Ozemobacteraceae; genus MWDD01. Next base: position 48,535 of record JAQVCG010000006.1, on the reverse strand, counting down.
GCCTTTAACCACCAATCATTCGAATTGGCGTTAGCAATTAACGCCGCCGCTAACACCGATGGATTCATCAGAAGAGCTACCTTTAAGCTGGTTGAATCAGGCCGGCAGTTTCCCTTTTCTTCAGCGTCTGTGATGGCTGTTTTTCCTGAATTTTTAACAATTGCAGAAAATGTGCGCTTAAAATTACTTAAAAAGGCCTCAGATAAATTGGCCGAAAATATTTATAAAAATGAAAAAACTACGCTTGAAACCATCGAAAGTCTCAGACAAAGCTTTTCACTAATAGACGAAATAAACGCAGCACTTTCTGACATCGTTCAATACAGCCGCAATTACGAAGAAGCAATTCTTAAAACAGCGAATAATACTTTTATATCAGATTGCCCTGCCGACTTTGTAAAAGCTTCTAACAAAGAGCTTGTCACATTGCTTAGTTCGCAAACAAATCGTCTTGAAGCTCTGATTAGGCAATATAATCATCATAAAACCCTATGCAAAACGCGCTTAGATTTTATTCAAAAAACTAATCAACGATTGTCTCCTGTTCAACAGGCTATCCAATTAACGCAATCAATTAAAAGCACAAACGACTTTTTAATAGTTGCCGAAAATTATCAAATTGCTTATTCGGCTTTCTTGAATCTGTTCGAAGAAGCTATTAACGGCCGTCGAGAAGGCCTCGAAAATCTGGTAGACGGCTTTAATATTAAAAAGATACAGGTCGATGACTACCTCTATCGCTATCCCTCAAAAGATAAAGTCTACGAGCTCAAACCACAAAACATTGAACCCGAAGACACCTTAACCAAAGTATTCGATGCATTAAATAACTTATTAGATTCGCCAATATTAAAAGATATTTTAATCTCAGAAGAAGATGCCAATAAAGCCCGTTCAGAACGCCTAGAACGCGCTCAAATGTTAGCCGACGAACTTAAACTTGTTTTAACCAATTTAGATTGGGCTATAGCGCCAAAAATTCCGGAACCGGTTTTTGAAGAAGATCGCGACCAAGGTCTTGAAACCTCAGAACCGGAGATATCAGAAACAGAATAAGCGCAACTAATGCGACTCTGTTCTTGATTTTTGCCCCTAAAATGTGTAAAATGGCCCCCAATTATATGGCATCCGGAGGCCTCATGAAATTTTATTCTAACGCATTTCTAGTGTTTTTAATTTGCTTTCTTGCTAATGGGGCTTTGTTTGCTGCCGATACACCATTAAAAGGGCGACTTTCGCTTGGTTACTCTGATACAAAAGGTAATACCAAAGAAAGCAAAATTAACTTTGCATATGGCTTATCTGAAACAAAACACGATAAACTAAAATTGAATTACAACGGCTTAGTTCTATACGGCAAAGCTAACGACCAAAAAAATGCCGACAAAAAACAATTTGGCATTACAAGCGAATTTAAAAACACAGAAAATAATTCTTACTACTTGTCAAATGGCTATATGACAGACGAATTTGCCGGTTACGACAGTCAGGTAACTTTCGGTTTCGGTTATATGAGATACTTCGAAAGATGCGAAGAAAAAGAATTGAAAGTGTCATTGGGTCTTGATTTCACAAATGAAAAATATACAACCGGCAAAAGTCACGATGAAAAATGGCTAAAAGCCGGAATCTCAGCGAAAAAAATACTTGCAGAGAATATTCGCGGCTTCAGCGTCATTGATTATAGCGTTCCAAGCAGAGATTCAAAAGATAACTACAAGGTTGACGCTTCTATAGGCACTTTGTTTAACGTAAATGCAAAATTCGATATGGAAATGAAATACACCGTAAGTTACCGCCAAACCCCGGTAGACGGCTATAAAAGGCAGGATAACGGCTTTTACACATCGCTAGTTTATAAAATCTGACGCATAATAGAAATCGCCCGTTGCTTGCTCAAGGCTGCGGGCGATTTCTATTAGAAGAGTGAATTTTATAAAGGTCTTTGCGTATTATTAGAACCCTCTAACCTATACATCGGCATTATAAAAAAAAACTTTAGCCCTATTTTTGTTTATTTTTGTTTTTTTAAGTTTTTTTTCGTAGCACCGCAACGTAGCCAAAACGTCGCATAATAGCGCTTTATTAAGAATAATAATGCCTAAATTCTCATTTAATGAGCCTTTTAAGAATTGGCATGCATTATGCTATTAATTATTTGGTATAATATCTTTGACTGAAAAGTGAGGAAACGAGTTATGAATATCAATAAATTCACTGAAAAATCTCAAGAAGCTTTGCAAACAGCCCAAACATTAGCAGTTAAATACGGTAATCAGGAAATTCAACCTGAACATCTTTTGCTTGCCTTGCTTCAACAAGAAACAGACTTGATTCCGAGACTTTTAAACAGCATAAATATTCCGCTCTCGGCGGTTAGAGATAAAACTGAAGAAGCAGTTCAAAGGCTGCCAAAGCTTTCGGGGCCGGGTATGTCGCCTGACAAGTTTTACATGAGCCGTGAAGCCTCATTGTTGCTTGTTGAAGCCGAAAAAGAAATGAATGCCCTAAAAGACGAATATCTTTCGGTCGAGCACATAGTTTTAGCAATGATCAGCCAAAAAAATACTGCTGTTGCGAAGATATTCGCCGGATTTGGCCTTAACAAAGAAGCTTTTTTGCAGGCGCTGACTTCTGTAAGAGGCAATCAGCGCATTACTTCTGCTAATCCTGAGCAAACCTACGAAGCCTTGGCAAAATATGGCCGTGACCTGGTTGCAATGGCCCGTTTAGGGAAACTTGATCCTGTAATTGGTCGTGATAACGAAATTCGTAGAGTTATGCGAATTTTGTCGCGCAAAACTAAAAATAACCCGGTGCTCATAGGTGAACCGGGTGTTGGTAAAACTGCAATAGCAGAAGGGTTGGCACAGAGAATCCTTCAAGGTGACGTGCCCGAAAGTTTAAAAAGCAAAACAATTTTTGCCTTAGATATGGGTGCTCTTATTGCGGGTGCAAAGTTTAGAGGCGAATTTGAAGAGCGTTTAAAAGCAGTTTTGGCAGAAATAAAGAGCAGCGATGGCAAAATAATTCTTTTCATAGACGAGCTGCACACAATAGTAGGGGCGGGCAAGGCCGAAGGCTCAATGGACGCCGGCAATATGCTTAAACCTATGTTAGCCAGAGGTGAGTTGCACTGCGTGGGCGCTACTACATTAGACGAATACAGAAAACATATTGAAAAAGATGCGGCATTAGAACGACGATTCCAGCCTGTATTAGTTGAACAGCCCGATGTCAGCGATACAATTTCGATTTTGCGTGGACTAAAAGAGCGATTTGAAGTGTTTCATGGGGTTAAGATTCAAGACCGCGCCTTAGTAGCAGCAGCAACTTTGTCTGACAGATACATTTCCGAACGCTTCCTTCCCGATAAGGCAATCGACTTGATCGACGAAGCTTGCGCTATGATTAAAACTGACATCGAATCAATGCCTACAGAGCTTGATTCGGTTATGCGACGTGTTATGCAGCTTGAAATTGAAGAGGCCGCACTTATAAAAGAAAAAGACGAGCAAAGCTTGAACCGACTAGAAGTTTTGCGCAAAGAACTTGCCGATCTTAAGGGCGAGGGCGACGCCATGAAGGCCCAGTGGGAAAGCGAAAGAGGCGTTATAAAAAGAGTGCAGGCTCAAAGAGAGCTGATTGAAAAATTGAATCAAGATATTGCTGAGGCTGAGCGTCAATACGACTTAAATCGTGCTGCAGAGCTTAAACACGGCAAGTTGCCCGAGGCGCAAAAGCAATTAAAAGAATTTGAAGCAGCGCTTAAAGAAAAGCAAAATACCGGCAAACTGGTGCGCGAAGAGGTTACCGAAGAAGAAATAGCCAACATAATAGGCAAATGGACGGGTATACCTGTTGCAAAGCTTATGGAAGGCGAAAAAGAGCGCCTTATGAACTTAGATGATGAACTGCATCAAAGAGTAATCGGGCAAGACGAGGCTATTTCGGCCGTAACAGATGCGGTTATAAGGTCGCGCGCCGGAATCAAAGACCCTAACAGACCTATCGGTTCGTTTATATTATTAGGCCCGACCGGTGTTGGTAAAACTGAGCTAGCAAAAGCACTGGCAGAGGCTTTGTTTGATTCTGAACACAACATGATCAGAATAGACATGAGCGAATATATGGAAAAACATTCTGTTAGCCGTTTAATCGGAGCGCCTCCGGGGTATATCGGTTATGATGAAGGCGGCCAGCTTACTGAGGCCGTCAGACGAAAACCTTATTCGGTTGTGCTGTTTGACGAAATAGAAAAGGCCCATCAAGACGTGTTTAATGTGCTTCTGCAATTATTAGACGACGGCCGATTAACCGACTCTCAGGGGCGTGTAGTCGACTTTAAAAACGTGGTTGTGATAATGACAAGCAACTTAGGGGCACAGGCAATCATAGACGACATCGGAGAATCAGGCGACATTTCCGAGAAAACCCGTTCTAAAGTTATGGAAAGCGTTAAGTATTTCTTTAAGCCCGAGTTCTTGAACAGAGTCGACGACATTATATTGTTCTCAACCCTGCACCCCGCGCAACTCGATAAAATTATTGATTTGCAGGTTAAAGACATAGAAGCACGTCTAAGCGAAAGAGGCATTAAAATTAACATAAACAACGAAGCACGAAAATGGATGCTCGAAAACGGCTATAATCCCATATATGGCGCAAGGCCCCTTAAAAGGCTTATACAAAAAGAGCTTGAAACATTGTTGGCTCGTGCTATAATCTTAGGTAGGGTTGCCGACAATACTACAGTTGAAATAGGTGTCGAAGACAACAAGATAAAAGTTTTGTAACTAACTGATATAGCGGAGGTCTGAGGCATGAACGATTCGGTAAAAAGGTGGATACGGCACATATTAACCGTAGCTGGGCTCACCATTCTCATATTGTTTTCTTGCTTGAGCATAGATGCCTCATACCTCAATAACCCAATTGGCTACCAAGAAATCGGAATCGTATCTTCTGATGGCATACCCTTGCCTGCAACAAACGAGGTCAGCGTTGTCGCCGACGGAATAGACCCGATTCAAATAGATATAAAATCTTCGAGCGGCGACTTCGCCGGGCAAATTATGGTAAGCGACCCCGAAGGCAGAAACGTGTTTCAAAAGGATTACGCTTTAAAGTATTATCCCAACACTTTGTTTCCTAACCCGACCAAATGGAAAACTTTTATGGTGCCCTACAAAAAGCCCGGTGTTTACCGTGTCTTTTTATCTCAAGACATGTTTGGCAAAGCCCAAATTTATATCTATCAGGGGCCTTTCTGGGCTAGAATGCTGTTCTTACCGCTTTTTGCAACTTTGATCTATATAATAGTGTCTGTAACCTTCACAAAAAAGTCTGCCAAGCCCACTAGTGCAAGCAAGCCCGTTACTCCTGCCGAAGGCGTTGACCCCTCAAAACGACAGAGCGAGACCGTATTAGACTGTGCGCCTAAGGCAATAGGCGACTCAAGTAACACCGAAGTGGTTTGTACAGATTCGAAAGATAAAGTGCAGCAGTAATTTATTTTTTAAGCAAAGTAAGCACGTTGCCCATAATGCTGTTTGCTTGAGCCAACATTGCAGTGCTGGCTTGGGTCAAAATTTGGTTTCTAGTGTATTCAATCATTTCTGCGGCAATATCGGCATCTCGTATGCGCGATTCGGCACTTGTCATATTAGCCGAAGCGTTTTCGATGTTGTTCATGGTAAAATTCAGCCTGTTTTGATAGCTGCCAAGCCGCGAAACCTCTGAAGTAACGCTGTCAATAGCTCTGTCGATTTTGCTCAAACTGGCAGAAGCGCCATGAATTGTAGTTAAATCAATGTCGGCAATACCCAAAGCGTCTGCAGACATATCGCCCATTGAAACCTTCATGGTCTGCCCTTCATTAGCACCTATTTGCAGAGCCGGTGTGCTGTCTTTGACCTGAGCTCTAAAGCCCGACTCACCGTAGCCGTAAGATAAAGTGTTTCTAAACCCAAACTGTTGCAGTGTTGCAGTGTCTTTATTGCCAAACTGGTCTACTGCATCAAGATTTACAACGCTGCGCGCATTCGTGGCCCTGTCTGTGCCAACTTTTAAAGACGTAAAAACCAGCGAATCGCCTGATATATCGACTCTTACATCTGCTTTTGCCAATGTTAGCCGGTCATTTAAATCTGAAACCATTTCGAGGGAATTAGCCAAATCGGCCTTGGTCGGGTCGATTTGTGTTGTAAATGCTGCGTAAGTGCGCTGATTTATCGAAAAGGAAATATCCTTTGATGCTGCTTCATTTCTGTATGTGCTAAAACCCTCGACTATGGCGCTGCTGTCTTTGTTACCCCTTGCTGAGTAAGAATAGCTGCCTGCGTTTATGCCGAGAGTTTGTGAGCCTGTAGTTATTTCAAATGGCTGCGGCGCTGAAGTGCTGCGGTCGTAACCCAAACTGATTTGACCGTCTGACACTGAAGCCCTTATACCTGACAATGAAAAATTGGGGTCCGCTTCTATTTGAGCATTTATTGAACGGGCAAGACCTTCAATCGACCAATCACCCGATGATAACGATACATTCAGAGTATTTGAACCCAATTTCAAGCCTATGTTTTGGGCTGTCGATAGTCTTAACCCTGACGAAATGCCGCCTATCCCCGAAACCTGCGCCGCCTGCGAATCAAATTTAAAAGCTATTCCATCTAATAAACCTGACATCTTTTGGCTTTCGGTTATAGTCTTGCGCGTGTTTCCTTTACTGTCTGTAAGAGTTGCCTCAACAAGGCCGTTTTTAGCATTTCTTACAGTAGAAAAACCTAACGCCGTGGTCAGCGCCTCTGACCCGATAATCGAAAAACTTCCTTTATCGCCGGCAAACCCCGATGCTACTTCTATGTAGCTAACACCTTGGTTTGCATCTGAAACCACCGAAGCATAAGAGCCTTCTATTCCAAGGCCTGAACTTAGCCCCTGCTGTATGGCGGCGGCTAAATCATTTAATGTGTGCTGCCGGTCAAGCTGTATAACCGTGTCTTTGCCGTTGCCGGTAATAGTTAAAGTTTCGCCGGCACCTAATAAAAACTGCCCGTCAGCGTCATATAGCTGGGCTATGTCTTCTAGTTTGGTTGTGCCGCTAACCGGTTTTTCAGAAGAGCGCTCTTTAAGTATTTGACTGCGCTGAACCTCAGAAACACCGCCTTTAAGGGTTTTAAGACTTACATCATATGAGCCTGAAGCATTTGCATTAGCTGAAACTACTGCAGATGCAAAGTTTGAACTTAAACTTACCAGCGCAGATTGCGAACCGTTTAATAGATTCTTGGTGTTAAACTGTGTGGAAGCGGCTATTTTATTGATCTGACCTATCAGCTCTTTTACTTCAAGCTGAACAGAAAGCCGGTCAGAAGAGGTTAAAGTAGAGTTTGCAGACTGAACGGCAAGCTCTCGTATGCGCTGCAAAATGCCCTGAGTGTTAGAAAGACCTCCCTCGGCCGTTTGAACCATCGATATGCCATCTTGGGCATTCAAAAAGGCCCTTTCAAATCCTCGTATTTGAGTTCTTAGCTTTTCGCTCATCGCTAAACCGGCCGGGTCGTCAGAGGCAGAGCCAATCCGCAAACCCGAACTGATTTTTTTTACAGACTTTTCCAGTCCCGAACTGGCCTTGTTTAGGCTGTTAAGGGCTTTTAAAGAAAGTAAGCTTTGATTTATGCTTAAAGCCATATTTCATCCACCTTAGGCAGTAATATTTATACCCTTTTGCTCTGTTTTGGGCTGAACTTGAGGCTTATTTAAAAGCTTTGAAAACATGCTGCTCTTTATTTTTTCAGCAAAACTCTGGAAATCTCCTAAGAAGTCTGAATAGTCTTCTTGTGAAAGTTTAACATCTTTATTAAAGAACATAGATATTAAGTCGTCTTCCGGTTCTTCTTCGTCCTGAGGCAATAAAACAGAAAGGGCATCGCTTTCAGACGGTTTTAATGAGTCTGCTGCAACCGCTTCTGCCTCCGGAACTTCGCCCGAGACAGGTGATGCAGGTATGGCAGGTTTCTGCTCAGAACCCTGAAGCACGCTGCTTTTCATTTCATCAACTTTTGCAAAAAAGTCTTTTGCCTGATTTTGCATCACATCTTTTATGGCATCAAAGGCACCTTCGGCTTCGCCGTAGGTGCTTTCAAGCTCTGCAAAGAAATTGTCAGACTCTTTTAAAAAGTTTTCCAGTGATTCCGGACTCAAATCAGCCATGCCTTCAACCGCATCAAAAAAGGCATTAGTGGTTTCATTCGATATGGCTAATGATTGTTCGGTGCCATTCATAAAAGAACCAACCGGGTCTATTGAAAGGCTGAAATTGCTTTTAAAGGTTTCGGCAACAGTTGCTCCAAGACTTACAAAGCGTTCTGCGCCTGATTTACCCATTTGGGCTTCGACTTTTGAAGTCAGTTCATAAAACATGTCAAACTGAAACGAAATATTATACCCGCCTGCCTGTATGCTTTGTGCTGATTCGGCATCATCTGCCGCCATATCATCTGTGTATTCTACACTCGATTGGCTTAATACAGATTTCTGTTCTGTTTGAGACATTGCAAAGTTTTTTGCTAAGTCTTTTGATTTATCTGATAGCTCTACTGAGTCTTTGTTGGCTTTTTTATTCTCTTTTAGCTCTTTTGACTTTGCGCTTAGCTCAGACATGACCTTGTTAAGGTTGTTGTCTTTTTTGGCTTTTGAAAAATTGAGCTGTTCAAAAATAGCATCAAGACGATTGTTCTTAAAGTTTATGTTCATTGTTTTACCTCCGTGATATAAAACAAACCTGACTATCCCTGTCGTAATTATTCATCGACATATTTTATACAGAATGTTAGGCGAAAATTAGGTGTTTTATGTCATATATGGCTGTTTAACCCTTGTTATTGTGTTTATGCTGTTTGTTTTGTCTTGTTTTCTCTTAATTTCTAATAAAATAAAATACAAAAAAAAAGCTTCGCATTAAGCGAAGCTCTTTTTTTTAATTATTACTTGTTCTTAAGTTCAGTTACAAGTGATCTTACATTATCTTGAGTGCTGGCATCAACTCCGCCTTCGGCAAATACTCTGAAGTTGAGTTTAGAAACCAATTCGGCTGAGATTTCGCGATTGTTCTGGTTTGCGCTTGAAACATAGTTCCTAAGGCTTGATACATCGCCGTTTACAACGTCTTTAACAAGTTTTTTGATTGTTGTTTTTTTGTAATAATCTTTTACCATTTGTTCCCACATAGTGTCTTTTGCAAATGCAAGATCCTTGTATTCGCTTGAGAAACTGTAAGATGATGCCGGGAAATATACTGCAAGACCTTTTGAATTTTTCGTGTTATAACCGCTTATAGCACTTAATACAACAGCTTTTTTAAGAGCTTCTTGTAATTTGTTAGCTGCAGTATTGAAAGATTCGTCTTTGATTTGGTTCTGTGCCAATTCTACAAAGTGACCTAAATCGATGTTGGTTCTGTAATAGAACTTTTGAGCACCGTTAAGAGCATTCTTGAATTCTGCACCGTATTTGCCGGCCAAAGCGACTTTGCAGAAACCGTTGATAGCATCTTTGAGACCGTTCAATTCGCTGCATTTTACAGCTGACTGTGTGGTTGAAGAATTACCTGCGCTGCCGCCGTCATATGATTCTGAATATGATTTAACAATGTGTTTTGCAGCCATTTCAGCGTTCATACCTTTTTTGAAACCGGAAATGATTTCAGTGTAAGGATAGCCTTGACCGGGTTCGGTTTCTTCTGATGCTACTACATAATCTACGCCGTCTTTCATGGCATATGCAACTTCAACCATTTGCATTAAGCATGCGTCAAAGCAGAACAGATCAAGTTTTTTGCCAAGAGCCTTTTTGATTTCGTCGAAAGCTATAGTTAACTGATTGGTAGTGATATGATTGCCGGACTGGTCATCATAGCTGATGCCTTTTATAATTTCGCCGTTAATGTCTTTCCAACCTGAACCGTGGTTCCATACAACTGCGCAATAACGTTTTGCCGGATAAGCTTTAGCTGTATCAACAACAAATTTTACCAGTTCTTTATAAGAACCCATGTCTACTTCGCCCGGTTCCCCGATAACTTTAGCTTCGTCTTTGGTAATGTGATAAAGTTTTGCAGGTGCATTTTCGCGGTCAAGAAGACAAACAACATTCATAAAGTCGTTTGAGCCACCACCCTTTACCATTTCTTGCATATCGCCTACGCCAAATGAATCAAGGTTGTTGTCAGCGTTCAAAAAGACCATGAAGGTCCATTCTTTTTCAGCTGCAGCACTTGCAGGTGAACAAAAGGCGCACAATAACAAGATTACAGAAAGGATACTCACTACTCGTTTCATGTTATACTCCTAATATTTCTTATCGAAACTTAATACTGAAAGATACATTTCATTATAAGAAATTAGGGGTACAGTGTCAAGCAATGACAAAATAAAAATAATTTATTTAGGCGAACTCTTTTAGCATGGCTTCAAGTTCTGGGTCGTCGAACTTGCTGTCCTGAGACTCTTTGATGAGGTAGACCAGCTTTTTAAGTTCAAGCTCAGTCATGGAACCCTTTACTTTACCGTTTTCAGATGCAAGGTTTTCTGTTTCTTCTTTTATAAGTTTCTTGATGAACTTTTCACGTGTGGCCTTATCGGTCATTACGAGCATAAGCTTTTCCGCCAACGCCTCCGGAGAGCACATTTTGTACGTGCCATCAGCAACCTGTCGCGCAATTTCCTGGACCCTCTGCATATGCATCAACTGCTGGTTCTGAATAATCTTTAAGTTGTTTTGCGCTACGGTGTTAAGCATCGTTGCTTGAGTCGTTTTTTCGCCGGATGAAGTCGTTTTTCCTTTAAGCTCATCGTCGAAAGAAGAGGTTTTATCAACCGAGCCTGTACTTTTTGGTTTTGATTTGGTGGTAATAATAATAGTTTTTCCGGGTCCACCGTGAATGGAATCAACCATGATAAACTCCCTGGTAAATCTTTTGTTTTTTTAAGTAGTTATATTTTTCCCTTATCCCATTTTAATTATCGACACCTTCGTCTAAAAAGTTTAAATGTTTTTTTACCGCTTCAAACATCATTTCAAAAAACGGTTCTTGTGAAGCAGCTCCCTCGAGCCTCTTTAAAACCGCATTAATAGGGAAAATGACGCTGCCGCTTTTTTCGTCAATCAAGGCTTTTTCGCGCCCATATTCGTCGTCAATATAATGCCAAGTCATATTAAACTCATTCTTTAAAAGTCTGCCGAAGTAGGCTCCTAATGACTCTGCAAGACTGTCGTTGTTTTCTGCTGTTTCGCTTCGCTGTGTGCATATTTTTAAAAATGCCTTATCTAACAAAGCCGGACATATAGGGTTTGAAGTATTTAAAACCTTTTGACACAATTTTAAGCCTTCCGCTGCTCTTTGATCAATTTCAAGCGCTTCATTTTTAGAAAATACATTAATTTTTGGGCTCATTATAATTCTCTTTGAAATTTTAGATTAAAGTGTTAAAACATAATGTATAGATTGTAACACTAAAGAATACTCAAAAGGAGTCCTAAAGTAGTGGAAAAAGACAAAATTATTCTGGTTCTGAATTGTGGCAGCTCATCGTTAAAATATGATGTTATTAAAATGCCAAGCAGAGAAAGCCTCGGAAAGGGTATTGTAGAAAGAATCGGCAACGAAAAAGGTATTTTGGAACAAAAGGTAAAAGGCCAAAAATACAAAATTGAAGAAAAAATCGAAGACCATAAAAAGGCCTTAGAATTGGTAATTAAAGCCATTACCGACAAAGACACCGGAATTGTCAAAAATATATCTGAAATTAACGGAATCGGTCACCGTGTAGTTCACGGAGGCGATAAATACGCATCTTCAGTAATTATAGATGACACCGTAATTAAAGCAATCGAAGAATGTATCGATATAGCTCCGCTGCATAATCCGCCCAACTTGACCGGTATCAGGGTCGCAAAAGAACTTATGCCCAATTTGCCACAGGTAGCCGTATTTGATACCGCATTTCACCAGACTATGCCGCCTCACGCATTCCTTTATGGAATTCCAAGAAAAATGTATGAAGATTATAAAATCAGAAGATACGGATTTCACGGAACAAGTCATAGATACGTTTCTGCAAGAGCATTAGAAATCTGCAAACGCGACGTTTCCAATACTAACATTATTACTTGTCATTTAGGCAACGGTGCTTCAATTACAGCAATCGAAAAAGGTAAATCCATTGATACTTCTATGGGCTTTACTCCATTAGAAGGCTTAATGATGGGCACCAGATCAGGAAGCCTAGACCCTGCAATTTTGGGCTATTTAATGAATAAAGGCATGTCAATCGAAGAAGTCATGAATATCCTGAATAAAAAAAGCGGCTTGTTGGGCTTGTCCGGCATTTCAAATGACATGCGCGATGTTGAAGCTGCAGCTGAAGCCGGTAATAAAGACGCAAAAGAAGCCTTAGATATTTTCACATACAGAATTAAAAGATATATTGGTTCTTACTGCGCCGCTCTTGATAAAGTTGACATTCTCGTTTTCACCGGTGGAATCGGTGAAAATGGCTGGGAATCCAGAGAAGCAATTTGTAAAGGTCTCGAAAATCTTGGAATCATGATTAATTACGAAGTAAACAAAGGAATCAGGAGCAAAGAAACGATTATTTCGCATCCTTACTCACCTGTTACCATTCTTGTTGTGCCGACTAACGAAGAACTGCAAATAGCCATAGACGTATACGATTTAGCATTCGGTGCGTAAAATGAACCAGACCATTGAATTTTATGATAAGAACGCAAAAGAGTTTTGTGAAAAACATGACTCGGTAAAACTTGATTCTTTTCATGAAACATTCAAAAAAGAACTTAAACCCGGTTCTAAAATATTAGAACTGGGCTGCGGTTCCGGCAGAGATGCAGCAAGAGCCGTTGCCGACGGATACGATGTGTGGGCACTAGACGGCTCCGCAAACCTGCTAACTGAGATTCCAAAAATTCACCCCGAGCTTTCTGGCCGCCTTATTTTTGCTGTTTTGCCTCAAAAACTCGATTTCGAACCGGGTTTTTTCGACGGCTTCTTTTCGGTTGCCTGCTTTATGCATTTCTCTGAAGATGAGCTTAAACTTATTTTACAAGAATTAAAGCGCATAACCAAAAAAGGCGGCAAAGGACTGGCTTCTGTGCCGGCTTGTCGCCCTGATGTAAGTGATGCAGGTGTCGATATTCATAACAGAGTTTTTCATTTGCGTGAAACACAGCAATGGATACGTATTTTCAACGAATGCGGCTATGAAGCTATAGCCGGAGACCCCGAGCCAGATAAACTTGAGCGCGAAGGCGTCTGGTGGATAACCTTCGTTCTAAAATCTCTGTAAAAACACAAATAAAAAAAGCCATTTCATACGAAATGGCTTTTTTGTTATGCTTGCAAATTATTGAATATTAAATATATTGCCGCTTTCTTCTGTAGTGCCGGTAAGTTCAGACGCATCGCTGCCGGTTCTTTCGAGTTCAGTGCCCACAGTATTTTGCTCAGACTCTTCTTCTGTTGAGGGATATCCGGCTGCACGGTCTTCTAAGAACGCTTTTGCTTCGTCTGAATTGCCTATAACTTTTTTCATTTCTTTGTCTGAAAGTTTGCCATAAGTAAGTTCGTCAACGATTTTTCCGATTGCGGCAATGTCTTCGGGGTTGTCTTTGCAAATACGTTTAACGAGAGTTTTTAAATCACGGAACAGCATCCAGCGAGTAGAAGTAAAAGCTTCGTATATTTTGTTTCTGCCGTCAGGTATTTCGGTGGCTATGCGATACATAATGTTTGCATTATATGCTTCGCATTCAAAAAGTTCTTCACCCGTGAGAGTTTTGGGGTCTACATATTCGTATACAGATTTGCTGTTTTGATAAGTGTTGCGGCTGGAGTCTTCGAGAGCTTTTTTGCCTTCTTTGTCGCTAAGCTCGATCATGATGGGATCCATTGCGCTTTGGTAACTCCGTGCTTCGCTTTCTGATTCAAGCATTTCGTTGTATTCGGCCCAGCCTTCTACAAAAGCTGCACGATTGTTCGTTTTTTCGCTTCCGTAGTGTGAACCGTCTTTGCCGTATGGCTTAATGAATTCTTTTATAGTTCTGTCGATGGCATGGCAGTATTCATGTAAAAAAGTTGATCTGGCGTTTTCGGGGGCATTTGAGCCTGTATAATTGTGGGTTGCCATGTGTATGGTTGTGCCGTTTGACCAAGACCAAAAGTCTTTTGAGTAATCTTCTTTTGCTACGGTTTTTTTTGTACCGTCTGCGGCAGTGTATTCAAGATCAACGCCGGTAGAGTCGGTTAGTATAACGCCTATTCGCTTGTTATAATCATATTGTGCGCGTTCGGCTATAGCATCGCTTTTTGATGAGCGGTAAACTTCGAGCATAGCTTTTTGGCTGTTTGAAAGCTCGTTTTCGCTTTTTACACCCATTAATTGCAATAAATGGGCTTCATCTTTGACTTTTACGCGTTTTACTTTGTAGGCCAAATTTTTGTCTTCGCCGGAATACCATTTGAAATCGCCTTCGTCAAGAGCGTATACGCGGGTAACATTTTTTTCCCAGGTGCGTTTTACGGTGTTAACACCCTTTTTAACGGTTTTCTTCGCTTTTTCCCACCAACTGTCGTTGTCAGATATTTCTGTGTTTAAGTCTTCTACGTCGGTGACTACCTGGTAGTAAAAATCAAATTGAGCTGCTTCTGAAACAGAAGGAGAAAAGCCCAAAAGCAATATGGCAAAGACGAATAATAAGGCAAAATTTAGCTTTTTCAAAATATTACTCCTTAAAAGCAAAAAACAAGTCGGTACACATAATGATATAAGTTGATTATACATAATTATTTACAAACCCGATACTTTATATACGCATAATTTTTCTAAAAGGTTTAAAAAAAACTTGTCATTGATAAAAATGAGTGCTTAGCTGACATTGCCTCTTTATGCGTACTTCAAAAGGATTGTCAAGAGGGTATGGAATTTTCTTTTCCACAAGGTTCAAATAGCTGATACTGCTTATCCCCATAGTTTTCCACATTTTCCACTTTCTTTTTGTGTACATAAGTATCAAAAAATTGCTAATTGTAAAACCCTTGATGCAAGCGCTTTGAATGTGATAATTTGTTGTATGAAAAAACAAACGAGTGGTTTAATTTTTTTTTAAACCACTCGTGTTATCATAAAGCTGATAGATTTGCTGATTACTTTGCTACGTCTATTATTTCGGGTTCAAAAACTTCGATTGCTGATGCAAATTCCGGTTTTGCAAGAAGCCTTTTTCGAGTGTTTTCATCCATTTTTTTTATTTCTGCTTCGTAGTCTACGACTTTGGCAGACTTAGCGGCACCCGTTGAATCTTCATTTGCCACCATTGGTAAAACTGTTGTGATATCTTTGTAAACGGCTTTAGCGGCTTCTATTAATATAGATAGATTCTTTTCTTCGCAAAGTTTTTCTTTTGAAAAGGAGTGGTCTAAAATAATTTTAAATACGCCGTTTTCAGGTTTTTTATACTGTGCTGTTGCTAAAAGTGCGTGGCAGATGCTGGATCTTTCCATTACTGCTTTTTTAAAGTCTGCAAAAGGGTGCGCCTTTTGAATAACATTCTGAGGAGTTTCAAGAGGTGGGTTTCTGTAAGTGTTTTCTCGCGCAGGCGCTGAGGCGGGCTTTGCTGATGAAATGCTTGATGAGGTTGCTGCACGTGCCGGTTCGGGCCTTGCATAGCTTGTGGCTGGTGAGTTTGTGCCTAAGCGTTTCAAAACCGATATTTGTTGTTCAAGCTTTTCTATGCGTTTTTCTAAGACTTCAGGAGTATAAATTTCGTCACCTAAGGCAAGTTTTATTAACTCTGCTTCAAGTAAGATTTTTGCTTGAAAAGAGCTTTTGAGCGCACCTAATATTTTTTCTACGCGGCTTACAACTGTAATCAGATACTTATGCGAAAGACTTGCAATTTGTTGAGTTATTTCGTTTATGTGTTCTTGTGGAAGCTCTAATACCTGATTAGCCTGAGCATCAATTTTTAAAATCATGCAGCATCTGAAATATTCGAGTAAGTCACGGGCTATTGTCATGGGTTCATAGCCTCTGAAAAACAGGTCATTCACTGTTTTAATCACGGCGGCCGGTTTTTTTGTGAAAACTGCGGTGCCTATTTCCCTTAAAACTGAATGGCCCAGTCTGCGAGTCATTTCGAGAACTTGATCTAAGGTTATGGTTTCAGCTATTGCAGAAGATGAAATTTGGTCTAATAAACTTAAGGCGTCGCGAAAACCGCCCTGTGCGCTTTCGGCAATTGCTGACAAGGCTTCGGACTGAAAATCGGGAAAATCGCCTTCTTTACGTTCTTGAGCTACGATTTCTGCAAGGCGCGTTTGAATGGTTGCGCGCGAAACCGAATGAAAATCAAAACATTGGCACCTTGATATGATTGTGGCCGGAACCTTTTGAGGGTCGGTGGTGGCAAGTACGAAAATGACATTGGGAGGTGGTTCTTCAAGAGTTTTCAAAAAAGCGTTGAAGGCCGAGCCCGAAAGCATGTGCACTTCGTCGATGATGTAAATTTTGTATTTGCCTTCGGCGGGGCGATATTTAACCTTTTCACGCATCTGACGAATGTCTTCAACACCATTGTTGCTCGCTGCGTCAATTTCGATGATGTCCATGAAGTTCATTTCTTCGATGCGTTTGCAGTTGTTGCAAACGCCGCAGCAATCAGAAAGGCCGTTTGAATCTTTTTTTAAATCGAGGCAGTTTAAAATTTTTGCTAATAAACGTGCAGATGATGTTTTACCTGTGCCTCGAGGACCTGAAAACATGTAGGCATGAGCTATACGGTCAGTTGAAACCGCTGATTGTATGGTTCTTGAAATATGTTCTTGTCCGGCAAGTTCAGAAAAACGCTGCGGACGGTATTTGCGGTAAAGGTTTTGTCGCTGGGGAGCGTTCATTTAATGCCTCCAAATTGCTTGAAACCGATTCTAACATTTATAGGTATCAATTAGCAACGAAAAAGCACCGCCTGTTGGCAGTGCTTTTATCATTAAATTAGTCGCGCACCTGCTGTCGAATGAATATCAATGGCACCTCGCCCGAACCATAGGCTCAAGACAGGCACTGCCACATCACCCGAAAGCGATCGCTTACCGTTGCTACCTTCCGGTCCTGGCGGAATTCACGGACTTTCGCCGTGTGGAACCCATCTTTCAACGCTGCTGAAACTGGCAGTAACCACCAAAATCACCCTCGAGCAGGAATTCAACCCGCCTATGGGGATTTGCGGTGCAGGGGACCCCAAGCCCCCCATCTAGCGCAACAACGGAAAGGGCGGGATTTGAACCCGCGGTGGAGGGAGCCCCACACACGCTTTCCAGGCGTGCGCCTTAAACCAACTCGGCCACCTTTCCATTAAAAACAAACACAGATTATTATAATCTGTGTTGATAAAACGCGCCCGAGAGGACTCGAACCTCTGGCCACCAGATCCGCAATCTGGTGCTCTATCCAAACTGAGCTACGGGCGCAGTGCCTCGGAGAGAGGGGGATTCGAACCCCCGGTACCAGTTACCCAATACGACAGTTTAGCAAACTGTTGGTTTAAGCCACTCACCCATCTCTCCTGAGATGTTCTACGGAGGAAGTAGGATTCGAACCCACGGAACTTTCGCTCAACGGTTTTCAAGACCGCCGCCTTCGACCACTCGGCCATTCCTCCAGTGTTCTGAAAGTCTAACATAATAGAAGAAAAAAATCAAATAATTTTTTGTATGAATTCTTCGTACTCTTCGATAGATTTTTGTTGTGCAGATATTCTGACTTCGTTTATCTGTTCCAGATTATCTTTTACCAGATTGACTATCTCTTTATCCAATTTGTGCTCAATCATGCCGTCTAGTACAATCATGGGGTTTTTCATTCCTTTGCGGTACGGCCTGTCTTCCGTAATCGCCGTAAAAACATCAGCTATAGCCATTATTCTTGAGCCAATAGACAATTCTGATGCATTTATTTTAAAAGGGTACCCGTTTCCGTCTAGGTGTTCGTGATGAAAAGAGCCGTATTTATTAATTTGAGCTAAATCTTCTACGCTTTCAAGGGTACGGTATGTGTAAAATGTGTGGGCACGCATAAAATTAAATTCTTCAGGTGTTAATTTGTCGGGTTTTTCAAGAATTTCTTTGGGAATTGCAAGCTTGCCTAAGTCGTGAAGATAACCCGCAACCTTTAGTTCGAAACAATCGTGATCGCTTAAACCTTTTAGTCTGCCAATTTCTTCTGCAACCGCCGAAACACCTGAAGAGTGGGTGGCTGTAAATTGACTTCTGAAGTCGATGATTCGTCTGATAAAATTGGCAAAAGAGAGCAAGTGATTTTTATCTAAAACAAGCGTTTGCATATGGGTAACTTGTTTAAGCTGTCTATCAATTGTGGGAGAAGTCGCGTCAAGCCAAAAGACCTCGGTTTTTGACAATTTCAAATAGGCTTCTGTTACCTTTGGGTCATATGAAACTTTGTAGCCTGAACAAATTTGTTCAGTAATTCGATTAGTTTGACCTAATATTTCGTTATTTTTATCTATTAAGCTCGAAATATGATCTGCAACCATTAAAATTCTACTGCCAAATGGAATTTCTTCGCCATCATAGCCACTTTCAGTATATGGAGTGTGGTGATATCTTACTATTTTAGCACTGCTTTCGAGAGGCTTGAATATTTTAAGAAGTCTGAAGCCAACCTCAGCATGTTTAGAAGGGTTGGTGTGTTCAAATTTAGAAAGTTTAATGCGTTCTAGTAAAGAGATTGCACCAATGTCATGCAGTATTGCGGCGCATAGTATTTCGCTTTGATCTTCATATGACAAATCAAGTTCTTCGCCTATTTTATAAGCTAACATTGCAACTTGTTTGTGGTGATTGTCTAATTCGGGACTTATCCAGTCCATTATATCAGAAAGACAGCTGAGTAAAGAAAAAAGCTCAAGTCTGTACTGTGTTTTCATGTGTTATTCCGTGAAAATTAAATTATTCATTCGGGGTTAGCATCGGTAGGCTCGTTTTTGTTGTTTACCGTGTAAATTACCAATTCCTCAGGCTTTACAAGTCCTAAACGCTCGCGAGCCAATCTTTCGATTCCTTCGGGGGTTGAGTAGGTTTCTAAACTTGCCTTTAGTTGACGATTATCGCGCTCAAGCTCTTCTATGCGGCTTTTTAATTCTCTTTCACGCAATTCAAGAGCCGCTATATTGTTATATCTTACCAAATAGGTTATAGACAGCGCAGTACAAAAAACTGCAGTTAACAGAAACATTATTTCTGCCGAAAATCTAACTCTTTTTTGCCTGGTCTTTTTAAGTTCTTCGCTCATATTTTGGTTAAATCTCAGAAACCGGGCAATTTGCCGGGTTTCTGAGAAGTTTCTTTCTTAAAACTTAGTCTGCTTTTTCTTCCTTTGAAGGAATCCTGACTACAGATATAAGCTTATCACTATTGTCAAGGGTTATCAACTTAACACCGGAAGCAGCTCTGCCCGTATTTCTTATAGAATCTGAGCTTAGTCTGACAACTTTGCCGTTAGTGGTAACTACCATCAGTTCATCTCCGTTAAACATGCGTTTAATAGCTAGAACTTCACCGGTCTTGTCCATAATTTTCAGATTTATAACGCCTTTGCCGCCGCGATGCGTGACTCTGTAACTGTTTATGTCAGTCTTTTTGCCAAAGCCCAAAGCAGAAACGGTAAGCAGAGTGCCTTCGTATTTATTGTTGTCTTCAGGTATATCGCTCAAGTCTTCGTCCGGCGCAATGCCTTCATCAAGAACTTCAGCCTCGTCTGAAATGGCAGATTCATCTGCTTTTTCGGTTTCGATTTCGGCTATCATTTCTTGCTGTTCGTCTATTACTATCACTTCGCCGTTTTCAGTAACCTGTGTCTCTGATGTTTCTTCACCCGTGCTGCGGCTAAAGACTTCCATGCCGATTACTTCGTCGTTCTTGCTTCTGAATGTAATAGCTTTTACGCCTCGTGCAGAGCGCCCCATTACCCTTACTTCATTTTCTGGGAAACGTATAGCGTAGCCGTTTTTAGTCGCTATGACTACCTGCTCTCCTCCGTGTATGGGCTTAACTCCAATCAATTCATCGCCTTCGTCAAGTTTTATTGCAATGATGCCGCGAGCGGTAGGCCTTGAGAAAGCAGATAACATAACCATCTTAGAGATGCCTTTTTTGGTTACCATAAATACGCGTCGTTCATCGTCAAATTTCTTGATTGGCATTATGGCGGTAAGTGTTTCGTTTTCTTCAAACTGAAGAAGGTTTACCATTGCTCTGCCGCCTGCCTGACGACCACCTTCAGGAATCTGATAACCTTTTATCCAATGCACTTTGCCTATTGAAGTGAATACCATTAAGTATGAGTGCGTGGTTGCTAAGAACATATGTTCAACAACGTCTTCGTCTTTAACGCCCATAACGTTGCTGCCTTTGCTGCCGCGTCCGATTTGTCTGAACACTGTAGGACTCATTCTCTTAACATAACCGTTTTTGGTTAGTGTTATGATAATGTCTTCTTCCTGCATTAAATCTTCAATGTCTAGTTTTTCGGCGCTAGAAGCAGTGATCTGGGTGCGTCGCTTGTCTCCGAATCTGGCTTTGATATCTAACAATTCGGTTTTTACAATTTCTCTTACTTTTTCATCGGACTCTAAAATGCCTTTTAACTTTTGAATTAAAGCTAAAGTTTCATGATACTCGGCTGTGATTTTGTCTCTTTCTAAGCCTGTCAGTCTTTGTAGACGCATATCCAAAATGGCCTGCGCCTGCTTGTCAGAAAGCATGAAAGTATCAATAAGGCTCTGCTTAGCTTCAGCAGGATCATTTGCACCCTTTATTAACTCAATAACTGCGTCAAGATTGTCGAGAGCTATGGTTAAACCTTCGAGTATGTGCGCCTTTTCTTCGGCTTTTTTAAGTTGGAATATAGTGCGGCGTCTAATAACTTCGCAGGAATGCTTAATGTAATATTCCATTAAGCGCTTGATATCTAATACCAATGGTCGGTTATCAACTAAAACTAAGTTTATGACACCAAAGGTCGTTTGCATCTGCGTGTGTTTATAAAGCTGGTTTAATATAACATCGGTGTTAACGCCTTTGCGTAACTCGATGCAAACACGCATACCTTCTCGGCTCGATTCATCGCGAAGATCTGTGATGCCATCTATCTTTTTGTCTTTGATTAAATCTGCAATAGAAGCAACTAATCGCGCTTTGTTAACCTGATAAGGCAGCTCGGTTACAACTATTCTGTCGCGACCTTTGTTGAATTCTTCTATTTCTACAACGCTTCTTATGGTTATGCTGCCGCGACCGGTTTTGTAAGCTGACTCAATACCATCGCTTCCCATGATGATGCCGCCGGTCGGAAAATCCGGGCCGGGAATAAATTCCATTATTTCATCAATAGATAATTCGGGTTGATCTATCAAAGCAACAATGCCATCAATTGTTTCGTTTAAGTTGTGCGAAGGCATATTAGTTGCCATGCCGACAGCAATACCGGACGAACCGTTTACCAACAAATTAGGAAATTTGCTGGGCAAAACGAGCGGTTCGTTTAATGAACCGTCAAAGTTCGGCATCCAATCAACGGTTTCCATTTCAAGATCGCGAAGTAATTCTTCTGCTAATGCTTCCAGTCTTGCTTCTGTGTAACGCATCGCTGCAGGTTGGTCGCCGTCGACCGAACCGAAGTTGCCGTGTCCGTTAATCAATGTGTAGCGAAGACTGAAATCTTGCGCCATTCTGACTAAGGTGTCGTATACCGCCGAATCGCCATGGGGGTGATACTTGCCTAAAACTTCACCGACTGTACGTGCGGCCTTAACATAAGGTTTTTTACTTGTGATGCCCTGATCATACATTGCATAAAGAACGCGTCTGTGAACAGGTTTTAATCCGTCTCTTACATCGGGAAGTGCACGCCCGACGATAACGCTCATGGCGTAATCTATGTAAGAAGCTTTCATGTCGTCTTCAATGTTTATATACTTATTATATCCGCCCGGACCGCCCGTGCCGCCTCCGGCAGGAGGTATCGAACCATCGCCGTTTCCGCCGTCTGCGTCAAGGTCGACTAAATCTAAAATTTCGGCGTCTTCTATATTTTCATTTATTATATCGTTATCCATTTGTTTTCCCTGCTATATTCCATTAAATGTCAAGGTTTTTAACCTGTTTTGCATACTGTGTGATAAAGTCGCGGCGCGGTTCAACCTTGTCGCCCATGAGTACCGAGAAAATTCTGTCTGCTTCAGTTTCGTCATCGGCTTTAACTTGTTTCAGAATTCTTGACTCAGGATTCATAGTGGTTTCCCATAACTGCTCAGGATTCATTTCACCAAGACCTTTGTATCTTTGCATGACGACTTTCTCAGGGCCCCCAAACTCTTCTTCTACAATTTTATCTTTTTCTTCATCACTAAATGCATATTTTTCGATTTTGCCCTTCTTTAACTTGTAAAGGGGTGGTTGAGCTGCATACAAATAGCCTTTTTCTATGATTTCAGGCATGTATCTGAAGAAGAATGTTAGCAGTAGAGTTCTGATGTGCGCACCGTCAACATCGGCATCTGTCATGATTACCACTTTGTGGTATCTGATTTTGTTAATGTCAAAATCGTCTTTGCCAACATTAGTACCAACGGCATTAATAAGGTCTCTAATGGTTTCGCTGCCTAAGACTCTTTCTAAACGAGTTTTTTCAACATTAA
Organism: Candidatus Rifleibacteriota bacterium; assembly: GCA_028689875.1. Taxonomy (GTDB): domain Bacteria; phylum Muiribacteriota; class Ozemobacteria; order Ozemobacterales; family Ozemobacteraceae; genus MWDD01. Next base: position 25,747 of record JAQVCG010000006.1, on the reverse strand, counting down.
GTATTTTACCTCGCAAAGGAAGTATTGCTTGTATACGCCTGTCACGACCCTGCTTTGCTGAACCGCCTGCCGAGTTCCCTTCGACTATGAATAATTCACATTTTGCAGGATCTTTTTCTGAACAGTCCGCCAGCTTGCCGGGTAGTGAACTGCCCTCAAGAGCAGTTTTGCGGCGTGTGAGCTCACGTGCTTTTTGTGCCGCCATACGTGCTTTCATAGACAAAAGTATTTTGTCCATTAAGGGACGTGCGGTATTCGGATTTTGCTCGAAATAATCATATAACACATCGCTTACGGCCTGATCAACGATACCCCTTACTTCGGGATTCCCAAGTTTGCCTTTGGTTTGTCCTTCAAACTGAGGTTCGGGTACACGTATGGACAAAACACCTATCAAGCCTTCGCGAGTGTCTTCGGTGGTAAGCTTAATTTCGCCGGCTTTGGCTTTTTCTTTGCCCAATATGTCGGGGTTCTCTTTTAAGTATTTGTTAAATACCTTTGTTAATGCACTTCTAAAGCCGACCACGTGTGTGCCGCCGTCTGTGGTGCTGATATTGTTTACAAATGCATAAAATTGTTCCGCGTAGCCGTCGTTATAAGACATGGCAACATCTATTTCTATGTTGTCTTTTTCTTTGTTAAAAGCTATAACGTCTTTGAAAATAGGGGTTTTGGTTTCGTTTAAAAAGTCTACAAAACTTGAAATGCCGCCCACATACTCAAAAGTATGACATTTTTGAGTGGAGCGCTGTCTTAAGACTATCTTAACCCCTTTGTTTAAAAAGGCCATTTCGCGCAAACGTTTTGACAAGATTTCATAGCTGAATTCTGTCTTTTCAAATATTTCTGAATCGGGTTTAAAACGAATTCTTGTACCTGTTCTGGTTGCACCTTCGGTTATTGTCATTTCACCGTTTGTAAAACCGCGTCTGAATGATTGCTGAAATATTTTACCGTCACGCCAAACAGTTACGTCAAGCCATTCTGAAAGAGCATTGACAACTGAAATACCAACACCGTGAAGACCGCCGCTGTATTTATAGCTCTTTTTGTCAAATTTACCGCCGGAGTGTAAAACAGTCAGAATTACTTCTAGTGCCGGTTTGCCGGTTTGCTCATGAATGTCGGTCGGAATACCGCGGCCATCGTCAAGAATAGACAAAGAACCGTCTTCATGCATATTTACCAAAATAGTAGAGGCATGTTTTGCCAAAACTTCGTCGATACTGTTGTCTACAATTTCCCAGACTAAGTGGTGAAGACCGTCGTTGCCGGTGCCGCCGATATACATACCGGGGCGTTTTCTAACGGCTTCAAGACCTTCAAGAACCTTAATGTTGCGCGCTGAATATTCATCGTCAAAACCCGGCCCAATATTGTCGTTTGAAGTAGAAATATCGGCGATTTCATCTGTTTCTTTGATGGGATCGTCCTGTCGGTTTTCACCGGTAATTTCCGATTGTGTCATTTATATAACTCCTTGGTTGCTGTAACAAGAATCTTTAACTGAATCATCTTTGTTGTAATAAGCTTGTTCGAACGGATTATAAAGGCTTCGCTGTGCAAGAGCCTCTGATGAAAGAACTGAACCAAACCATTGTCCGTCGCTGGTTTTTATAGCCGATCTAAACTCTGAAACCGGCTTGTCTGAAATGATTTGCGATAATATACGAGCCTTTCCGGCTTCATCAATAGTCTGAAGATTGATTATCAGCTCACAATTATCAAGACTTATAAAATCATTTTGACCTATATGTATAAGCATTTAGTCTCCTTCGCCCATAAAAGGCTTAAGGTATTTGTTCCATCGTACATCGAAAAATTCTAAACTCTGTATGTCTGAAAGATCTACACGATCCGGCAGGCAGCCTGTTCTCAGAATAATTGCCCTGGTAATTTCCTTTTGCAACTGAGCAAAAGTGTCTTCGTCGAACTCAATTAATAAATCTTTGCCAAGCTCGTTGATTAAAGAGTCAGATGCATTGTAAAGCTCTTCTTTTATGTGGTTATATTCCAGTTCCGATAGCTCAATACCACTTTCTGATACTTCTTCATAGGTTAGCCATGGCATCTCTGATATCAATGTCATAGCTTTGAGCCGAGTTGATTCCTGACTTTTATATAAACACATAGCGCATACCCCGTCGCTTGAACGGGTAGGCACGGCGCGGCAGATTATGCAAAGTTTGTAGCCCTTATCGGTGAGACCTTTAATTCGGGCAGAGCTCTTTTGACAGCATCGTTTAATGCCTTCTGCCAAATCTTTATCTTTTACGCCTTTAACTTCTGTTATGGGTTCTTCTCTCCAATCAGGCCAAATGGATTCTTCGATGTTTCTTTTTACTTCTTCGGGAATCACGCCAACCCTTGCGCATATTTCTGTTATTTTCATATCAGGAAAAACATTATTCAGTTTTGAAATGATCTCTGATCTCAAAAATGTTAAAGTCTGCATCCACTGACTGTCTGATACAGCTAGAAATAATTTTCCTTTTATGAGCCTATAAGGATAGGTATGAGACGCAAGCACGATTCCGACTACATCTTTCCAAGTGGCTATCAGTCTTCCGAGGGCTAGCATACTTTTGGCAATTACATAACGTTTTTTTATGTCGCCGCCGTCTTTTCTTAAAGATGCTATGGCCTTTATCAAACCTTGTTGCAACGGCTTTATCAGTTGACCGCTGCTTTTTTTGTTATTCTCGAAATTTTCCATCAATTGATGTTTTAGGTGCTTTGTTTAAAGACGTAGTCAAATTTTTCGCTTCTCTATATATATACTACAGAGAAGTAAAAATCACGATAGGGTATATTACCCTAAAATATTCAATATTTCAACTTAATTTATGTTGTTTATTTGTTCAAAAACGGCTCATTTTTGAAACGAAAGGGTCGGTCACGAACTCGGTTACATAGTTTATATTTTTAAATCGAAATTTGCCCTCTAATTAGCTTTTTTTCTTTTTTAATAAATCGTATTTAATTTCAGCCATTAACCAATCTTCTTCGTTATCAATGTCTTGGGCTTCACTTTCAGGAGTTTCTATTCCCAATAAATTCATTTCAAATAGAGAAACACCTTCTTTTATCTGTGACGTTTTTAACCAATAATATTGCCCTGCATCATGAAACGATGGTTCTAAATCTTGAGACCTGAAACTGCCAAATTCCGGCCATTTCATTTTAGCAAAGCCGTTTTCGGTCTTTATAAGTGCCCTTTGTATTGGAGTTGAAAATCTGATAACAGGAAAAGCTCCATTAGCTTTTGTTTCTTGTATTTTTTTAAAAACACTACGAAGTTTGTCGGCAGTTACAAAGACGGCAGTCGGGTAAATACAACATAAATAATCAAAATATTCACCGCGTTTCTCAAGTTCTCTTAGCACTTCGATTATTACATCAAGGGTGCCTGATGTGTCGTTTGAATTTTGTGCACTTCTGAAAAATGGCATTTCTGCGCCATATTTTACTGCAATGTCAGCTATTTCTTGGTCATCTGTTGAAACCATTACTTTGTCAAAAATATTACTTTCTATGGCAGCCTCAATGGGATAAGACATAATAGGCTTACTAAAAAAATTTCTTATGTTTTTGCGCGGAATTCTTTTAGAACCACCTCTTGCGGTTATTAAAGCCAGGGTTTTCATTTTATGTCTTCCTTTCTTAGTGGAGTTCCTTTTGCTAAGTCTTTGACGGCCTTTTTACCGATTGTTTCCTCATAATATCGCGGGTGTAGGCCGTATCCGGGCCTGATACACCTGATGTTTTCCTCTGTAAAAGCTTCGCCCATCTTTATATCATTGCAAACATAAATAGATCTGCGAAAAACAAGCGATTTCTTTTCTGATTCGCTTAACTCATAGTTCACTTTGCCACGAGCTTTGTAAGCTCTTTTTGCTTCGATTATGAGCATCTTTAATTCGTCAGGCTCAAGGGAAAAAGCGCTGTCAACCCCTCCGTCAGCTCTCGACAAGGTAAAATGTTTTTCAATTACTTCAGCGCCCATTGCAGCAGCTCCAACCGCAACACCAATGCCCTGGGTGTGGTCAGAAAGCCCTATTTTGCAATCAGGAAACTTCTGTGCTAAATCGCCAATAGTCAACAAATTCGCAAGTTCGGGCGGCGCAGGGTAACTGCTTGTGCATTTTAAAAGAGTAATATCTTTACAGCCATTTTCTTTTAAAACACTCACCGATTCATTTATTTCTTCGAGGCCGATCATGCCTAATGACATTATTAGGGGTTTATTCTTTGAAGCTATATATTTTAAAAGAGGTAAGTCGCCGTTCTCAAATGCCGCAATTTTATAAATTGGTGTTTCCAAACTTTCGAGAAAATCAACGGCAGTTTTATCGAATGGAGTCGAAAAAGCTGTTATTCCCAGACTTTTGCTGTAGTCAAATATCGGTTTGTGCCATTCCCAGGGAGTATGCGCTTTTTCGTAAAGAGAATACAAATTTTCTTTGTACCAAAGACTCTTAGGGTCGTTAATTAAAAAATCCCCTCCGCTTAAGTTCAGGGTCATAGTATCTGCTGTGTATGTCTGCAATTTAATGGCATCTGCCCCCGCCGCCGCAGCAGCTTCTACTATTTCTAATGCTCGCTCAAGAGATTGGTTATGGTTTCCCGACATTTCAGCAATAATAAACGGCTTTTCCATTATATTTCCTTTATGTAGCAATAATTACCATCAATGATCTGCTCTTCTCCAAAACCGGCGTTTTTAAAACAATGCAAAGATTTAATATTCTCGGGTTTTATATGAGCTTTAAGACGGCAACCTCTTTGCTTTAGGCAAAATTGGTTTGTCTGTTTATTTAAGATTTGCGATGCAATGCCGCTTCCTCTAAATTCAGGCGATATAGAAAAAGAAACAATGAAATCTCTGTCATTTTCTTTGTCGAATCGAACCTGGCCTACAAAATCTTTATTCGCATTTTCAGCCACAAATAAAAATTGATCTTCTGAGCTTAAAACCTTCGAAAACCACTTAACATGATCTTCGAAGTCTACTTTTTTATCTGTAAAAGAACTTTTTATAGTTTCAGCATCGTTTCTGAGGTCAAATAGCTTTTCTAAATCTTCTTTTGCTGCTTTGCGCCACGAAATGTCATACTTTTTTGCCTGCAAAATATCTGCCTCGAAATCACTCAAAGAATCAACATATTCCTTTTCGGTTTCGAGTGTGATTTTGGCATTATCCGGCAACCCCGCCAATAGCCTGCCAATTTTGAGCTTTCCGTCGCTTAAATGTATGTGCGAATCATATTCAGAGTCTAATTCATTCATGTTGCTCAGATGATACATTGCGGGGTTAAGCTCTATAAAGTTTTTTATGTGCCCATATATGTCTGTTTTAAGGGAATTAGCCGAACAAACCGCGTGCACAAAATCGAGGCAAAACCCGCAGCCGGCGCTTTTTATTACTGTTTCTATTTCGTTTTTGTCATAGCCGCGGCAAGTTGTCGGTGCGTAATCCGATGGCAAAATCGGCAAATAAGGCTTGTTTTCAATGATTGCCCTAGAATCTTTCAAAAGAGCAAATTGACGGGCAGTTTCACTTATAACGCCGCCTATGCCCCCATGTACAACTATATACTTGGCATTAAGTGCGTCTGCATAAAGACGTGTTTCTTCAAATAATTTAAGGTTTTCTGATTCTGATTCCTTCGACGCAAGATTAAAGCCATGGGAAGAATGCGGGCAATGTATAATAAAAGGTATATCAAGTGTTTTCCATTTTTCTATGCGATTAAGGGTTCGGGGTACAGCGTAAAGTTCTATGTAAGAGTAAACACCTTTTTCATACAACCGCCGTGCTTCTTCAAGATAATAATCAGTGTTAATCGACCAAAGTTTTAATCCGAATTCCATGTGTTTCTTTAAGTGCCTCTCTTCTTTTGAAAACCCTTTATCAAGCTTAGCAACATTTTATCACACTTCTATCTAAATCGCAAAACCGCACCTTGAAGTTCGTTGCTTAAATAGTCATTTTCTTGATAAGCATAATGAGCATTAAATGATAATCTTGTATCGGTATTTTTACAAAACTGTTAGCACCTTCTATCGGATCAACTTCTATAAAAATGCTGTGGTAGAGCATGAATAAATTCGTGTCAGAAAAGCTGAGTTTGTTCGATTTTAAAAATCTAACATTTTGCGATGAATGAATTTTTATATCTTCATCGCTTATGTTTGAATTCATAATCAAATTCGTTAGTCCCACAAGTTTGATACGTATAGCTGAAAGTATTGTTGGGTCATCTTTTAAGGTTTCGTTTGCCCAGTATACCTGTTCATTAAACATTCTTAGCCGCGATGCTGCTTGTGCAATCAGAAGCTTGTCTTGTTTGTAGGTAGAAGTGTCAGAGGCATTAAAATATGAGCTGAATGCTAAAAAAGCGGCAAGCAAAGCAAAACAAAGAGGTTTTATAGCTTTTTTTAGGCCGATATCGCGGTAGCGTTTCAGTGATATGCTATATGCACCGCTACCCACGCAAATCATTAAAGGCACAAACAATATTCTGAATTTTGCGCTTGCAAAAAATAAGGAGTTCCCCAATCCCATTAATAAAATACCTGCCGCGATTATTCGAATTAGGCGTCTTTGCTCTTTATTGCACAATCTTCTGTTGGTCACGGTAAAAACAAATAATATGAAAACAAAACCGAAACATAACGGATTATATTTTAAAACGGGCGACAATTCTTTGTGAAAAGAAAAAGTTTTGTTGTTATATTGCTCAAAGTTGTTCATCATATAATATATGCGTTTTCCCGTTAGTTTAAGCCATTCATATGGTTTGTTTTTAACGGTTACAAGAAACTTATCGAACCAAAATTTGTTAAATGCGTTTATGTCGTCAGAGGCTATTTTTTGCGTTTCATTGTAGTAAATAATCTCAGATTCAAGGCGTGCGGGGTTTGTGCCTTGAGGCCGATCGGCTAAGTAGATTGTGTTTGCGTAGTATTTGCCGTTTGCGCCTTCCTTATTGGCGGCGTAAAAGTTATACCCGCTTTGCCATGGTAAAAGCCTGAATTCTTCACTTATATAATATCCTGCTCCGGCACCTAAAGATAAAAGCAGAAGCAGCATTAATATAGATTTGGGAACCCTTTTTGTTATGTAAGTTTCACCGGGCAAAATAGAAGCTAAGATAAGTGTGTTAGACCTGCAAAGCGCGCTCAAACCTAGAAAAACACCCGAAATAGCAAAGTTTATTTCTTTTTCGCCTCTAAAACCTTTAATAAAGAAAACCAGAAAAATAAGCATAAAAGTTATAGATAAAGTTATATCAATAGGCTCAGCCGCAAAAAATATTAAAGGCGGGTAAAAACCGTAAATGAGAGAAGTAATGTAAAAAACTATTTTATTGTTCCATAGTTTGTAAGAAATGTATCCTGTTAAAAATGCGTTAAATATGTGCATTAAAATGCCGGTTATACTTGCGATAAACATCATTTCAGAGTTATCAAAACCGAATAATCGCCAAAAAGCTAAGAAATATTGATACAGCATCGAACGATAAAAAGGCTCTGAAGGCAAATTCCCATTATATATCTGTTCAGAAAGCAAAATGTTTTCTGCCCCGTCTAATACGGCTTCAAGCCCGAGCGGCGTCTGCCATAAGAAGAAGAGATAAGCAAAACAATACAATATTATAATTGTAAAAACATGTTTCATAAGTAATACTAATTTATTATTTTTAGTGTAAAAAGCAATACAATATAGCATCTTTGACAACAATTAACGTTTGTAATATTATGCTCCTGATGAATAGCGATAAAAACACGACTTTAGTAACCACAAAAGACTTGGTTGTTCAACATATCGAACAACCAATGCCGCCTGTTGCCGAAAATACGTTTTTAGGGCTTGTGGGCAACTCTTTGGCGATGCAAAGGGTTTTTGACAAAGTTCGAATGTATGCTCTCTCTGATGCTCCGGTTCTGATAACGGGCGAAACGGGCGCCGGAAAAGAAGGAATCGCTTCAGCACTTCATAGACTTAGCAAAAGAACAGACGGCCCCTTTGTTACCATGAACTGTTCTGCTATTACAGATACGCTGTTTGAAAGCGAATTGTTCGGGCATGAGAAAGGCTCGTTTACCGGGGCATTAAAGGCTCACAAAGGTCGTTTTGAGCGGGCCGATAAGGGAACTTTGTTTTTAGATGAATTAGGAGATTTGCCGCCGCTTTCACAGGCAAAATTGCTGAGAGCGCTTGAAACGTCTCAAATAGAGCCTGTCGGTGCGGAATCACCTATAAAGGTTAATGTTAGGGTGGTGGCGGCCACTAATCACAATTTAGAAAAAGAAAGTCATGATAATTTATTCAGAGCTGATTTGTTTTACAGATTAAACGCTTTGCAAATCAATGTGCCGCCATTAAGGGCGCGCCCTGAAGATATAGAACCATTAATTCAGCATTTTATTAAATTACTCAATAAAAAATATGACCGTACGGTAGTTTGTTTAACCAAAGAGGCGGTTCAGCTGCTTAAACAATACCAATGGCCCGGAAATGTCAGAGAACTCAGAAACCTCATGGAAAGACTCTTTGCTGAGAATATGACAGATGTCATAGGCCTGAGAGCTCTTAAAGAATGGTATGAAGAAAGAATCGGTGCGGCAGGTTATGTCGTTGCCAATAACTACAAAGATACGGTTATTACGCCTGATAAGTCTGCAATAAGACTTGGAATGGCAACCGAAGATAAAAAACTTGACGAAGAGGACTTGAAAAATGCATTTGTGGCTGCAGAAGGTAATATAACCAAGGCTTCGCAAATTTTAAATGTTCATAAAACGACATTTTATAGGGCCATGAAAGAATTGGGGCTTTCAAGAGAGAATTTGGGCAATCTTTAATGGATCTTTTTACACTGCAAAAACACATTTTAGAATTGCAAAGCATATTTGCAGAAAAACCTTTTGTACAAAGAGTATTTTCGGGGCTTGGGCGAACTGTAAATTTTAGATTGAGATTTAAAGAAAATACATTCGATTTATCGCTTACACTTGATTTGCCGGCGCAAGGGCCACGATTGGCCAATTCCTGTAAAGAAACGGATAAAAACCTTTCGATCGTTAAAACATTAAATCGATTGGTTACTAATGCAAGAGTTTACTCAATAAAGTGTTTGCCGAATGACAGGGTTGTCAAAATTCATTTTGTAGCGATAGATGCGTATTTTGGAAATCGCCGCGATTATTATTTAATTTGCGAGTTTACGGGAAGAGTTTGCGATATTTATGTTTGCGACGAAGAACTTAAAATCATAGATAGGCTTGGAACAGCTTCGAATAATCGAGTTGGAGCGGTATATGCGCCTCTTGCGCCGGCAGATATTGTGCCGCCGATTTACTTAAAGGAAGCAAAATTCAGAAACTGCTCTGTTGATGAATTGCTGGGTGCAACGACAAACTCGGTGTTTTTATATGCGGCAAGCAATAAATTGCGTGCTTTTAGCGTGTATGAGCTCAAACACATGGCAGAAAAACCGACTGAAATTTTTAACTCTGTTAATGAGGCTTTGAATTATACAGAAGACGTGCTTTGTGCACCTTCCAGATTTATGCAGCTTAAAGAGCGTGTTGCGGCTTCAATCAATAAGGATTTGAAACAAAAAAGAGAGTTGCTGCAAAAACAGGCCGATTTGAAAGAAAAATACGCAGATGCTGATAAACTGCAGACAATAGGAAACCTGATTATTGCAAATCTTTACAGAATCAAGCCGAGAATGAGGTCGATAGAGGTAGAAAACTGGGAAACACAAGAAAACGTCAGTATAGAACTTGATTTGTCCAAAACACCTGCGGCAAATGCAAAAAAATATTTTAGTATGTCGAAAAAGGCAAAAAGAGGAATCATAGAGGTTGAAAAAAGAATAAACGAGTTAGAAAACGATATTAAGTGGCTTGAAGAAGAACTTTGGCTGGCAGAAAATGCCGCTGAAGAAAATGATTTGTTTGTAGAAAAATCTAAATATCAAAATAAAGACAAAACGAGAGAAAAAAATAAGGTTAAGGCCGCTAAGCCTGATTTTGAGACTGACAATTGTATGTTTTTTGTGGGAAAAAGCGCTAAGCAAAATGATTTTTTAACTTTCAAAGTGGCAAAAAATGAGGATTATTGGTTTCATGCCAAAGATGTGCCGGGGGCGCATGTGATATTGAAATTAAAAGAAGGCGCCGCCGATGAAAATGATATTTTAACGGGGGCAATATTGGCGGCCAAAAACAGTTTTGCAAAAAGTTCAGACAAGGTTTTAGTAGAATATACAAAAGTTAAAAATGTTAAGCGAGCGCCGAATGGCGGCTTAGGAAGAGTGTTTTATATCAATCAAAAATCAATATTGGTTAATCCGCTAAAATAAATAACTTGTACTTTTTTTATATTTTTGTAAAATAGGTAAAGTTTGAAGATTATTATGACTGGTGGTGAACAATGATTGATACTGTTTATTATAAGCACGACACTGGGCGGCTTGAGCTTATTGATCAGACCCTTTTACCTGTTGAAACTCGCATCATTGAGTGTCGCACCGAGCACGAAATTGCTTTTGCCATAAAGACTTTGCAAGTCAGAGGAGCGCCCGCAATAGGAGTGGCAGCCGCTTATGGAGTCGCTATAGGGCTTGCTAATTCTGAAAATCAAAATGAGGCGTTAGATGTTTCGCTTGATAAAATTTGCAAATTATTGATTTCGGTTAGACCTACGGCGGTTAATCTCGCGTGGGCAGTAAAAAGAGTGCAAAAAGCTATATTTAAGGCTAATCCGCAAGATAGTTTTGAAAAGGCAGAAAAAATTGCCATTAAAGAAGCGGATCAAATTAAAAAAGAAGACATTGAAATGTGTCGCAATATAGGTAAGTTCGGAGCTGAGCTTATTAAAGACGGCGATTCGTGGCTGACTCATTGCAATGCGGGAGCACTGGCAACGGCCGGTTACGGAACGGCTCTTGGAGTTTTTAGAGCCGCAAAAGAGATGGGAAAAAACTTTAAAGTATATGTGGACGAAACCAGGCCGCTTCTTCAGGGCGCTAGACTTACTGCCTGGGAGCTGATGCAAGAAAAAATAGATTCTGTTTTGATATGCGACAATATGGCCGGAAGCCTGATTAGAGCTGATAAAGTTCAAGGTATTGTTGTGGGCGCAGACAGAATTACTTCTAAAGGTTTCGTAGCAAATAAAATCGGAACATATTCTTTGGCAGTATTGGCTAAATATAATGGCGTCCCGTTTTATGTGGCGGCGCCTACTTCAACTTTTGATTTGTCTTTATCTTATGACGATGAAATAGTAATTGAAGAACGTGACCCCGATGAAGTAAGATACATCAAAGGAGTGCAGATTGCTCCGGCAGATATGCCGGTTTATAACCCGGCTTTCGACATCACTCCCCCCGAACTGATTACGGGTATTATAACCAATAAGGGCATTATCAGACCTATTTATGGTGAGAGTATTCCCGAAATAATCAAAAGTTAAACAGCGGAGAAAAAACAATGAATATTTCTTCCGGTTGTATTGTTGAATACAATGCAAAAGGTTCTATGCCTGAAATAGGAGCAGTGCTGAGCAGCGCCGCCGGCACGATAAGGCTGCTTTTACTTAACGGCAAAGAAACGAATATTCCCGAAAAAAAGGTTCTGTATTCGACAAAAAGAGGCGTGATTCCCACTTCTGACAGAGAGCGATGTAAGCAGCTTTTGATTGAGGCAAACAATAAAAGAAACGAAGTGGCCGCACAAATCAACTTGGAAGAACTGCACGAACTCTTAGCCGGTGAACCCAAGGGATATACATTTGAAGAAATAGCTGAATTTATCTTTTCGAAAGATGATGAAGACTCTGTTGCGGCAATGCTGAGGAAACTGAGCGAAGATCGCATTTATTTTAAATCGAAAAATGATTTGTTCACGCCGGTTTCTGAAGATGACTTAAAACAGGCTATAGAACAGCAAAATAAAAAAGAGCAGGCAGAAAAAGAAGAAGCTGAACTTATCGACGGATTAAAAAAACTCTCTGAAGGTAAGATTGCAGAGGCTTTAAATGGGCATATAAATTCGTTAAAAGAATATGCAGCCTGCGGGGAAGAAGCAAATTTGCCAAAGCGATTGCAGAATGCCATTGAAAAATCCGGAATTTCTGTGCCGGTCAAAATGTTTAGGGCATTGGTTTCGGCGGGGTTGCTTAACGAAGACGAAAATCTTGAAGTCATAAGATACCGCTTGCCAACAGAGTTCTCGAAAGAACAAATTACTGAAGCGCAAAAAATTTGCGAAACGGGTTTAAATACATCTGAACGTAAAGATTTAACGGGGCTAAAGGTTTGGGCAATAGACACACCCGAAAGTAAAGACCGAGACGATGCTTTTTCGTTTGAACAAGATGATAATGGCAATTTTACACTTTGGGTGCATATTTCTGACCCTGCAGAAGTTATAAAACCTGATGATTTATTGGATAAAGAAGCAAAATGTCGCGGGACAAGCGTATATATGCCTGATGCAAGAATACACATGTTGCCTGATAATCTTTCAGAAAACTTTTTAAGCTTAGACGAGAAGAATGTCAGAGGGGCTTTGTCTTTTAAAATGACTTTTGACAGCCTTTGTAACTTAATTGACTTTGAAATCATTGAGTCAGTTATACAAATTGAAAAGGCCACAGATTACGATTCTGCTAATTCAATTCTTAACGACGATGAATGGCTTAAGTCAGCGTATGATTTTTCGCAAAAACTTAAACAAAAGCGCGTTGAGAATGGCGCTGTGATTATACCCAGACAGCCTGAACCCGAAGTTAAGGTTCGTGATGGCGTAATAACAGTAGAACTTAGAGATAGAGACTGTTTGTGCGCAGGTATGATATCTGAATTTATGATATGGACAAACCATGTCGCAGCAGAATGGTTCAAAAAAAATGATATACCATGTTTGTACAGGTCTCAAGACGGCGATGAAAACACAAAAAAAGAATTTAAAGAAGAATTTGACGCTTTAGCTTTTTGGCAGGCATTGAGAACTTTTCGAAAAACCGTTGTGGGAACAGCTGCCAATAAGCATTTTTCGCTGGGTGTAAATAGTTATACTCAGATAACATCGCCATTAAGACGTTATTCTGACCTTGTTTTGCATAGACAGATAAAGAGTTTTATTCGCGAGAAAAAGAATTTTTATACAGAAGACGAGCTGACACAAGAGGTGCTGATTTCTGATATTTCAGTTGGAAGAGCCGAAGATATCATGCAAAAACGTGAAAGATATTTTATGCTTAAATATTTGAAAAATGAAAGACAAACAATGTCTAAGCAAAAAAAGGACTTGTTGCTAAATGGTGTTGTTGTGGACACTTCGAGTAATAATGAAGTTACATTTTATGTGGACTTTTTGTGTGGCTTCAGACATTGTCGAAAACCTGATTTTGATGTGTCGCCGGGTCAGAAAGTTTCTGTAAAGGTGAACCAAATCGATTTATACGACGGGATAATCAGGTTCGATCTGCTGCCTTTGGTAAATTGACAACTGAATTTTTAGCTGATAATATTTTTTGTTTGAGGATGGAGCAAGGAGTTATATATGCGCAAAGCTTTGTTTGTTTTTGTTTTTTGTTTGTTGCCCCTGTTTGTTTTTGCAGAAAACAACCTGTTTAACATATCTAAAAAACTTGGTGTTGAAGAACAAAAAAAACTGGCTCAAGAACTTTATACGCAAATGGCGGCATTGGCCTCAAATGAAAAAAGTGAACTTATAAGCTTGCATACGCAGGTTATAGAAAACTGCCCCGATTCTTTAAGGGCCCAGGAATCATGCTGGAAACTCTCGAATTTATATCTTGCGGGAATGTACCCGCCCGATTTTCAAAGTGCAAAACTTGTATTAGAATATCTTTTAAAGCAATATCCCGATACGCAGCTGGTGAACGAGGCAAAAAACAGGCTTTTGGCAGTTTACAAAACGCTTGGTGAGTTCGATAAAGTTGTTGAGTTGTATGAACAAATGTTTTCTCTTGATCCGCAACAGAACTCTGATAAAATTTTTATGGCAAGAGCTCTTGATTATGCTAAAGCCCTTGAAAACATTGGAAGAGAACAAGACGCCCAAAATTGGTATAGGGCAGTAATTGAGAGAGATGGCGGAAAAAACTCAATAGAAGCCCGCGCTGCAACTAAAAGACTTAAATAGTTTGTGACTATGCTTTTTTGTTTCCCAGTGCAATAAACTGATGATCGTCCGGCATTAGTCTTTTGGGTTCTATCGGCCCGTCATTATAGCCATAAACATCGTTAAGTCTCAGACCGACCCGGTTCACCATTCTAGTGAATTCGGCCGGACTGTAATACCTTAATGTTTGTTGTGGGTTGTTTTTGTTTGTTTGTGTTTGCTGCCAAATATTTGCCGTGCTATTTTCGATTTCTGCGTCAGTTAATGAGCGCATAAACCTTGAAGCATTCAACAGGGCTATCAGAAAACGGCTGTTTGGTTTGAGCATTTCTGATAAGTTACCCAATATGGCCATGTCTTTTCCCCAGATGTTATCGTTAGTATTGAAAACACAAAACGAGTTGCCAAAAATCGATAGTGCAGCGTCATAGATTTCGCTTGTTTGATAATCTTTTATAGGGCAATTAGCGGTTAAGATATTGTTATGCTCTTTTAATGGGGCAAGTATTGCAGGATCGTTGTCAACACAAGTAACTTTATAGCCAAGATTTGCCAGTTCTATAGCTAATTCTGCGCCGGTTTGGCATCCCAAAACAAGAAGGGAATCTTGTGGTTTAAGATTAAGTTCCTTTATTACAAAATCAGCGTTTTTAGAATGACAAATCATTCGTTAGACTCTGTTAACTTAGCTTTTTCAGAAAATTTTCTGATTATTTCTAATATGTCGTTTTTGACCAGGCTATCGGTATTAAAGTTTTCATCAGTCTCGTCTAAGCTGTTTTCGTCGGCAATTTTTGTTATTGCACTGATAGCTCTTTTCAGGTTGCCGGCTGAAATCTCTGATGCCATATCGCCACCGTAGCCAAGAAGAATTTTAACGCCGTCGCCATTTTTAATATCTTCTGATTCTTGTTCCGGTGGGGTTTTGTCCCTAAGTTCTTGAGATGCTTCTTGAAGAATTGCCGTAAAACTGGCTAATTGAGTATGAGTTATTTTTTTTGCATACAAAGCTGATACAACTTTTTTGATCGAATTTTGTTCTTCAGGTGAAATTTGTGTTCCTGATGCTGTGCTTTGCTTATATAAGCCAACAAGCGAATACTTAGCATAAAAGTCTTGGTTAAAGGTTTTTGATATATTTACTGAAAGATCTATAAAACCTATTTCTTGATTGCGTATTTTGTCTGTTAAGGCTTTTGCGCTTGTCAATACTTCTTTGCGCACAACCTCATTAGAAATTCCCTTTTCGCTGATAGATTCAATCGTTGCGTCAATGCCGTTTGCAAGCATTTCGCGCCCTTGGGTTTGCAAAAAGCCGTATGTAAGATAGCCGGCTACAACCAGTAAAATTATAAAAACAACACATCCGCCGCCAAAACAACCTAAACAACCTTTTTTCATAATACTCTACCGTTCATTGTTTTAAATTATTAACTTCTTCAACGGGAACAATCTGATAAACCTCGTCGTTCTCTCTGACGATTTCAGAAAGTTTAACGCCTACAACTGTGTTTTTTTCAGCTCTTGTAACAGGCTTTTCATCGCTTTCGATGGATAATACTTCTAGCGATTTTACGCCGGTGCTTTTGCCGATGAACATTAGTTCATCGCCTGTGTTAAAGCCTCTATTAGTTATCTTAATTTCTGCAACGCCGACTTTTTTGAAAAAGTTCGTTACAATACCTATATGAACTTTTCTATGAGTTGCTTTTGAACCGTTGCCGCCGCTCCAGTCTTCTATTTGACGGCCAAAAAAGAAACCATCTGAAAAACCTCGATGAAAAACAGAATCAAGTTTTTGTGTCAAAGTTGTTTTCAAATCTGACATTTTTGATTCAAAGTCGGGTTCGTTTTGCTTTTCAAAATAAAAATCTATGAATTTTCTGTAGCATTCGGTTACTATTTTTACGTATTCCGGACTGCGCCCGCGACCCTCTATTTTCAAGCTTTCAATGCCGCTTTCAATCAGCTTGTCTAAAAAAGGCATGGTGCAAAGATCTTTAGGGCTCATTACATAATCTTTGCCTATCAAAAACTCTTTGCCGTCACGAATATCTTTAATATAATACTCCCTGCGGCATGGCTGCCTGCATTCGCCGCGGTTGGCAGAAGAGTTAAATGCATATTGTGACATAAAACATCTGCCACTGACCGATACACACATGGCCCCATGTGCAAAAACCTCTATCTCTATTTCATTGCTTTTATCGCCTAATTTGTTTTTAAGATTTTGTTTGATTGAAACAATTTCTTCTAAGGTGCATTCACGAGCCAGTACAAAACGTTTTATTCCAAAATTTTTATATAAAAAAATCAAAGACTCAGAATTAGCAACCGACATCTGTGTCGATAAAAATATGGGCAAATTTGCTTTTAAACATTCGCCGATAATCGCAAAGTCCCAGCATATTACAGCATCAATACCGGCTTTTACGGTAGCTGCAATAATGTTTTGCGCTTTGCTTATTTCATGGTCGAATATGATTGTGTTAAGAGCTAAATAAGATTTCGCACCATATTTTTTGCAGGTTGAGCTTATTAAAGGTAAGTCTTCTATGGTGAAATTCTTTGCTGCAGCACGCATATTCATTTCGCTTATGCCAAAATATATCGCATCGGCACCTGCTTCTAATGCCGATATTAAACTTGTTGTGTCTCCTGCCGGAGCCATGAGTTCAGGTTTTTTCAAGATTTTGCCTCGCTAGTTAGCTTTTTTTTGTATTTTACCCCATTTTCAAGATCAAGGCCTTTGTCTAAATTACCATAATAACAGGGTAACGGGCCTATTTCTTCGTAACCGCTTTTAATAAACATTTTACGTGATGGAGTATTACTTTCTCTTACTTCTGCAAAAGAAAACTGCATTTTGTGTTTTAAAAACCACGATTCCATTTCTTGCAAAAGTAAACTGCCTATACCTTTTTGTTTTAGGGCAGGCGATACACCAATTTTGTAAATTCTGCCCGATGGAACTTTAAAATGTCTTAAAAACCCTGTGGCAGATGCTAGTATTTCGCCTTTTTTGTTTTTTATGGTTGTTATTCTGCAAGTTTTTGATTTAATCTGGTTTGTTATGTTTCTGGGTGAAAATCTATCTGTTACGCAAATAAAACATTCTTTTTCAAACTCAACAATACCATTAACGTCTTTTATGGTGGCTTCTGTTATCTTAATATCCAAAATTCCGTTCCGCCTTGTGCATGTTGCTTTCAGTCTACATCAAATTTATAATAAAATAAATATCAAACTATGTACATTTTTGAGGTTGCGGGTTTGTTTTTTTTTATTTATACTTAACAAAGTCTTAAAGGTTATAAGAGACAAATAAGTTCTATAAAGTTCAGGGAGAACATGATGAAACGAGTATCGAGTATAACTTTGGCAGTGTTGCTTCTTTTCACCGCCGTTTCAGCTGATGCAGCGGCTGCTAAACCTAAAAGAGCTGTAAAAGAATGGACTGTTGCAGTATTTCTAAACGCCGACAACAATCTTGACCCGTTTGGCATGGAAGACCAAAAAGAAATGAGTAAAATTGGTTCTAACGATTATATGAACGTAGTTACACTCATTGACCGTGAACGTGGTCCCGCACAAGTCAATTACATTGAAAAAGGCAAAGTTACAAAAGTAAAAGATATGGGCGAACTTGATATGGGCGATTATAAAGAATTCGTTAAGTTCGCAAAATACATAAAAGCAAATTATCCTGCAAAGCATTATTCTTTCACTCTCTGGAATCACGGCTCGGGCTGGAAGAACAAAAATGAAAACGCAGTATTCAGAGGCATTTCTTATGACGATTCTTCAAATAATCATATTACCAACAATCAGTTGACAACTGCATTAGAACAAATCAACGAAGCATTAGGCCAAAAAGTTGATGTTCTTAATTTCGACGCTTGCTTGATGCAAATGGTAGAAGTAGCTTATGCAGTCAGAAAACACGTTAATTTCATGGTTGCATCAGAAGAACTTGAGCCGGGCAAAGGCGCTCCTTACGATGATATCCTCAGAGGCGTTAAAAGCGGCATGTCTCCCAAAGACTTTGCAATAAATTGGGTAAATGCTTTTGGTAAATCATATAGCGGTGGCAGCCAGGGCCACGATGATTCAACGCAGTCAGCCCTTGATTTAAGCAAATTCTCTGCAGTTGTAGATTCTCTCAACGGGCTTGCTAAAACAGCCATGAGCGGTAAATACGCCGGTGTTTTCAAAAATGCTTTGTTAAGAGTTCAAAAATACGACTTCCCCGAAAATATAGATTTGATCCATTTCCTCGAATTGCTTAAGCCGAAGGCGGCATCTGATAACTCTCTCAAAACAGCCGTTGAAAAAGCTATTACTGCAGCAAAAGCATTGGTCGTAGCAAACAAAGCAACAGGCACTACGCTTAAAAATTCTAAAGGCGTTGCCATTTATTTGCCATCAAGCTTCCGCTTAGAACAAAAATATACAACCCTCGATTTCTCAAAAGAAACAATGTGGGATGACATGATTCTTGCTCTTGCTAAACGCGAAGTTATTGATAACCTCGTAAAAGAAGTTAAATCAGGCAACTTAAGCGAAATGAAAAAATTCGTTACCGCAGCAAAGAAAAGTCCGAAAAACGATCTTTATCGTATGGCACTTCGTGAGTTGAATTACATGTCATCAACCGAAAGATCTGTTCCAAAAGCTTCTCAAGAAGAATTTGATAAACTTCTCGATGCCTTGAAAGTTGCAGTGCAGACTCGTAGATAAAACCTTAGAATAACAAGAATAAAAAAAGCCGCCTTTGGCAATAAGCCGAAGGTGGTTTTTTTTGTTTAACTTACAGAGCCGATTATTCCGATATTAGATGATAAAGTATAATAACTCGGAGCTGAAATGTCTGAAGAATTGTTAGAACAGTTCTTAAACTATTTATCAATCGAGAAAGGGCTTAGGCCTAAGTCATTAGAAGCCTATAAGCGAGACCTTCAAGATTGGCTGGATTTTGCCGCAAAACGTGGCAGACCTGTTACCGGCGCATTAGTAGACAGTGTTTTAAGCCTGTTTATGGTTGATATGCACGATAGAGGTTTTTCACCACGCTCTATGGCACGTAAATCCTCAGCTTTAAAGGGTTTTTATAAATTTTTGATTAGAGAAGGATTTATTGAAAAAGATCCGACTGCGCTACTTGAGAGACCAAGAATCGGCCGGCCCCTTCCAAAGGTTTTAAGCAGACAAGAAATTGAATTGATTTTGCAACAACCCAATTTGTCGAATGCCTATGGGCTGCGTGATAGAGCTATTCTTGAAGTGTTATATGCCACGGGAATCAGAGAGTCTGAATTGATCGGACTTAATTTGCACAGTTTGAATACCGAAGCAGAGTTTTTGACGGTTGTGGGAAAGGGCGGGCGCGAGCGTATAGTGCCGGTCGGATCTTATGCAATGGCGGCGATACGTGAGTATTTGTTAAAGGGACGGAACAGCTTTTGTAAAAACATTACAGAACGAACAATGTTTCTTAACCCCTTAGGAAAGCCAATCTCAAGAATGGGGCTTTGGAAAATTATTCGAAAATATGCCTTGATGGCCGGTATTACTGTCGAAGTGTCGCCGCACATTTTCAGGCATTCGTGCGCAACGCATATGCTTGAGGGCGGAGCAAGCATTATGGCTGTTCAAGAGATGCTAGGACACGTAGATGTCTCTACAACGCAAATATATACTCACTTAACGGCAAAAGATTTAAAAGATATTCATCAGAGCGCTCACCCGAGGGGGAAACTTCAGAGGTCAGATTAAACGAATAGTAAAAAAAGATAGATAAATGATAGGCAAACAAAATATAAGAAAACCCGTAAAACAAGTTAAAACTCAGATATTGCTCATGTCTGTTGTTTCTTTGCTGTTTGTTTTGTTCCCGTTTGTTGAGAAAAGCTTTGCTCAAGTCGTTTATTATGAGCCGATATATTTGACTTCGCAAGAAATTGAAGCGTTTAATAAGGGCGAAGAAGTCAACTTTTTTGAGCCTGCCGGTGAAGATGCGATAGAAAGTGAAATCGAAAGCATTTCTGAACCCACAGATGGAACAGTGCTTCCTTATGAGCCCGAACCCATGTCGCCTGAAGAAGCAGAAAAGCTGGGAATAGTAATTCCCGAATTAGCGGTTAAGCCTTTTGTGCCCGAAACAGAGCCGGTTTCGCTCAATGCTTCAGAGGCGGCGGTTATGGAATACGCGAAGAATTTTTGGGACGAAGATGACGGCGAAAAAAAGAAAAAACCTGAACTGAATATTTCGGGAAGCAAAACGTTTGAAATCAAACAATCTGATGTTAAAGGCGATATAAGCCATTTTTCAACAGAACAATTTGACAGCTACCCGGGATTTAAAATGGACCAAAGCTTGCACTTAGAGATTGATGGGCAAATTAACGAAAATTCGACAGTAAATGCGGTGTTAGACGACAAAGAAGACGAGGACAGAAGATTTACCGTAAATATTAATACGCCAAAGTGGAAATTTGTTTTGGGCGATTTTCAAGTTAAGCTTGAAAATACCGAATTGACGCTATTTAGCAAAGAAGTGCGCGGTATAATTGCACAAGGAAACATGACGAAAAATTTTAGATCGACCTTTATGTTTTCGCAGTCTAAAGGGGCCGCAAGACGTGAGCAATTCAGAGGCGCCGGTGCTCAACAAGAATACAGAATGCAGGCTTTTCCGATTGTACAGGGGTCTGAACAGATTAGAATAAATGGAAGACTGTTGCAAAGAAGCAGTGATTACCTTATTGATTATGAAGAAGGTATTATTAAGTTTTCTGCTTCGGTTTTGCCTATTGAAATCACAGAATGGATAGTTGTTGAATACGAAACATCGAACGAAAACTTGGCTTTTTCACGTAATGTGTTTGGAACAAGACAAGAATACATAAAGAGCCCCGAAAGAAGAATTGGGGTTACCTGGTTGAGAGAGCTCGATAGCAAAACGCCAAAAGCGGGTGCTGATACAGAGCTTGAACCCGGTGAAACGGTGGCGTCTGAGAGCACCGCATTAATAACGCCCATGCAGCACGATGTTTACGGAACAGATTTTGAATGGCGGTTGGGCAAGGTCTTGACCTTTAATGGAGAAACTGCTGTTTCTGTTATCGACAGAAATATAAATTCTCAAGAAACACCTGAAGACAGAGAAATTAAAGGAAAAGCCGGCAGAATCGGATTCGGAGCAAAAACTGATAAAATACAGGCAGATGGTGCTTACTACAACATAGACAGCAAATTTAAACTTATCGGCAGAGAAGACGGAGTCATCGAACTAGGCGAGCGCGGTCTGGTAAATGATGTTGTAAGCGGCAGAGGAAAAGTTGATTATAAACTTAATGACAGCATTTCTGTGTTTGCTGACGGCGAAAACGCAGAGACTAATATTGATAATAATCCCGAAATGGGAAAAATTGATTTCGAAGCATATAACAGCGGCTTTGTCTGGGTTCCCAACAAAGTTTCAAGATTAGAGTTTAAATCAGGAACACAAAAAGATAAAGAAAAGGCCCAAGAAGCATTCTCTAATATCACAAAAGACGTAACTAAAGCCATTTATGACAGAAAATTCGGAAAAACAACCACACAGACAAAAATAGAAAAAACATCTTATGAAGACGGTGTAAATATTGCTTCGGGCTCTGAAATTCTGCAACTTGATATGGGGCTATCATCCAAAATAGCAGACTACCTATCTTTAAATTTGAATTTTTCTAAAATAGAATTAGAAGATGGCATGGTGCTTAAAGGCCTTAGATCAGATACCAGAAACTATAGTTTAGATATGAACTACGAACCAAGCAGTATTTTTAATATGCGAGGACAATTTCAATGGCGAAGAGAAGACGATATGTACGCCAATTCGAGAGCCGAAAGTGAAATAATCGACTCTCAAATGCAATACGAGCCAAACAGCAAAATTAAAACACAGCTTAAATATAAAATAGAAAACACATCGAAAATTGTTAGGGATGATTCGCTTGATCAAACTAAATATCAGATTCCAAACAGTCTGCCAACAGATGTCCAAGAAGAAATGCAGGTTATATCAAGGTTCGAAAACCCAGTGCAAAAAGCGACAACTAACTTTACCGCAGACTATACAATTAATGAAAAACTTCAGGCATACCTTGACTGGAGAAGAAGAGACATTGAAGACAGGCATAGTAACGTAATGCTTTCTGAAACTGATAGAAAAACCTACGAATTGCGCTTTACTCCAATAGAAAAGATGATTTTAACAACAGAATACGAGGAAGGGTATTCAAAAGACAGAGACTCCAAAATGTATTTAAAAGATAACTTGAAATTGATTCAGCTCAGACATGAGTTTAAAAGAAATTATATATTAGATTTAACTTACGAAGAACGTGATGAAACAGACCAGTATGAGAGCATTAACGACATCTTTTCAGATAGTAAGATTGTGTCGTTTCAAAGAGTGTTCAGTCCTAAGGTAAATATGGAAGTCGGCGTTAAATATGACAGAATTACCGATAAAGACCCCAGTAAAGAATTTGAAAAAAATATGTCTGTAACCTTGACTCCATCTTCAAGAAATCAAAGATACAAATTTTTCATCAAGCACAGAGACATTAAATCAACGATTGATGGCGCTTACTACGAAGGCGGCGTAAGTCTTTCCCAATTTATAGGCTCTGACACTATTATAGATGGCGAAATCAAAAAGGTTCATTCTTCTAAGTTGCCTTCA
This sequence comes from Candidatus Rifleibacteriota bacterium, assembly GCA_028689875.1. GTDB lineage: Bacteria > Muiribacteriota > Ozemobacteria > Ozemobacterales > Ozemobacteraceae > MWDD01. The sequence goes on along the minus strand of JAQVCG010000006.1, from coordinate 2,844 downwards.
GGCGCCGGTTATGATGCCACTGTTATTAATGCGAAAATGATAATAACTTTTTAAAATTGTTATCTCAGACGATAGTTAATTTCAAATTTAACAGTTTTTGTTTCGTCCCATGATGTGGGCGGTTTGGGCAGTTTGATGCTTTTTAATAATTTTGTTGAAGCGTTAGTTAGGCTTTTGTCTGGGCTTTCTAGAACTGTCAGTTTCGAAACTCTGCCGTTTTTGTTTATTAAAAACGATAAAGATACGGTACCCTCTATTTGCTTTCTGCGTGCTTTTATCGGGTATGTTTTATTTTTTTCGATAATATTGCGGGCCTTAACGAGATACTTGACAGACTCATCTGTCAGCACAGCAGTGCAAACTTTGTTTCTTGTTTTTGTCTCAGAGTTACTTGGCGTCTCGGCTATGGGTTGTGCTGCTTTGTTAATGGTAGGCGATGGGGTTATTGTTTGAGTGACGACTTTTGTGGTGTTAGTTTTTGGTGTTATTTCGGTCGTTGTTTTTGGGGGTATATCAGGAACTATTTGAGGGGCTATGTCGGGCAATATCGCGGGAGGCATATCAGGCAATGGCAGCGGCTGTTTTTCGAGTAAAATTTCGGGCGGCGGCTCAGTAAGTGTCTTAGGCAAAATCTGTGGCTCTGCAATTTCTGTGAAAAGCTCTTCGGGTTGAATAGATGCAACCTCACTGCTAATGCTGACTAAGTTTATTTTTACGGTTTTAAGAACGTCTGAATCCTTTTCGTTACAACTGCCGCAAGCCTCATGGAGCACGTTGATGAGGAAAAACTGTAAAAGTAGCGCCGCAGTAAACGAAAACAAAGACAATAATGCTTTTTTTGTCTCTAGAATTCGGATAACCATTTTATTTTTTTTCTTTTATTGTACCTGCAAATGATACAGAAGTTATACCCATTGCGCGAAGTTTATCTAATAGCTCTATACATACGCCTGACGGCGCCATTTTGTGTGCAAAAATTATTACCGGTTTGTCTTTAGTTATTCTGAAATCAGGAACAGAATCTATTGAAAATTCGGTTTCGTTCCAACGTAAATTGCCCGATTCAAGCACATCAATTTTTAAATGTGTGTTGTTTTCTATGTAATTTGCGTTTTCTATTCTCGGCAAATCAAGCGGTATCTGAGGAATAAAATTCTGAGTTAAAATATAGAATAAAAGAAGGGTAAATATGATGTCAGAACAAGTAGTCAGATCAAGCGAAAAAGTTTCTTTTCTTGGTTTTCTTGCTAAGCTCATTGTTTAACCGTGCTTTCATTATGGTTTTCTAATTCTGAGAAAACGCGCATTTCAATAACTCTTATGTGTCTTTCTGCAAGAACTTCTATGAAATAAGAAAATCCCCAGGCAAATAATGCCAAAGCAAGACCGTAGACAGTAGTGAAAAGAGCTTCATGAATACCTCCGGCCAGATCGCCCGGTGTTACCATTCCTAATTTTGCCACTGTGTTAAATACTTTTACCATGCCGGTTACTGTACCCAGAAAGCCCATTAGGGTACTTATTTGGGCCAAAAACTTCATGTCAGGTACCCGCTTCAATAGACAGCCTTCTGCTCTTGCTATGCACATTTCAATTGATTCCATCAAAGAAACACCTGCAAGCCCTTTTTTCTCTGTGGCCATTTGAATAGCTTTTTTGGTCCATTTTGGGGCACCTTTGCAGGCATACTTTTCAGATGAAAGTGTCCATAACAATAGCCAACAAACTTGATACAGACCCATTGAAAAAATAAGTATGCCGACAACTGTCATCGGATACATTAAAGGGCCGCCGGCTTCTATAAATTTTAAAATCTGATCGAACATTTTGAATAAACCTTACATAAAGTAGTGTTTAGTATAACTTAATTGACATGACAATTCAATTATTATCTGTAACATAATTCGGTGTTGTCTCAAGTCTACGGTAATGTTATAGTTATGTAATATGAGATTATTACGTTATTTAACACTAATTGCACTAATTGTTGTGTCTTCTTCTCTGTTTGCTAATTCATCTCTTTTACAGCAAATATTTGATGAAGGCATGGAACTGTTTATGAAAAAGGACTATCGCGGCTCTTCGTCATATTTAGGGCAGGTGGTAGATATGCAGCCAAATCATCACCAAGCCCGATATTATTTTGTTCTTTCGCTTGTTTTTCAGGGCCGGACAAACGAAGCACTAGCACATCTTACGATATTAAGAAAATATTTTCCGCAGAACACTGCTTATAGTTCGCTTGAAAGTGATTTAAGGCGAAATATGATGCCCAGAAAAACAACAAAAGAATTTGAAACAACCTCTGAAAATATTATAACCGAAAATCGTAAAACCAGGCAGGTTGTAAAAAATAAAAATACTGAAAAACTCGACTCTGACTTCGTTAAAGTTACTAATTTAATTGACGAAGAAAACTATGAACAAGCCGAGATTCTATTAAAGCGATTTATCAAAACCAAAAAATCTGACATTGATAAAGGCCTTGCATATGCATTTTTAGGTCTCATTTATTATAACCGCCAAAATTATCCTTTAGCTGTTGAACAATACAAAAAAAGTTTCGAATATAAAACCGGCGATTTTGAGGCTAATTTTTTGACAGCTTCAGCCTATATCAACATGCAAATGCCGGATGAAGCTTTGAAGTATTTTAAAATCGCTCTGAAAATAAATGATGATGATATTTTTGCTCGAATATACATGGCGGATATTTATGCTAAACAGGCCAAATATGCTGAAGCTGAACAGGTTTATAAAGATATTTTAAAAATTGATCCAATGGTTACAGATGCAGAGGTCGGGCTTGCAAACTTGCAATTAGAACAAGGTTTTATTGAAAAA
>JAQVCG010000066.1 GCA_028689875.1 Candidatus Rifleibacteriota bacterium | reverse complement strand
CCCGTAAGTGCCACAAACGGCAATGTCAGCATCCAAAATATTTTTCTAAAAAACCACATATTACGCCTCACTTAAAGATGTATTTATAAAAACTATATCAGAATAACAATTAAAAGTAAATTATAAAAATGATAAAGTTACTTTACATTTCATATGATTTTTAACAAAATGAAAAGTAGCTTTATCATTTATTTAGCTAATTAAGTTAGATTAAGCTTTCTTGGGAGTTTAGGGAGAAGATTATTCCGCTGATTTGGAATTCTTTTTTGAAGCGGTTTGAGAAGTCTATAAGTTTAACGACGTGTTCGTTGAGGTTCCATTTTGATGTGCGGCCTGAGAGCACATTGCATTGCATGTTGTTGCGTGTAACCGGGCCTGTAATTTGCACGTCTTTTAAAATGCGAGAGAATTCTTCTTTGCCGCTTTCTATCCAGCGGTTGGCGAGAGCAGCTTTTGCGGGGTCATTTTCAAAGGTTGGCAAAAAGAGTCCGAATGTTTGGCTGAAGAGAATATTATGAGCCTGAGCAGTCGCGATGCTTGTAATTGAGGTTTCAAGGGCTGAGTCTTTTGCGTATGGTATCTCGAAAGCAAGTTTTACTTTGTCTTGTGCAGTGATTATGCTTTCTTTTTTTGGATCGTCGGTAAGGTGGTTGACGCCGAAAACGATTTTATCGGAATCGACTTTCCAGTTTCTGCGGGTTGTGTCGAAATGTTCGATCAAACCTGAAACAGAGATGTTTTTGCTTGAAATCAGGTATACTATGCGGTCGCAATTTTGTACGATTTCTTTTGTAACTTTTGTGTATAAGGAGCTTGAGTCGACCACAACGAACTCAAATTTTTCCATTATGGTTTGCATTAAAGAAAAAGTATGAAATTCTTTAAGCCTGATATCTGTAAGCCCGTCTTTTTGCGGAATTATGGTAAGCAGACCGCATGGAGCTTTTGCCACATATTTGCAGATATCGCTGATATGTTCGTGTTCAACCAGTTCATCGATGATTTGTGATCTTTCTTCGACTTTTAGAAGTTTAGCGACTTTATCGTCTCTGACGTTGGGGTCATAGAGCAGCACGTCTTTATTAAGTTCTTTTTGCATTGCAAGAGCGAGGTTAAGTGCAAAAAGGCTTTTGCCTGAAGCGGTGTCTGGGCCGATTACAGAATAGACATTATGCATTTTAGTTTTTGCGGCTCCGAGATTTGTTTTAGAAAGCCGCGCACAAAGGGTTTTGATAATGCTGAGTGATACTTCGGGACTTGTGCTGAGAAGTTTATGAAAGCTGTCTTTCGCAAGTTTAATAAGCTGTGTTTCGGCCAGTGCGACTATTGAAGCTGTTCTGGGTTCGTCGGTAAGCAAGGCCATTTCGCCGAAATATTCGCCGAGTTTAAGGTGTGTAAGAATCTTGCGTCCGCCTGCCCCGTCGTCGCAAAAGACCTGGACAATACCGGATTTTATAATATACATCGAATCGGCTTCTTCGCCTTCTTTGCATATAAAAGCGTCTCGTGGGAATTCCCTTGTTTCTGCCTGTTTGCAGATATTTATTAATTCTTCTTCAGGTAAATTGGCAAAAAGTTTAACATTTCTCAAAAAATCTGTAGGTACCACAACATCACCTCTATGAGATATTTACACACACAAAAAAAAAGCCGGAAACGGGGATTGAACCTGCGACCTGCTGTTTACGAAACAGCTGCTCTGCCACTGAGCTATTCCGGCTTGTGCAGACAATATATCAAATCTGGCTTTAAAAATCAATCTCAAAATAAGATTTCAGTGATTATGCTATTTGTTTCGTATTGCATTTCTGCCGATGTCTGTCAGGCGGTATTGCTGATGGCGGCTGGTTGGCTTTTCAGGCAATGTCATTTCGATCAGGCCGCCGTTTAAAAGAGGTTCTGCTATTCGTTTATAAGCTCTGCTGTCATAGCTCATTTTGATTCTCTCAAAGATGTCCTTGCGTGACAAAGGTTTTTCTATAAGAGCTTTTAATACCGCAATCTGTATGTCACTCAGTTCAACAAACCGTTTATCTTGGTGCTCATCTTGGTGCTCATCTTGGTGCTTCATTTGGTTTATAATGGTCTGCAAAAGAGCAGAAAGAGTAAACTCAATAAAAACACCGGAGTCGTTAGAATCACGAGAAGCTTCTATAGCAGAATAATAATCTGCTCTGTCTCTATAGATGACTGCTTCCATTGGAAGCCAGGCAAAAACGCTGTTCCACTTTGCAAGAACCAGTGTCTGCCAAAGCCGTCCAATGCGGCCGTTACCATCGGCAAATGGATGAATCGTTTCTATTTCATAATGAAGAATGGCACTTTTCAGCACAGGATGTAGTTCAGAGGATTTTGCCCAAGCGAACAGTTCGGCAACAAGCTGCGGTACATATTGCGGGCGAGCTCCAAGGTGAATTAAAATACTGTCATCAAATACTCCGACATTTTTACTTCTGAATTTTCCGGCTTCAGCCAAAAGTCCTTCTGTCATTAGTTTATGAGCACGCAGAAAGTCATTTACACTGTAGGGGTCGAAAAACATTATTTTGTCATATGCACGGTATGCATTTTTGACTTCTCTGATATCTGCTTGCCTGCCGACAATTTTCTTTCCATCAATTACAGCGGTTACTTCATCCAGTGAAAGCTCATTTCCTTCAATTGCCAGAGACGAATGTATCGTTCTCACTCGATTTTCTCTGTGCAAACGGATGTTTTTTTTAAAATCTGTGCCAAGCTCGAGGCGCGTCACTATCTCAATAATCTTTGCAAGATAATCTGCTGATTTTTCAGTTATTGTGTATGGTGGTTTGCCTACCACAATTACATCCTTTCGTGCTTTACATATCATCAGTATATCTTATTGCGAACGACAGGGCAACATTCAACCTGTGATAATGATTTTGTGCAATACTCAAAGATCATTAAAATTGAGTTATATTGAAATCAAAAGGTGCCCATAAAGTTTTTCAGACGGGTGGCCAGGTCTTTGAATTCAGGGGTTTTGTGTAAAAACAGAATAGAAATAACGTTTGGCAAAATGATGCAGATCATGAGGACCACGGCTAGAAATGCGTATTCGTTTTGAATATGGAGGTTATTACAAATATTATATGATGCGAACTGAGTAAAAATAAAAATCAGCAAAAAGTTAAACGAAGTTTTGAAGTATCGCGCGAGAGCTGCGTTAAAAACATGTTTGTGCAGTATAATTCCGAGTGCAAAATACCATTCTGAGATTCGGTAGGTTATTGTGCCGATTATGACCCCGGGCAGACCCATTTTTTGAACGAGAATTATTGAGATAACAAGATTTATCAGTGCGGCTGAGAGATGAAAGTAGCTGTCTTGTTTAAAGGTTCCGGCACTGCTTCTAATGGCCCCCCCTACTGCTGTCATACCTAATATAAAGAAATCGATGATCAGAAAAATTAAAACTTCAAATGGCAAAACAGCAGTTGTGCCGAGCCATAACTTGATAAAAGGCTGAGTGAGGTTAAGAAGCGAAGCGGCGGCAAAGTTACAAATAATAAAGCTTATGAAAAATGCCACATAGAAAGTATCTGTGGCTTTTTGTTTGTTTTCGAGTGCCAGGAGGTTTCCGTAGCCTGCGATTATTCCGTTTGAAAACTGCGAAATAAAGCTTAACACTGCATTGAAAATCATTTGATAATTTAAGATTAACCCGACGTATGTGATTCCTAAGAAATAAGAGATAATCAAATTGTCGGTGCTGTTGACGAAATACAGGGCAAAATAGTGCAGAATCAGTGCTTTGGTATTTGAGGCAATATTTTTGCGCAGTTCGTCGGGTAGCTTATGTTGTTCGGTGTCATTTAAGAACGGGTATTTGCGTGCAGCGACACTTGAAATGTACAGGTTTTCTGCAAGTTTAAAAAGTATTCTGATAATCAAGAACCAAAAGAAGTTTTTCGTATAATATAAAACTGCTATTTGTGCGGCAGTTGAAACTAGGTTACTGGTAATAAGTATAGAGTTTATGAGGTATTGTTTTTGATCGGCAATGATAATATTTTTCTTGTAAACGAACAAATAGGATATAACGGTTTCGATTGCAAACAGGGCATATATAATTCTCAAATCGTTTACGGGCAATTCGCCCTTAAAAATGTGATGAACAAAAGGCAGCGTTACGGCACAAATAAATGATATTGCCAATGCAATCTTTCGATAGGTTTTTCCATAAAAAGACATGAGTGAATTAAGCAAAGGAACATTTTTGTCTGCGAGGGGTTTATAGAGGTTGCAGATAATCGCTGTTCCGATGCCGAGTTCGATGAGAGAGATGAATGCAATTAAATTTTGGAAAAGGCCGTTGATGCCCAGGATGGTCAGCCCGAGTGTGTCAACGAATACCTTGCGCGAAAAAAAGCCCAAAGCGATTAACACAGCTTGCAGAGTGACACCAGACATAATATTGAGCAAAGATTTGCCGGTTCTTGTTGTGACGGAATTCATGACACCTCTTCTACAGGGCGTAAATGACGGCTTCGCAGTAGGAGCTGCCATAGACTCTGAAAAATAGTTTGTAATCGGGTCTGATTTTTTTAATCTGAAAAGCCAGTTTATGCGCGTCGTCGGGTTTATGGTAAGCGCATACGGCCAGTTTAGGCTTATGGTTCAAAATATGGTTTTCGGCACCTTTTAAGGTGGCGCTTTCGGCGCCTTCGATGTCCATTTTGATAAATGTCAGCGGTTCTTTTACGATGTTATCGAGTGTGTCGACAATTATTTTTTTTGTTCCGGATTGAGTGATATGGCCGCCCGCGCCCCGGCATTCAAACGCGACTTCGCCTTTGGAATCGCCCGATGCGCACTCGCAATAGATAATGTTTTCAAAATCTTTGAGCGCATTTTTTGCGTTTTTAGAATTTTCGGGATCAGGTTCAATAAAATAATATCTTTTTATGGGAACACGTAATCTGAAAGCTGCTATTGCCGTGTCACCGCTAAAGCCTCCGCAATCGGCAAAAACTTCGCCTTCGGGGTTAAATTTGATAATTTCGGGATCGAAATATTGGTCGATAGTGAATCGTTCGATTTGTTTAACATATTGATAGTTTTGAGTAAGTTTAAAACACATAACCGCGAGCAGTGTTTTTTTCGAAATTTCGTCCTCGAGCAGCTCGTAGAGTTTGCGGTATTTCAATTCATTTTCGATAATATCTTTGGCAAAATCAAATTTAGAATTCCCTATTAAAAGCGGGCACATCATACTTTTTTTGAACCAGTATTTTTTAACAGGTTTAAATTTAAGCAAAATTTCTTTGAATTTATTTTGCAGCTCGTTAAGTTTAATTTGCAAAGCGCTTTCCATAAAACCGCCGCGGTATAAATACTTTTTGTCAAAAGTCTTATAGAATTCATCTATGTCATAAATTTCGTGCATGCTTACACCTTTCTTATTTTTTAACTCGTTCTAATATCATTTTTTTAAATGGTGCGCATTTACGGCGCAGTTCTTTGTAAAGGGAGCTTTTTAAGATCAGCCTGACAGGTTCGAATATCAGGTAAAGTTTACATAACATGGAAGTTAAAGCTGATTTATTTAAAGTTTTACCGGGTAAAATATAAAACGGGAACTCGGTGTTTTTCAACAATCTGTTTAAATAAAAAGTGTTAAACCATTTGACGCTGCATCTTTTAATAAAAAGCATTTGATTAAAGTAAATGACACCCTCGTCAATAATATTATTCGCAGAATAAGCCGCAAAAATACATATTCTTGAGTGCGTTAACTCAACAATCTCATTTGAAATGTAAAACATATTTGCCGCTTTCATTATATACACCACAAAAAAATCTTCTTCAAATTCATTTCCTCGTTAACTCAAGCACTGAGTATATACGCACCGCAAAATATATGCAACCGCAGTAAATGCTTTCGTATTTTGTTTGCCCGCACTGATATCACACATTTGTTTGTGTTATAATATGTGTGTAGGTGAAATATAAGTCAGGGCGGAAATAATGAAAACTCTTAATGATTTTAAGCAATACTCAAAAATCATTAAAATAGAATTATATTGAAAAGTATAAACAATTGCTTTGACGGGAGTGAGATGTGCGCGTATCGATTGTGATGGCCGTATATAACGGTGAGAAGTATTTGTCGGCTCAATTAGAGAGCATTCGCGAGCAGACTGTTTTGCCTTTTGAATTGATTGCGGTTGATGATTGTTCGACCGACTCTTCGCCCGCAATTTTAAGCGAATTTGCTAAGAGGGCGCCATTCAGCGTGCGAATAATCAGAACACCCGGCAATTTGGGCGGCGGCTCGAAATTCGGATACGGTCAGGTTTTCATGGTCGGCATGGAATCAGCGCGGGGCGATGTCGTTTTTTTTTCCGACCAGGATGATTATTGGTTCAAAGAAAAGCTTAGCAAGCATTTAGAGATCTATCAAGAGTTTCCGGAGGTGGCCTGTGTAATAAACGACGCGATATTAGCCGATGGCAAGCTTGATCACAGCGGATTCACTCAGTTTGACCTTTTTAAGCTTCGCAAACTTGATAATGCTCACAATGTTTTGGGCAGCTGCACGAGCGTAAAGCGAAGTCTGATGCAACTTTTTATGCCTGTTCCCAAGTTTATGGCCCACGATGCTTTATTGGGTCAGTGTATGACTTCGTATGGTCTGCGTTACGAACTGCGTTCGCCTTTGCAGTATTACCGCCGCCATGTTCATTCTGCCATGTCGGGAATGTTCAAAGGGTTCATTCTCAATCGTTTAAGTTTCGCTAATACCGTTCACAAGCCGGGAGCTTCGCTATTATTTTTGTCCGACTGGTATGTGAGGCTGTCATTTTTTCTTTCTGCCTCAAAGTCAGGTTACGAATCTGAGTTAATGGCTCTAACCGAGACTCATAAATTCGGAACCCGTCTTTTATCTGACAGGGACTTAGAAATACTCATAAACAAAGAGCAAGTCTTGTCGCAGATTGCAGACATAGAGTCAAAAATAAATCTGTTACGAGAAGAAATCGACCTGAGCGGCTTAAGCTTCGTCAATCGTTTAAAGCGCGTATTGGGTTTCATAAAATCAAACCGCCTGCCAAAAAACAAAAGCGGCATCTTAAGAGCGATCAAAGATCTATTCTACCCCACCCTGCGCAAAGACTGATCATTTAAGAACTAAAAAAACTAACTCTTGAACAAATCTTCTTTTTTGTGCTATATGGTGCGGAATATGAAGCGAAATCAAGCTAGCGTTATATAACAAAAGGGTAAGCATGAAAAATGTAATTATTGGCTTTGGCTTAGGGGTATTTTTTAGCTTGTCGTTATTTTTTGGATATATTGCCCTTAGTGGTGATAGCGAATTCGAAAAGGGCAGAGCTCAAGGTGTATTGGATGGCAAACGGTTAGTAATAGATAAAGTTGAACCATATTTACCTTTGGTGAATAGCGAAAAAAACGTCGATATATTGCTTTCATTCAAAACTATTGATTTAGTCGTCTACATGACCGAAGGAGGAAGACAGCTCGGTATACGCAAATAACTGTTACACAACAAAGCGTTTAAGACGTATTTACAGAGCATGGTATTCGTTAAATGAAGAATTATTTTGATAGCCCGTTCAAAGGAAAGCCTCTGATAGAACAAATTAAGAACCCAAATATCAAGGTGGGTCGTTATAGTTATTATTCAGGCTATTATCATGGACACTCATTTGATAATTGCGTTCGCTTCCTCATGCCGGATCGCGATGACGTTGACAAATTGATAATTGGAAGCTTTTGCTCCATAGGAACGGGAGCCTCTTTTATCATGGCCGGAAATCAAGGTCACCGACATGATTGGGTTACATCATTCCCTTTTTTCTATATGAATGAAGAACCCGCATTTTCGGAATCAATTGATGCTTTCCGGAAGGCCGGTGATACCGTCATAGGAAGCGACGTGTGGATTGGTGCTGAAGCAATGATTATGCCCGGAGTTAAGGTCGGTCATGGAGCGGTAATTGGCAGTCGTGCTTTGGTCACCAAAGATGTAGAGCCTTACACAATTGTTGGTGGCAACCCTGCAAAAGCTATAAGGACGCGCTTTTCAGAGCGAGAAATTTCAATGTTGCTAGATATGAAATGGTGGGATTGGACGTTGGAGCAAATTAAAGAAGCGATGCCTCTTTTGTGTTCGTCTGATATTGCGGGTTTATACCATTATTGGCAGCGTTCAAGTGCTTAGCAAAAGATTGTTGTTGCCCCTTCGGGTATATTCATGATAAATTTTAATACATTAAGGAGTTTCAAATTAGCCCAGTAGCCCACTTACTTATTTCTTGGTCTGCCTCTTTCGCTTTGTTAAAAGAAACGACAAGGCGGGAAAGAATTATATTGAGCGTATCAGGTATGTCGCCAGACATTGATGGGCTCGGCTTAATTATTGATTTTTCCGGCAATATTACCGGAATAACAACAGACTATTGGAGCCAGTTTCACCACGAATTACATACATTACCCTTTGCTTTATTCATTGCTGTTATTTCAGCATATTGCGCTAGAGGGAGGAAGCGTATCCCTAATTCAAAGCGAATTATCGATCTCATGAGACTGGTATGCAAATCTCTTTCTAAATTCTCGCGGTGTCAGGCCCATGGTTTTTATAAATATCTTTCTAAACGAGCTTACATCAACATAACCGACCCTATCACAGATTGTTTCGAAAGAGTCATCAGAATTTTCAAGAAAATCGCATGCCTTTTGTATTCTGACGCGCTGTAAGTAGTTTATGGGAACCATGCCGGTGGCTTTTTTGAACCTGCGAAGTAATGTTTTTTCGCTCAAACATATAGATTCAGCGATTTCTTTGATATTGACCTGGTGAAAGTAATTTTCATGAATAAAATTTTGAGCAGCAATCATGATTGAATCGCCATGGGAAAAACTTGGCGAAAAGCTTTGATAATAACGTTGCTCTCTGTGACCTGTATCGAATATAAGTTGCTTGCCCATAAGCCTCATTATTGCCGGTCCTGCAAACAATGCTACAAGTTCTAGGCTAAGATCGATCCAGGCCGTAATCCCACCTGCCGTTACAATATCTCCGTCATTGATTAAAATTCGCTCAGAGTTGATTATTGCATCCGGGAATTGCTTCTGCAGGTCATAAGCAAGTCCCCAGTGGGTTGTAGCCGGTCTTCCTTTTAGTAACCCGGTTTCAGCGAGAATAAATGCGCCGGCACAAACAGAACAGAGTCTGGCACCATTTTTATGCTGATAAAGTAGCAATTCAAGTCGCAACAATCGCTTCAGAAGCTAAAGTTATCGCCGTTCACATGGAAGCTCTGGATCATTGTGAAACAAGCAGAAAAAATCTTCAGCAATCTGCAACTGCCGCAGGTTTCTCAAGCAATAGAATCATTATTCCTGAAGATGGGGAAACGATAGGATTTTAATGATCTACACGAACTTATGAGCCTGAGCAGCTGCAATATTTGAAACAGATGTTTCGAGCGCTGAGTCTTTGTCGTATGGAATCTCAAAAGCAAGCTTTGCTTTGTCTTGTCGGTCGTGATGTTGATGTGGTATTTTGTTTTTTAGATAAAATGAAAAGAGGCTTATATGCAAATAACGAAATATTTACAAGGATACGTTGATCGGGTTGTTGGAAAAGTTGTTGTGGTGTTGATTCACGAAGAAGATGAAATGGGCGAAGAAAGTTTTACAGAGTTAAAAGTTCCGCTGAGCAGGTTTGGCGGCGAGCCCGCTGAAGGTGACTTAGTGCCTGTCTATAACGACAAGTCTGATATAGTGGTTGTCAATAATGGCGACATTATATACTGCGAAGTAGAATTTCTGCTAATCGGCGGAGACGATGAACTTAAAAAAGCTTTATTCGAAGAAAAGTGTAAGCTCAGCGGTCTTTACAATAATCCTACTGACTTTGCAAAAATCAAAAAAACGCGTAAAAAAATCTGGCGCCTGTGTCTAAAAGAAAAAGAATTTCTGGAAAAAGATACAAATAAAGACGTTTTTATCAAAAAAAGCACCTACTGGACCAACAAATTCGCCGACAAAGAACAATTTACATCATTTATAAAATACGTTGGCTACGAACCCAACCAAAACATGCACGTTTCAGAAGCCGGTAAAGATACAGTGCCAAATTCATTTTAATTATCTATAATACATACGCTCATTATTTGAGTGTTTTTCTCAGGGAAAATGTGTGCTCATGTTCGAAGCTCTATCGCAGGTTTGCCATTGCCAAGCTTCATAATTGTCTTTGCATATTCAGATGGCATGTAGCGTTCGCCTGAATGTTCTGCTCCATCAAAAACAGTTAACTGAGCATTGATAAGCTTGGTTTGCATGTCGGCAGCAATTGCAGAAGGAATTAGATTGTCCTCTGTGCCGGCCAGAAGCAGGGTTTTGTTAGTAATATTTTTCAGTCGATCATAAGTGCCTGAGCGGAAGATCTGAAATCAAAAATCCTTCTGAAGTATCGTCTGAATCAGAGTTCTGACTAAGACTACAACCCGTTAATAAAGACAACAAGATTATTGCAAACAAAAACTGTTTCAAATATTTCATAAAGTAAATTTAAATAAAGTTATGATATGTAGGTTTTTAACCGAATAAATCAGAATGGGAGCCGGTTCTCTCAAAAAATATAGAATCTTCTGTGATTCTATAAATGAGAAGCCAATCAGATTCAATATGACATTCTCGTCTTGCAACTTTTTTAAGATCCTTTTCAAACTGCTTTGTATAAACCGGCTTAAGCATTATATACCAAGTTTGTTAAACATATCTTCGGCATCTTTGCATTCAATCAGATCCTTTCCGGATTCTGAGTCCCGGAACGTTTTTAATGTTGTCTCATTGGGAACTTTCAGCTCAAAAGGAAGTCCATTGTTTAGCTCAACTTGCTTGTAAAATAAATTAATAGCTTGAGTTGCGTTCAATCCTAATTTTTCGAAAATCTTTTCGACCTGATCCTTCAAAGAAGGTTCTACTCTGGCCCGAATCGTTGCGGTTTTTGACATTTTAATCACCTTCCTATATATATAGTAGCCCAAATGAGGAACAAAGTCAAGAAAAGGTATGTTTATTATGTGCCTAGAGTGGATTTCATAATGCATCTTTTGATGCAAATCATCAAGTCTTTAACTTGTGTTATCAACGGTTGCAGAGGCGGATGTAAGTGGCCTTGTCGCCGTATGCTTTTGCTGAGTCCGGGCGCCCGGTTTTAGAGTAGACATCATACAGAAGTCCGTAAATGAGAGCAGGTCTTCTTTCTGA